>JAZDKM010000329.1:0-2786 GCA_043803085.1 Planctomycetota bacterium
CCGCTGATTCCCAAGCTGCACGAGGCCGGCTTCGCCGTGCTGGCCCTCGACATGCGCGGGCACGGAGAGAGCGTCCAGCCCGCGACCATGCGCCTCCGCGAGCGCGTCGCCCAGCGCGACCCCGCGCTGTTCAACGACATGCACCACGACGGGGCAGCCAACTTTCGCAAGTACGCCGCGCGCGGCGAGCCCATGCCGCTGGCGCTCGTATTCGGCGGCGAGTCAGTGCTGCCCTACGCCGCCACCTGCCCGCTACCGCCCGACGTGAGCGAACTGCTCTTTGCCGGGTTTCTCCACGGTAAATGTCCGCCCTCTGGGGTGCGGGCCAGATGATGTTCACCAAACTGATCATCGTGGTGGACGAGCACGTCAACGTGCACGATGAGCACGACGTGTGGTTCCACGTGGGGGCCAACTGGGACCCGCGCCGCGACACCATGCTGATCGACGGCCCCCGGGACATTCTGGACCACGCCTCGCCCCAGTACGGCTCCGGGGCCAAGATGGGCATCGACGCGACGCGCAAGATCCCCGGCGAAATCGAAATGACCGACGACGTTAAGGAACTGGTGACCCAACGCTGGCACGAGTACGATCTATAAGGTCCGCTCTGTGACGGAGCTGCTGTTATGACGTATCGGCGAGTCTGTCCATTCCTCACCGTGCTGACGGTGGCGCTGTTGGGTGGTTGCGGTGGTCTGGTGTCACACCAGAATCAGCCCCCCGGCGTGATGCAGGGAACGCCGCGGGGGCTGTACGCGGTGACCTCCCACGTGCCGGGGATGGGGCCCTTCAGCGGCTCCACAACCGCGCTGATGGCCGCGAAGCCGACCAAAGACGGTTTCCGGGCGAATAGCCGGCCCGGCGCCGCCGCGGAGATGCTCGGCGGGGTCGGAGGTTTCTTCCTCGACATTTTCGGGGATAAGCGCGCGCCCGGCGGCGCGTTCCTGCACTGGGTCAGCCCGGCCCCGCGGGAGGACGGTCCGGTGCGCGGCACGGTGCGTTCTCCCCGAGCGAACCTGGGTGCGGAGCTGTACTCTCTCGATCAGCCGGTTGAGCTACGCTCCCCGAGTAATGGACAGCTCTTCGGGTTGCTCACCGTGGAGCCCGCCTCCGTCGAGGACTACCCGACCACGGATTTCGAGAAGCTGGTGGATCGGATCGATGCGGTCCTCGCCGAGCATCTGTTCGATCCGAACTTGTACAAGGCCCCCGGTACGCAAGCCTGTTTAAGGCATCTCCGCAGGGTGGCCGGCGTTGCCCGGGACGACGCGGAGTTCGTCGTGGGCTGGTTCTTCGCCGCGCGTCATCTGGAGTTCTCGCACCTTTATCTTGACCGCAAGCTCGATCCGCAGTTCGAGGATCGATTCACCTCCACTTCGTTCATCTCGCCCGCGATTCCCGCCGAGGCCGTTACGCTCACCGAAGCGGACGGAATCGCCACGCTGCGCATCAGGCATTTCGACGAGGACAGTGCCGACGCCATCGACGCCGCGTTTACCGAGATCGCTAAGCTTGAGCCGCGCGGACTGATTATCGATTTGCGCGACAATCCCGGAGGAACTTTCGTGGCGGCGCGAGTGGCGGCGCACCTGATCGATTCGCCAGCCGACGCGGGCGTGTTCTTCACGCGCCAAGGGCGTGCGAAAGTGCTGGCCGGCCAACTTGAAGAGTTTCCCGCGATCACCTGGGTGGACTCCGTGGACGAGTTGCTGGGGCTGCTCGATGAGCACGGCGCCATTCGATGGCGGGTTGAGCCGGTTGCACCGCGATACGCCGGTGTGGTCGCCGTGCTCATCAACGGCCGGGTCGCCTCGGCGGCGGAGGCCCTGGTGGCCGGACTCCGGGAATTGGCCCGGGTGACGCTCGTCGGCGAGCCCACCCCGGGGGCCATGCTCTCGGGGCAATACTTCGATCTCGGGCAGGGTTGGAAGCTGTTTACGCCGACTGCCGACTACCGCACTGCGCACGGCGTCCGCGTGGAGGGCCGCGGCGTCTTACCCGACATCAAAGCCAAGAGCGAAGATGCCCCGCGAATCGCGCGCGAGTTCCTCGCTACATTCAGATGATCTGAAGCACCGTAGGTCGGGCTCCGCCCGACGCATTTCGTAGTCTGGTTCGCCTCAGCGGGTGAGCCCGGCTGATCGTTTGAAGCCCTCTAGTCAATGAGCGCCCCTCACGTGCTATATAGGGGCGTTAACGCCAAACGTCGCTCGGAGATGGACTATGCCGCGGAAAAACGAAAATTACCAAACAAACCCATTTGCAAGTGGCACTTTAAGAGAGGGTGACATCCCCCCTTCTTCAAGGTGCGGGACTCGAAGATTGAAACAACGTTGGGCCTGAGCGTGTCGGCCCTACATGGGCCGAGGTGGTCAAAGCCCCTGAGAACCGGTATCTTCCGGCGGGTTGTCATCGGTTTGGCTGAGGTTACTCGTTACTGAGGGCCCAAAGAACACAGAGCCTGAGGAAAAACGACCGTGAAAACGAGCTTGCTCACACTCACGACGATGTTAGGGTTAGCCGGGATCAGCCTGGCTGCCTCCGAGCCGGTGCGTGAACCGGCCCATTTTACCACCGAAGACGGTGTGGAGATGGTCGGTGACTACTATCCGCCGGAGGCCGCGGGACGGGCCCCCGCCGTAATTCTGCTCCACATTTACCGCTCGGACCGCACTTCCTGGCGACCGCTGATTCCCAAGCTGCACGAGGCCGGCTTCGCCGTGCTGGCCCTCGACATGCGCGGGCACGGAGAGAGCGTCCAGCCCGCGACCATGCGCCTCCGC
>JAZDKM010000330.1:0-2034 GCA_043803085.1 Planctomycetota bacterium
AGCTGGCGAGCGTTCGTAAGGGCATTCTCGATCTCCGTGCGGCGGGCGCTCAGTTCGGCCTGCATGAGTGATCCCAGATAGCTAGCGGTCCGTTGGCCAACCTGCTCGCCTGCCGTCCGCGTCTCAGCCGTGATGTTGGCGTAGGGGTTGCCCGACTCCGCGACCTGCGAGAGGTAGGTGCGGGCATCCCGCTGGAGCTGTGCGTTGTAGGGTTCCACCTGTCCCTTGATGACGGGGTCGTTCGGGTCCACGTCCAGTCCCTGCTGCGCCCGCTTCATCAGGAAGTCGTAGAGGGCCGTGCCGCGTGGGTCGCGGGTGGTCGTGCCGGGCTGGTAGGTGTACCCGCCACCCCCGGCGCCTGCTACCCCGCCGCCTCCAGCGAACTCAACTCCGCCACCCTCGCCCCCGCCCGTGTCGCCGCCAGTCTCCCATATCCAGTTGTCGCTGCCATCAAGGAGCTTGACAAATGCTCCATCGAGGTTGATCCCCTTGTAATAGCCGTGCGGGTCTTTGTTGGCCTCGACGTTGAACCCCGCCTTCTTCATGTAGTCCACGATCGTGTTGAGCACGGTCGGGTCGCTCTGTGCGCCCTTCAAGCCGGATCCACGCACAATCTGCCAGAAGTAGGCATCGGGGGACATGCCGGGGGAGTAGGTGGCCCAGTCGGGGACAGTTTCCTGTTCCGGTGTCGTAGGTGCCGTTGGCAGTGTCGGGGCAGCCGGTCCTGTGGGCTGTCCTGTTCCCGGCCCCCCGGTCGGCGGTGCCCGCTGATAATCGGGATCGCCGGGGAGCGGCTTCTCGGTCCGGGACCGGGCTGTCGTGGGGTAGTCCACCGTCGTGTCCCCGCCGAACGCCGCGATCTGGTCTGCGGTGAGCGCGGAGTCCTTGGCGACCTTCGGATTCCGCAGGTTAAACGCCGCCCGCCATGCCGGGGAGATCGCAAACTCCTCACCGGCGGTCGGGTCGGGGACGCTGTAGGGAGATGTGGACGGCATGGATGTGTCCTCTGCTGCTAGTACACCACGTTCCGGCTATTTCTGGCTCGGCAGGCTCGACTGCGACTCTGCCTTCTTCTTCTTGAACACACTCACCACCTCGGGGGACCAGACCGCTGCACACACGTCTTGCACACGCTTGGCAAGGTCCACGGTGCCCTTGTCGTCGGTGCTCAGCGTGCTCACATCCTGTCCAGGCTCCAACACTTGTCGATGGTAGGCGCGATGAATCTCTACGCCACCGTCAAGGATGACTCGTGCCCGGCGGAGCTGGATCTGGCCGTCTTCAAGGATGGTGATTTGGTCGTAGACGGTTCTTTCTGTGAGCATACAGCTATCCAGCCTTATAGACTACCGTTCCCATTATCGATGTGATGTTCGCAATATCAGCAGTTGACGTGTTGTTCTGGCTACTCGTGCCTGCGGCTTTTAGTCCTACCACAAAAGCCGCCGAGCTGCCCAACCATGTTTGTAACTGCAGTAGATTCCAATTCGTAGCCAAGTTAGCGAAAGATATCGACCCATAGTGGTAAGCGAAGTTCGCCGAGCATGCAACGAAGGGCAACCCCTGAATCTGAACATCTCCAGTGATCGTTCCCTTGTTTGACAGGGATGCCCACCATTGAGCGACGACCACGTCTCCACATTTGGTGTAATAGCCATACTGGTTCGTATAGGTTTGCCCAGATGTTCCGCCACTTCCACCAATGACCGGCGTCCACGTGCCTTCCTCATAGTCGTCCAGCACGTTCGCGCCAGAGGAGGGGTTCTGGGTCGCCGGGAACTGGATTTGACCACCAGCACCCAGGTCCAAGGTCGCGGCAGGAGTCGCGGTCCCGATGCCTACCCGGTTGTTGACTGAGTCCACGTTGACGATGACATTCCCGTCTTGGTCTTGAATCTCCCACCCGGCGACGGCGTCAGTGGTCCGCTTCCACAGATGCGTCCCGGTCCACGCCGGGGAGATGGACACGTCCAGAGCCGGGGCGCCATCCGACCGCATGAACGTGGTGGCCGTTCCATCGACCGCCACGATCCC
>JAZDKM010000331.1:0-11129 GCA_043803085.1 Planctomycetota bacterium
GCATGCAAATCACCGCGGCGACGCCGAAGATGATGCCCATGGCCGTCAGGGCCGCGCGGAGCTTGTGCAGCCGCAGATTGTTGATCCCCAGCCAGAAAACTTCGATACGGAACGGAACCATCGTCGGGCAGGATACCAAAACTCGCCCCGCCGGCCCACCATCCGGGGGTGAGAAAAGGGGAGCACTCCCGCGGACAACTTCTGACGTTTCGGTCGTTTCGGCCCGTTCCCCGCCCGGGCGTCACGGGTTATGCTACCTGATTCCGCCGGCGCGAAGGCGTCAGCGGCGCGGCCGGCCGGCGAAATGTAGAATGTCCCCTTTTTGAAGGAGATGTGCATGAATAAACGACTGACGGTCTCCGCTTTCGGGTTCGCGCTGGTCGGACTGGGCGCCGCATCCCTCGTGGGCGGCCCGCTGCCCCATGACGAACGGATTCTCACCGGCAAGCTGGACAACGGCGTGACCTGGATGTTCCGCCAGCACGACAACCCGCCGGGCAAGATGGCCTTGATGATGCACGTGCGCACCGGATCGCTGAACGAGAGCGAAGCGCAGCGCGGCCTCGCCCACTTCATGGAACACATGATGTTCAACGGCACGGAGCATTTTGCCCCCGGCGAGTTGATCAAGTTCTTCGAGAGCATCGGCATGGAGTTCGGGGCCGACCTCAACGCCTCCACCAGCTTCGAGCGGACCGTGTACCTGCTGTTCACCCCCGACGCCAAAACTGAAACCTTGGACAAGACGTTGATGACCCTCAGCGACTACGCGTTCCGCGCGCTGCTGTCCAACGAGGAGATTGACAAGGAGCGCGGGGTGATCCTCGAGGAGTTGCGCACGGGGCAGGATTATCAGGAGCGCCTGCGCGACAAGCTCTGGCCGGAATTGTTCGAGGGCTCGCGCCTCGCCCAGCGCTTGCCCATCGGTAAGGAGGAGGTCATCGCCCACGCTCCGCGGAGTGAGTTCGAGGCCTACTATCGTGCCTGGTACCGGCCGGAGAACATCACCGTCATTCTGGCGGGCGACGCCAAGGCCGACGACGTCGTTCCGCTGATCAAGAAATGGTTCAGCGAGTACCGAGCGCAGGTTCCGGGCGCTTCTCAGGAGCGCGCCGAGTTCAAACCCTTCACCCGCGAGCGGGCCATCGTGGTCACCGATCCCGAGTTGGTGCAGGGTAGCATCGAACTGTTCAACCTGGGGCCGAGGCGCCCCCCCACGGTGACCAGCGAGCAGTGGCGCCAGGAGCTGGTCGAGCGCATCGGCAGTTGGATCTTCGGCCGTCGGTGCGAGGAGCGGCTGCAAAAGGGCGAGGCCAGTTATCTGCAGGCCGGGGCGAGCATCATGGACATGTTCCATGACGGACTGCTGGTGGTCGGCTCGGCCGAAGGCGAGCCCAAGAAGTGGGAGACAATGCTGGAAGAGCTGGTCATGGAGATCAATCGGGCCCGCGAGTTCGGCTTTAACCAGCGCGAACTCGACCTAGCCAAGAAAGAAATCCTCGCCGACGCCGAGGAGGCCGTTCGCCAGGAGCCGACCCGCAACGCGCGCCGCGTGGGCTTCGCGATGGTCTCCGCAGTGAACAACCAGGAACCCGTGCTCTCCGCGCAGCAGGAGCTCGACCTGCTTCAGGAGATGCTTCCGGGCGTGCAACTGCCACAGGTGAACGAGACCTTCGCGGGCCACTTCAAGCCCGGCAGCTTCGCCTACGTTCTGGAGTTGCCGGAGAGCGCCGCAGTGAAGGTCCCGCCGCGGGACGACGTATTGGCCGCGGCGCGGGCGGCCTGGGCGCGCAAGCTGGAAGCGCCCAAGGTCGAGGACGTCCCGACCGACCTGTTGGCCAAGCTCCCCGAGCCGGGCAAAGTCGTGGAGAGCGCTGTCGACAAGGACCTGCAGATCACCAGCGCCTGGCTGGAAAACGGCGTCCGCGTGCACCACCGATTCATGGACTACAAGAAGGACCTGGTGATGGTGAGCATCAGCTTGGCCGGCGGGGTCATCGAGGAGACCGCGAAGAACGTCGGCGTGACGGAAGTCGCCGGCTTGGCCGTCAATCAAGCGGCGACCAGCCGCCTGACCTCCACCAACGTTCGGGACCTGATGACCGGCAAGAACATCCAGGTGTCCGCCGCCAGCGGCGTGGATGATGCCTTCACCCTCACGGTGTCCGGTTCTCCCAAAGATCTGGAGACCGGCCTGCAACTCGCCCACGCCCTGCTGACCGACGGGAAGATCGAGGCCTCTGCCTTCGACAAATGGAAGCGTGCGCGGATTCAGGAGATTGAGCAGAACCAGACCAATCTCTTCTACAAGACTTTCGAGGTGCTGCAGGACCTGTTGAGCGGGGGCGATCCGCGCCGGCTCGTGATGACCAAAGAAAAGGTCGAGGCCGTGGACCCCAAAGAGGCCCAGACCTGGTTCGATCGGCTCTGCCACGAGGCGCCGATCGAGGTAGCGGTGGTCGGAGACCTCAATCTGGAGGAGGCCATGCCATTGATCCAGAAGTACGTGGGGTCGCTGCCGGCGCGGAAGCGGTCCACGGAACACCTGGACGGTCTGCGTCGTCTAGGCCGGAACACCGGCCCGCTGAAGCGCCAGGTCAAGGTCGAGACCATCTCACCACAAGCGGTGGCGATGGCGGGCTTTGTGGGCTGTGAAGGTCGCCAACACGAGGATGCCCGGGCTCTGCAGGTGGCCGCCAACATCCTCAGCAGCCGGCTGATCAAACACGTGCGCGAGGAGCTGTCCCTGGTGTACTCCATCAGGGCCATGACCCGCCCGAGTTGGATTTACCGGGACTCCGGTCTGTTCCAGGCCGGTTCCATGTGCGACCCCGATAACGCGGACCGGCTGGCCGACGAAATCCACAAGACCTTCCAGGCCTTTGTCGACTCGGGCCCGACCGCCGAGGAGCTGGAAAACGCCAAGCTGCAAATCGCCAACAACCTCGACACCGAGATGCGCGAGCCGCGTTATTGGTGGGGCATTCTGGAGTACCTGGGTTTGCACGGCCGCAGCCTGGACGAGGAGAAGCGGGAGAAGGAGGCCTACGCCCGCATGACCGCCGAAGAGGTTCAGACGGCGTTCAAGAAATACTATACGCCGGAGCGTTCGTTTACCGTGACCGCGGTCCCGACCAAGGTGGAAACCCAGGAGAAAGCGAAGGAGGAGAAGCCCGCGCCGACCTCCCAGCCGGCCTCGTAGTGAAGCCCAGAGCGAGCGTAGCGAGCCTTGGGGGTGTGGGTACTCCATACTTAGCGAAGTAGCGGCCGGCGTCCTCGCCGGCCGATCCCGGCTTCGACAGCTTTGGAGGGAACCGGCCGATCCAAAGTGGCCACGCAATCTTCGCAGCCTCGCTTAACTTTCTCCACGAATATCCGTTCCGGCCCTTCAAAGCCCTTGCCAGGCGTGCCCCCCGACCTGCTATACTGGGTCCGTGAACTTTCACGCGCTGCACCCCGCGCAACTTGGAGTGGGAATATGAAACTCAGCTACGTCATGGTGCTGGTTGCAGGAGCATGGCTCACGCTCGGAACGAGGCCGGTCGCGGCGGATACGTGGCCCACCTATAGCGAGATCGGCCCGGCCTTGCAGACCTACGAGACCACCTACCCCAACCTGTGCAAGCGGTACGATCTGGGGCTGAGCGTGGGAGGCCGCCATCTTTGGGCGATCCGCATCTCGGATGACGTCCTGGTGGAAGAGGACGAACCCGAATTCAAGTACATCGCCACCATGCACGGGGATGAGATTGTTGGCACCAAGATGTGCATGATGCTGATCGACTTCCTGCTCACCAACTACGGTACGGACCCGCAGGCCACCAACATCGTGAACGAGGTCGAGCTGTGGATCGTCCCCTTGATGAACCCCGACGGCTACGACCGCAGCCCGCGCAGCCGCTACAACAACAACGGCGTGGACCTCAACCGCGATTTCCCAGAAGGGACCGAGGGTGACCCCAACACGACGGCCGGCCGCCAAGTCGAAACCGCGGTGATCATGAACTGGAGCTTCGGGCGGTCGTTCACGCAGGCGGCCAACTTCCACGGCGGGGCCTTGGTGGCCAACTACCCCTTCGACAACGACGGCATGGGCTCGGTCTACTCTCCCACCCCGGATGACGACATGTTCATCTGGATCAGCGAGGAGTACTCGCAGTACAACCTGCCCATGTGGAACAACCCCTCCTTCTACCACGGCATCACCAACGGAGCGGATTGGTATGCGATCTCCGGCGGCATGCAGGACTGGGACTACCGCTACATGGGCGGGAACGAGGTCACCATCGAGTTAGGCAACACCAAGGAGCCCTCCGCCTCGCAGATTCCGACGCTCTGGAACGACAACCGCGAGTCCATGCAGGCCTACATCGAGACTACCCTGATAGGCATCCGGGGTCTGGTCACGGACGGCGTCACGGGCAGTCCGGTGCTCGCCACGGTCCGCGTGGTGGGCCGCGACCACGACGTCTATACCGACCCCGACGTGGGCGACTACCACCGGATGCTCTTGCCCGGTACCTATAGCCTGACGTTCACGGCCGGCGGGTATGACTCGGAGACGCGGACCAACGTGGTGGTCACGTCGGGCGACGCGACGCGCCTGGACGTGCCCATGTACGGCGCTCCACTCGTGGTCTCGCCCAACGGCGGGGAAATGCTCACCGCTGGGGTGCCCACGACGGTCACCTGGATCGGTAACCCGGCGGCCCAGTATCAGGTGCAATACACCGAAAACTACGCTTCGAGCGGCACGGTCAGCGACGGCTTCGAGCGGACTAGTCTAGGGCCGGACTACACGACCGGCGGCAACGCCCCCTGGGTGACTTCCACCACTTCCGCGCACAGCGGTTCTCGTTCAGCCAAGGCCGGCACCATCACCCACAGCCAACAAACGTGGATGACGCGGACCGCCGACGGTGGACCGCTGTCGTTTTGGTTTAAGGTGAGTTCGGAAGCCAACTATGACTGGTTCAACTTCTATGAGGACGGTGTCCGGAAGGTCCACCGGTCCGGCATCATGTCGGCCTTCGAGCAGTACTCCACCACCCTGACCCCCGGCACTCACGTGTTGAAGTGGGAATACATCAAGGACATCTCGGTGTCCTCCGGCAGCGACACCGCCTGGGTTGACGACCTCCAGCTCACCACCGACAGCACGGTCTGGACCGACATCATCGCCCTGACCGCTCCGGGCGCGATGTCTACACCCTGGACGCCGACGAATCCCGGCACCACTTACAAGGTCCGGGTCCGGTCCTACAAGGACGGAGGCTACGGGAGTTGGGACGAAAGCGACGCGGTCTTCTCGGTCGTCGCGCCGCCCACGGCCGACGGCGACTATGACGGCGATACGGACGTGGACCTGGTCGACTTTGGGTGGTTCCAGCTTTGCTTCGGGTCGTCGCCCTCGTCGGAATGCAAGGCCGCTTTTGATTTCGATGGGGACGCCACCGTGGACCTACCGGACTTCGCCGAGTTTGTTCCGTTGCTGGACGCCTCCGGCCCCGGCAACTAGTGGAAGAGTAAGGACAAGGAGCCGATGCGAAAACCGAGCCGCGACCGTCAGGGAGCGGAATAGCCACGACAGAGGGATAACGCATAAGCCCCTTTCACACAGTGAGATCGACGATGAATACGGCAAAGGTGTTTCTGGTCGCGG
The DNA here is from genome assembly GCA_043803085.1 of Planctomycetota bacterium. Taxonomy (GTDB): domain Bacteria; phylum Planctomycetota; class Phycisphaerae; order UBA1845; family UBA1845; genus JAAEQG01. The sequence goes on from JAZDKM010000331.1 coordinate 5,663, forward strand.
CGGCCATGTTGCTCAGCGGGACGGTGCTCGCCTTGGCCGGCGACGCGCTGGACCTGCATACCGCCGCCCAGGCCGGCGAGCTCCCGCGGGTCGAAGCCCTGCTGAACGCGGCCCCGGGACTGCTCAACTCCCGGAACCGCGTGGAGCAGACCCCGTTGCACGCCGCCGCCCTGGGACGCAATCCGGCGGTGATGGCATTGCTCATCGCCCGCGGGGCCGACGTGAACGCGACGGACAAGCAACTCGAAACGCCCTTGCACCTGGCCGTCCGCCAGATGCGCCCCGAGACGGCCGAGTTACTCCTCGCGGCCAAGGCGGACGTCAAGGCCCGGAACAAACGCGGCATGACGCCCTTGAATATCGCAGCATCCGCGGACCTCGGCAGCGATAAGGACGATGCCGCCCGTCCGGCCATTGTGGCCATGTTGCTGAAGGGCGGGGCCGATCCCAACGCCCCCGACGCGGAAGGCCTGACCCCCTTGCACGCGGCGGCGTTCAAGGGGCGCAAGGCCGTGCTGGACCTGCTCCTGGAGGCCAAAGCCGACTTTGCCGCTCAGGACCAGTGGGGCCGGACCCCGCTGCACTACGCCGCAACGGGTAACCACTCGGCAGTCATGGAACAGTTGCTCGAGCGCGGCGCTGGGGTCAACGCGGCCGACAAGGATGAGGAAACCGCCTTACACGCCGCCGCGCGGCGGTTCCGTAAGGAAGCGACGGAAGTGCTCCTGGCCCACGGCGCCGAAGTCAACGCCAGAAGTGCCACGGGAATGACTCCACTGCACGTTCTCGCGGCCGGTCCCGAGGAAGAGCGGGACATCGATGCCCATGGCGAGTTCGCCAAAGTCGCCGACCTGCTGCTGACGAAGGGCGCCGAGGTCAACGCCAAAGACGCGGGCGGCGCCACGCCACTGCATTACGCGGTGCAGAACCGGCACGAGAACCTGGCCCGGTTCTTGCGTGAGCACGGCGGCACGGAGTAGGGTGGGCATCGCCCACCGGAAGAAGAAGGGTCAGGAGCCTTTTTCTGCCGGGTTTCGTGTTCTGCCGCCGTGGCCTTCGCCGTACGGTGGGTGGCATGGCCAAGCCCACCGTAAGGTGGGCGCCGCCATGCTGAACACAACGAACAGGTGAACGCTTGGGCATGGCGGCGCTCGCCGTCGGCGAGCTTGGCCATGCCACCCGGGCGGGTCACCCACTTGATCGTACCGGCGTCCTCTCCAGAGTCAGGGCGGCGTCCGATCGGCGGACGTCCACGTGATACGGCGGGGCGAGGTCGACGGTCTGCGGATAATCCGAGCGGAAGTGGGCCCCGCGCGATTCCTCCCGGCGCTGGGCACTCAGGGCAATCATGCGCCCGACGGTGAGCATGTTCTGGACTTCCCAGCCGGCCGGTGTGTCGAAGACTTTGTCGAGCACGAAGCGTCCCCAAAACTCGATAATCTCGAGCGTCTCGCGCAGCCGATCCCCGTGCCGCTCGATGCCGACATTCCGCCACATGAGGCTCTTGAGGCTGTTGGTAATGTCCGCCAGGTCCAGGTGGGTTTTGGGAGAGGGAGGAGTGAGGTTGCGCAGGTCCGCGGGTCCGGCGGGTCCGGTCTGGCGCGCTGCTTCGCGGCCGGCCTCCGCGCCCGCGATGCGCCCGAAGACCAGGCCTTCGATGAGCGAATTGCTCGCCAAGCGGTTGCCCCCGTGCAGACCGGTGCTGGCGCATTCGCCACAGGCATAAAGGCGCGGGACGGAGGTGCGGGCCTGCAAGTCCGTGACGCCGCCGCCGATCAGGTAGTGGGCGGCGGGGCGGACGGGAATCGGGTCGCGGCCCACGTCGATGCCGAACTCGGCACAACACTGGGTGATGTACGGAAACCGCCGGGCAAAATCCGCCTTGGAAACGTGTCGCACATCCAGGTAGACACAGGTGGCGTGGGTGCGGGCCAGCGTGGTGACAATCGCCCGGCTGACCACGTCGCGGGGGGCCAACTCGGCGTCGGGGTGGAACTCGGGCATAAACCGCTGCCCGTTTCGGTCCACCAGCCGCGCTCCCTCGCCTCGGACCGCCTCGGAGATCAACGCCCGGCTGGCCCCGGCGATGTACAACGCCGTGGGGTGGAACTGAATCATCTCCATGTCCCGCAGGCGCGCCCCCGCACGGTACGCCAGGGCGAGGGCGTCGCCGGTGGCCAAGTCGGGGTTGGTGGTTTCGCGGTACAGCCGCCCGCACCCGCCGCCGGCGAGCACGACGGTCTTGGCCCAAACCAGTTGGTGGCCGAACTTCTCGTGGTAGGTTATGGCCCCGACGCAGCCGCGCTCGGTGGTCAACAGGTCGATGACGAAACAGTGCTCGAAGATGCGCAGACGTGCCTGAGCACGGACTTTACGGGCCAGCGTGTCCATCAGCGCCCGTCCGGTGGAGTCGCCGTGGGCGTGCAGGATGCGGGCCACGCTGTGGCCGGCCTCGCGGGTGAGGGCCAACTCACCGTCGGACCGGTCGAAGTGGATGCCCCATTCGAGCAGTTGGCGGATCTCGGCCGGCCCTTCGCGCACGGTCAATTCCACCGCGGCGGGATCGTTCAGCCCGCAGCCGACGGCGAGGGTATCGTCCCGATGTCGGGCGGGTGAATCCTCAGCGGCCGTCACGGCGGCGATGCCTCCCTGGGCCCAGCGCGTGGTGGTATCTTCCAGGGTCCGCTTGGTAATGAGGATGACGTCGGCATAGGGTGCGGCTTCGAGGGCGGCCCGGGCGCCCGCCGCACCGCTGCCGATCACCAACACGTCGGTGAACACGTGCCCGGTACGAGCGCTGTCGAAGTTGGACAGGTATCTGCGGGTGTCGAATAGCATGGTCATGACCGGGTATAGTAGTGGCTTGGCGCCGGTCAGGAAACCTCAATAGCCCGCTAAGGCCTGTTTCGGCGGGTGTGGAACGAGACGTTGCCAAACCGGGAGGGCGAGCCTCCCGGCGAGCCGAATCAAACGGCTCGGCAGGAGCCTCGCCCTCCCAGCAGGGGCCTCGCCCTCCCAGCAGGGGCCTCGCCCTCCCAGCAGGGGCCTCGCCCTCCCAGCAGGAGCCTTGCCCTCCCAGCAGGGGTCTTGCCCTCCCAGCAGGAGCCTCGCCCTCCCGGTTTGCCAAAACCTCTTGCCCCACCTGCCTCGGACGCTCCGCCCTGCCCGGCATTTGACGCGGTTGGAAGGCTTGTGATACCGTATCTTGTCATCGCGCTTTCGGGACGGCGCGGGGAGGAGCGTGACCGGGCTGTAGGGTGGGTGGAGCGCAGCGCAGCAGAACCCACTAGCAGGGCTGAGTCTTGCAGGTGCGGGAGGTGTCATGAAAATCGGCTTTACCTCGCGGGTCTGTCCGGAGTGGGACCTGACCACCATCGTCCGGAAGGCGGCGGAGTGGGGTTTCGACGGCGTGGAGTTGGGTACGCTGCAAGGCGAGACCCATCTGCCCGCCGTCCGTGCCTTGACCGCCGACCCCGACGCCGTCAAACGTCTGTTCGCCGACCAGGGCGTGGAGCTCGTCTGCCTGGGCACGCGCGAAACGCTGGAGTCCTACAACGCCAGGGAGGTGACCCACAGCCGCGAGCACATTCTGGAAGTGGTCGAGTTGGCCGGCCGGCTAGGTTGCCCCTTTGTCCGTGTGCCGATCGGTACCATCCCTCGAGGAGACAACCGCCACCGCACCCTCGCCCGCCTGGCCTCCATGTTTGAGGGGCTTGCTCTCCCGACGGCCCGGCAGCACGTGACCCTGGTGGTGGAGAACGGCGGTGACTATGTGGGCAGCCAGGACTTGTGGTTCGTGCTCGACCACGTGGCCCACCCGGCCGTGGCGGCTTGCTGGAATGCGTGCACGGCGATGATGCAACTGGAGCGTCCGACGGTTTCGGTGCCGCGGCTGGGCACGCGGATCAAGCTGGTCCACGTCTGCGATGGGGCGTTCGACGACCGGGGCGGCTTCGGCGGTTTCAGGGTTCCCGGCATCGGTAACGTGGAACTCCGCCGCATGATCGAGTTGCTGCGGGGCATCATCTACTGCGGCTATCTGATATTCGACTGGCCCAAGGCGGCCGTGCCCGAGTTGCCCGACGCGGAACTGGTGCTTCCCAAGGTGCGGGCCCAACTGCGCGAATGGGTCGATAGCCGGGCCGAGGTCCTCTCGGCCTATAAGGGCGACAAGAAGGCCGTCCGGCTGAATCTTCCCGGCGCCGAGACGCCACCGCCCAAAACCGCCAAGCAACCGGCGTAAGAGCCTACCTAGTGCTCCGACGCACCTTAGCCTGCGGGTTCGGAGTCGAGCCCACTCGTGTGCCACTGCCGTCTCGGCAGTGCCGGTCGCAGGAGTCTTCCTGGAAAGCACTGCTCACAGAGCAGTGGCACACCCGAAACTCAAGCTGCGTTGGAGCACTAGTGGGTGTGGGACAGGCTCAAAGCCGCGGGATTTAACCCGCGCGGATCACGAAACGGCCGTAAGTGGAGCGCTGCGCACTTCCTTTCTCCCAGATGGTGGTGGTCGAGCGAGACCTGCCGCTCGGCCTCGGTTGGCTTCTGGCCACGCTTCTGCCTCCCCTGACGCTCAGCGTCCTTGCCGTCGCGGAGGAGGTGTGGCGCACCCGCCGGCGTCGCGCGCTCCTGATCTCGGACCCTTCGCGCCTGCTCAGGCCCATACCCTCGTGGCCCGGCGTCCGCCTCGCCGGCGGTGGCGTCGGCCTGCTCCTCGTGTTCCTGATCGGCTATCCACTGCTCATGCCCTTCGAAGCTTGGCCGGTCGGCTACCGGGCGGGAGCCCTTCTTCGCTCAGCGGCTGCGGTGGCGGGTGCGGCCGTGCTCCTCGTGCAAGTCGGGCAGGTCTGGAGCCGGGGCCTGGCTGACCTCGCGTTGGGGCTGCTCACGCTGGCGGTCTGCACTTTGGCCACCGCCTTTGTCCCCCTGGATTCGTCCGACCGCCCCCGGCACTGTCCAGTGCTCTTGAACGCAGTGGTCTTCGCCCTGGGGTTGATGACCTGGTTCTGGACTTGGCTCGCCCAGGTCTGGCAACAACAACGCGACGAGGACCGAACCGCGACCGAGAACCGAACCGCGACCGTCAGGGAGCGGCCCGAGGAAGACGCCGCTCCGAACCGACTCAGCCCTCAGCACTCGGCGCTCCTCCCTTCGGGCGTTAGGCCGGGGACGGATCCGGCCTGGACGACCGCCGGGCGCCTGGTGCCGGTCAACCGCCGCTTCTCGCTCGTCACGGGCGTCGGGGGCTTGGTCGTTGCCGTGGCGATGTCGCTCTGGCCGCTGCTGGGGGTCCCCCCGGCGAACGACGCTTCCTGGGGGCGGATGTCAGCCGGGATTGCGGCCCATCTGGTGTTGTTGCTGGCCTTGCTGCGCTGTGCCCGGTCGGCTGGTCAGATATCCCCACCCACGGTCCCGGCGCGGCCGGATCAGATGAGCACCTGGCATCCAGTAGCGTTTTATGTTCTCAGCC
>JAZDKM010000332.1:0-17132 GCA_043803085.1 Planctomycetota bacterium
CGCCTTGCGGGCGTCGCCGAGGTCCGCGTGTGCGCTGCCGAGGTTGCCCAGGGCGGTGCCCTCGCCGCGGCGGTCGCCGATCTCGCGGGCGATGACGAGGGGCTGCTGGTAGAACTCGATGGCCTTGCGGGCGTCGCCGAGGTCCGCGTGCGCGTTGCCGAGGTTGCCCAGGGCGGCGCCCTCGCCGCTGCGGTCGCCGATCTCGCGAGCGATGACCAGGTCCTGCTCGTAGAACTCGATGGCCTTGCGGGCGTCACCGAGGTCCGCGTGCGCGGTGCCGAGGTTGCCCAGGGCGGCACCCTCGCCGCGGCGGTCGCCGATCTCGCGGACAATGACGAGTTGCTGCTCGTAGAACTCGATGGCCTTGCGGGCGTCGCCGAGGGCCGCGTACGCGGTGCCGAGGTTGCCCAGGGCGGCGCCCTCGCCGCGGCGGTCGCCGATCTCGCGGACAATGACGAGTTGCTGCTCGTAGAACTCGATGGCCTTGCGGGCGTCGCCGACATTTTTGTGCGCGATGCCGAGGTTGCCCAGCATCACGCCCTCCGCCTGGCGGTTCTTCGAGCGTTGCGCGGCCCCCAGGCCGGCGGTCAGCCATCGGACCTTGGCCGCGCCGTGAAGCCGAAGATCAAGACAGTAGATGCACTCAACCGCGAGCCGCACAAGGGCTTCCTCGGCCCATGCGTGCTCGCTGCTCCGGGCGCCGGCGACTGCAAACGCGGCCTGGATGTTGGGCCACTCCGCGTCGAACAAGGCCAGACCGCGCGCGTATCCCTCCTTCTGCTTGAGGACGTCGTTGGCCGTGGCCGCGAAGGCGGCGTAGTGCTCGACGAATCTACGCATGGCGGCCGGCTCGCCGTTCGGCGGCGCGGCGTGGGACAGGCGGTCGAGCAGGAAGCTCCGCACCAGGTCGTGGAGCTTGTACCGTCTCTTCTGCTCATCGAACTCCAGCGCGTTGAAGACGGCCATATCGCTGAGCGTGGACCGGGCCGCCGGCACGCTCTTCGCAACTTCTTCGGCCGTCGTGCCGGCCGTCACGTCACCCCACACGGCCGCGGCGGCGAGCGGTTCCAACTCGCCGGGGAAGACGGCGAGCAGGTGCCACCTGCTGCGGTCCTCCTCGGGCAGCAGGGCTTCGGTCATCTCCATCGACGCCCGCAGCGAGCGTTCGCCCGAATCGGCCTTGTAGGCGTCAAGCGTCTGAAGCCGTTGGTCGAGGTCCGCGAGGCGTTGGGCCAGATCGTCCGGCATGAGGTCGCGCCGGCTGGCCAGCGCGCCGCCGGCCAGGCGCAGGGCCTGCGGAAGCCGCCCGCAGAGGTCCGCAATCCGGTCGGCCTGTGCATCGCTGAGGGTGCGGTCCGCGCTGGCGGCGATCGCGTGCAGCAGGCCGCGTGCGTCGGCGGGCGGGAGCTGATCGACGCGCTGCGCGATCATGCCCGGAAGTGCAAAGGCCCGGCGCGAGGTGACCAGCATCAGGCAGCCCGGCGGCGGCGTGAGGGGGCGGACCTGGTCGGCATCGCGCGCGTTGTCCCACAGGACGAGCGCCCGTTGGCCCTTGGCCACGAAGTCCGCGAGCAGGCTGTGAAACCCTGCCTGTAGCGTGGGCAGATCGTCGGGGAGTTTGGCGTCGAGCCCCAGGAAGGCGCGCAGGACGTGCTGGATGGCCTGCTCGGGGGCGACGGGTCCCAAGCCGAGCCCCGGGTCCGAGACGCCGCGGAGGTCGAGGAACAACTGCGCACCCGGATACTCGGCGGCCAGGTCGTGCGCGAGTTTCACGGCCAGGGCCGTCTTACCGACGCCGCCCATGCCGTTGATCCCGGTGAGCACGGCCCCGGCGGCCGCCGTGGGCGAGGCGGAGCGGATCGCGCTGCTGAGCCCGCGGAGTTCCCCAGTGCGGCCGGTGAAGTCCGCCGGCACTGCGGGGAGTTGGTGCAGTGGATGCAGGCTCGGCACCACAAACGGATAATGGCGCTCGAAGATGTCGTGATGCTGACCGTACAACGTCAGGATGTCATCCCAGAACATGACATCCACGGTGAAGGGCTTTCTCTTCCGCTGGTTAAGGCGCCGGACCACGGCCTGGATCTTCGCGTCACGCGGTCCCGTGGTAGCCAGGATGAAGTGTGCGATGCGCGGCTCGAATTTGCCGGCCTTTCCGATCTCGGCCTTTAGCTCCGCTTCGGTGGCCGCGGCGTTGAGATTGCCGTCGTGAAGCTTGCATTGCACGCCGTGATAATCTTCGCCGTCGTTGGGCTGGCCGTAGATGTCCACGCCACGCTGGGGCTGACCCGTGCGGCCGTGCATCGTCGCCCGGCTGTGCCAGTGTGCCTCAAGGAGTTCGCACAAGTGGCGCTCGAAGTCCTGCCAGTCCTTTGGCGGCGGTACCTGCATGGCGGGAGGCTCGCAGCTCATAGAGAACCCTGCTGTCGAAGAGCCCGGACGGTCTGCCCGTTCATTCGGTTCCCTTTCCGCGCACCGATTTGGGATCCCGATGCCGCGTGGTTTTATGATAGCAGACGATCGCGACGTTTCCAACCCGACCAATGGCACAAGAGGCTCAATCGCCGTCTCGTTTTCCGCTTCGACTGAACCGTTCATGTCCCGCCAGTAGAAAAGGCGGTCAGGCTTACTTATTGGCGCGAGGGGCATCCCGCCGCCCACCAGCCTTGAAGGGGCGATCTTCACTTTCCAGCCGGTTGGACAGACCGGAAAGCTTGTCCAACCGTGCCTCTATCTCGCTCGGCATCGGCCGCCCGGATCGTGCCGTGCGCCGGCTTGCCGGGTATAGTGCCCCTGCGATTGGAGCGGGACCCAGGGGCGGGAACGTGCCGAACCATCTGCTCGGTGAACTTTATGCGTCGTTGGCCGCGATCACCTGGGCGTTTGCGCTAGTGTTGTACCGCCAGAGCGGGGAACGGGTTTCCCCGATGGCGCTGAACCTCTTCAAGAACGTCATCGGCCTGGTCCTCTTGTCGCTGACCCTGCTGTACCTCGGTCAAGGAATCAACACGCTCCGCGTCTATCCGAGCCGAGACCTGCTCATCCTGGCGATCAGCGGGGTCATGGGCATTGCCCTGGCCGACACGTTTTTTTTTCACGCTCTCAACCTCATCGGGGTGGGACTGCTCTCGATCGTGGACTGCCTGTACATGCCGTTTGTCGTCTGCTTCTCGTGGCTGCTGCTGTCCGAGCAGCTCTTGTTGTTCCATTACCTTGGAGGCGGTCTCATCTTGTTGGGTGTTTTCGTCTCCTCGCGGCACACGCCGCCGGCCAACCGCACCCGTGCCCAACTGGTCCTGGGGATGCTCTGCGCAGCCCTGGCGCTCGCCCTGATGGCCTTCAGCGTGGTCGTTGCCAAGCCGGTGTTCGAGCGGTTTCCGTTGACCTGGGCCGCCCAGATCCGCCTGCTGGCCGGCACGGCGGCCTTGATCCTGCTGACCCTGGCGTCCGGCAAGCGCGGGGAATACTGGGCGGTTTTCCGTCCGGCGGCGATCTGGAAGCAGAGTATCCCGGCCTCGGTCCTGGGCATGTATTTCGCGCTGCTCTTTTGGATCGCGGGCTTCAAGTACACGCAGGCCTCGATCGCCGCCATTCTCAACCAGACGTCCGTCGTTTTTGCCCTCATCCTGGGTACCCTGATCCTGAAAGAGCCTTTTACCCGTCGTAAACTGGTATCGGTGGTGCTGGCCTCGGCCGGGACGATCCTGGCCATGTTGCCGTCGCTGCTTTGAGGACCGGCTTTCCCAGACGGCGGAGAGTGGTTAGGATTCGGGTTCACGCCGGTGCGGGTTTGACGGGACAGAGATAGCGGCGGTGCCGACGCACCAGCACGCAGAATGATAGACTGCAACACGGGACAACGATGGCGGCAAGACAGACTTTGAGCGACCCCACCGCGACCTCCACCTCCCGCCCAGACCCTCCGCAAGACGGGTTCCGCGACACCGCCGACTCCATCATCGTCGCGTTTATCCTGGCCTTTGTCTTCCGGGCCTTCGTGATCGAGGCCTTTGTCATCCCCACCGGGTCGATGGCCTCGACCCTTTACGGCAGCCATGGCACCATAGTCTGTGCCGATTGCGGGTGGGAGTTCGCGTACGGCCTGGCGGACCGTTCGAGCGCCACACCGCGCCGCGCACTCCTGGGGCCGGAGGAAGTGGCGGTGTGCCCCAACTGCAACCATGCCAACCAGATTGCCGAGATCAACGATACCAAGGGCAACCCCCAAGCCGGGGACCGGATTCTCGCGTTGAAGTGGCCTTACGATATCGGCGGGGCGGCGCTCGGTCCGAAGCGGTGGGACGTGACGCTCTTCAAAGACCCCAATGACCTCGACCTCCGCGACGGGGTCACGAATTACATCAAGCGCCTGGTGGGCTTGCCCAACGAGGTGTTCGAGATCATCGACGGCGACGTCTACACGGTCCCGGTCGAGCAGTTGTCCGAGCGGACGCGGAAGGATCTGGACGACGCGAGGCACGCGAAGTACCTGCGAACCAGCGCGCTGGCCTTGCACTCCGAGGCCCAACAACTGGAAGCCCGGGCCAGACAACCCGGAATTGACGAGGTGCGCCGGCTCGAATTCGAGGCCGAGCAACTCAAAATCCGGGCCCGGGAGTACGAAAGCGATGGCCGTCAGGTAGAAAAGGCGCTGGGGGGCAGTTGGGGCGACGTGCTCGGAGAGTTGAGCCAGAAGCTGCGGATTTGCCGTAAGACCCCCCTGGCCCAGAAGGTGCTCTGGACCGTGCTCTATGATCACGATTTCCCGCCGCGGTCGCTCGAGCCTGGTCAACCCTATTGGGCCCCCCTGGACTCCGCGGGAAGCGGGTGGGAAACCACTGGCCGAAGATTGCGGTTCAGGGCCTCCGGCGACCGGTACGAGGGTCTGGCCTTGCGTGGTAAGGAGGCGGCGGACCGCGTCGCATACAACATCCACGATGACGGCGAGGCGGCGGGCGAAGGGTCGGGGGTGACCGATCTCCGCCTGCGCTTCGTGTTCAACCCAGGGGAGGGCGACGGCACCCTGCTGCTGAAGTTACCCAAACGGCAGCGCTCATTCTGGGCCGAGCTCAACGCCAACGGGACGGTTCGGCTCTATGCAACCAGGGGCGGCTTGCCTTCCAAAGAGGAGCCGTTGGTCACTGCCAAACTGTCGCCGTTCGCAGCAAGCGAGCCCATGGTGGTTGATTTCCAAGACCTCGACTATCGCGTTTCCCTGTCGATCAACGGGGAGGAGTATCTCGTGACCACGCCGGAGCAGTTTTCGCCGGACCTCGCGGCGTTGCGCCGGCAGCCCACCGGCCCGGACCGGGGCGAGATTCAGATCCTGGCCCGCGGCAGGTCTTTGGAGTTGAGCCACGTGGTCGCGGAACGGGATGTGTACTATCGTTCACCCAAGCGCGCGATCCCCAACCCGTTGCCACTTTTGTCGGGCCTCACCGGTGCCGTGTGGGGCGGGACCGGCAACCCGATCCTGCTGCGGGCCGGCGAACACTTCATGTTGGGTGACAACAGCCCCGCCAGCGGCGATTCGAGGATGTGGGACCATGTGGGTCCGCATCTTGCGGCACGGGGCGAAGATTACCAACTCGGAACGGTGGCGGCCGACCAATTGATCGGCCGAGCGTTTTTCGTGTATTGGCCCAGCGGCCATCGCTCGGCCTTTATCCCGATTTTGGACCGCATTGGCCTGATTCCCAACGTCGGGCGTATGCGGTGGATTCGCTAGAAGCGGGATCTGGAACTTATTTTGCACGGATTATCCACATTACTAAGGGCGAACCGGAGCGTGCCGCGTCGGCTGTACCCGCATCGTATTAAAGTGAAATTGAATTTCCTGGAGCGGCCGGGCCAATGTCGGAACCATGGTTGATGACCTGTATCTATTTTATTTACATTAGGTTATGATTCAAAAGAAGAAGGTCATGGGATGTCGGGCATGAGGGGTTTACCCCATCCGTCCAATAACCGAACGCATGTTGGCGAACGCCGAGGGGTCATGCCCTGAGGCTTTTCCACAAAAGGCCGACACCCGCCGGACGCATGGAGGAACTGATAAACGTGGCAAAGAATCCGCTGCTCCAGGTCACCAATCTGGTGAAGAGATACGGTGGGCGTCCGGTTGTGGATCGACTCGGTTTTACGGTCCACCGGGGTGAGATCGTGGGGTTGCTCGGCCGCAACGGCGCGGGCAAGACGACGAGCTTCCGCATGGTCATTGGCATGATCGACGCGGAAGAAGGGACCGTCATGTTCGACGGGGAGGACGTGACCCGGCTGCCCATGTACAAGCGGGCCCAGCGTGGCATGGGGTATCTGTCGCAGGAGCCTAGTGTTTTCCAGCGGCTCACGGTCGAGCAGAACCTGCTCGCGATCCTGGAGACCATGCGGAATCTGTCGCGGCGGGAGCGCCGGGAGGCGGCCTACCACCTGATCGAGCAGTTCGGCCTGACCCGGCAGGCCAAGCAGGAGGCCCGCACGCTGTCGGGCGGGGAGCGCCGCAAGCTGGAGATCGCGCGGGCCCTGGTCACCCACCCCACGCTGATTCTGCTCGACGAACCGTTCAGCGGGGTCGATCCGATCGCCGTCGAGGAACTCCAGGACGAGATCATGTCTCTCAAGAAGGAACGGGGTATCGCCATCCTGCTGACCGACCACAACGTCCGCGAGACCCTGGCCGTGACCGACCGGAGCTACATCATCGACCAGGGCCGTGAGCTGCGCTCCGGCACGCCCCGCGAACTGATCAACGACCCGCTGGTCCGCCGCACCTACCTCGGCCGCACCTTTCAGGGCCACGAGTTCGACGCCACGCCGGTGGCCTCCACCGGCGGGTGAGCATGCCTCCCGTGGTTGGAGGCGGGTGCCCCTACACCGCCAACTCACTCCCTTGACGCGGCGTGACCAGAGTCTTAGGCTGTCCTCCCAATTCCGGTTCCCGGGAATCTCGACAAAAATGGATCCTCTCGAAAGCTACTTCCGAGACCTTCACCAGATTCGCGGCACTGGGGCCGCGGTCCCCGAAACGTCGTACTACTCCGCCCTCGCTAACCTGCTGAATGAGGTCGGAAAAACGCTCAAACCGAAGGTCCGTTGCGTCTTACAACTGGCCAACCGTGGGGCCGGCAACCCCGACGGCGGACTTTTCATAGCCAACCAGTTCCAGAAGTCGGGCGAGGCCGACCCGATGCCCGGGCAACTTCCGGAACGCGGCATCATCGAGGTTAAGCCGACCAGCAACGATGCTTGGATTACCGCCGATGGGCCGCAGGTATCCAAGTATTGGGGCAAGTACCGCTTGGTCCTGGTCACCAGCTACCGCGACTTCGTGCTTCTTGGCAGCGATGCGCAAGGCAAGCCGGTCAAGCTCGAAACCTATCGTTTGGCGAACAACGAATCTGACTTCTGGGTGCAGACGGCCCATCCGCGACGGGCGGCGGATACGCATCGCGGACGGTTCGTCGAGTACCTCAAGCGCGTCATGCTCCACGCCGCACCGCTCGCTACCCCTGAAGACGTGGCTTGGTTTCTGGCTTCTTATGCCCGTGACGCCAAATCGCGCATCGAGGAGGTCCAACTGCCCGCCCTCGCCGCCGTACGTCAAGCCCTCGAAGAAGCTCTGGGGCTGAAGTTCGAGGGCGAGAAGGGTGAGCACTTCTTCCGGTCCACGCTGGTCCAGACGCTGTTTTACGGTGTGTTCTCGGCCTGGGTCCTGTGGCACAAGGAGAATCCCTCGCGCCAGGACCGGTTTGACTGGAAACAGGCGGCATGGTCGCTCCACGTACCGATGATCCGCACCCTGTTCGAGCAGGTGGCTGCCCCTACCCAGCTCCAGCCGCTCGGGCTGGTCGAACCGCTGGAGTGGGCCGCGGCCGTGCTGAACCGCGTGCGCCGCGGCGAGTTCTTTTCGGCCTTCGATCAAGGATCAGCGGTCCAGTATTTTTACGAGCCGTTCTTGGCGCAATTCGACCCGGAGCTGCGCAAGGAGTTGGGGGTCTGGTATACCCCTCCCGAGATCGTCGAGTATATGGTCGCTCGCGTTGACACGGTGCTGCGGGAAGAACTGGACATCGACGACGGGCTGGCAGACCCGCGGGTCTATGTCCTCGATCCGTGCTGCGGTACCGGAGCGTACCTCGTCGAGGTGCTTTGCCGCATCGCTGCCACGCTGAAAGCCAAGGGCGGCGACGCTCTGGTGGCCCAGGACCTTAAGCGGGCCGTTATGGAACGGGTATTCGGTTTCGAGATTCTGCCCGCTCCGTTTGTCGTCGCCCATCTCCAGCTCGGGCTGCTTTTGCAGCGGCTTCAAGCGCCGTTGTCGCACGCCTCGTCGGAGCGTGTCGCGGTATACCTCACCAACGCCCTCACCGGCTGGGAACCGCCGAAAGGACCCAAACAACATTTGATGTTCCCGGAACTGGAAGACGAACGCGACGCCGCCGAGGACATCAAGCGGGACAAGCCCATCCTCGTCATTCTCGGCAACCCTCCTTACAACGCCTTCGCGGGCGTCAGCCCCGCAGAGGAAGAAGGACTGGTGGAACCCTACAAGGAACGATTGAATCAGCCCATCAGTACCGGCGGGTGGGGTATCAAGAAGTTCAACCTTGACGATCTTTATGTCCGCTTTTTCCGCCTCGCGGAGCGACGCATCGCTGAGAAAACGGGGAAGGGGGTGATTTGCTACATCTCCAACTTCTCCTACTTGGGTGATCCGTCCTTTGTGGTCCTACGACAGCGCTTCCTCGACGAGTTCGACGCTCTGTGGTTCGACTCCATGAACGGCGACAGCCGCGAAACCGGTAAGCTTACGCCGGACGGCAAGCCTGATCCGTCGGTGTTCTCCACTGAGCGCCACTCCGTAGGTATCCGGGTGGGCACGGCCATCGGACTGATGGTCCGCAAGGCGCGGCGCACCACTAAACCGACCGTCCGCTACCGGGACTTCTGGGGAGTGACCAAACGAACCGACCTTCTCGCCAGCCTCAGGGTCAAGAGATTCAACGCACGGTATGACTCGGCGAAGCCCGCCCAGGAGAACCGCTATTCGTTCCGTCCTGCCAGGGTGGCGCCGGAGTACATGGCTTGGCCACGGGTGGTGGACCTTTGTGCGGTGGCACCGAGCAACGGATTAATGGAGAAGCGCGGCGGGGCACTCATCGACATCAACCGCGACAAGCTCGAAGAACGCATGAAGGCCTACTTCGATCCCAGGCTGGATTGGGAGGAATACAGGGCCCTTGGGTATGGTTTGACCAATTCGCAGGCGCGATTTGATCCCAAAGTGGCACGGAAGAAGGTTATTGCGGGTGAAGCATTCGACCCCCAAAGGGTTCTCCGATATGCGCTGAGACCATTCGATGTCCGCTGGTGCTACTACACCGGCATCAGACCTGTGTGGAATGAACCTCGTCCGTCGCTTTGGGCGCAATGCTGGAAAGGGAATCGTTTCCTGCTCACCCGGTTTAAGGCCTCGAAGGATCCGGAGGGTACGCCTTTCTACGTGACTCCGTGTCTGAGCGACGACCATTTCTTGGCACCGGATGCCGTAGCTGTTCCACTTCAAATCAAGAACGGGACACGCCTTGACCGGCAAGGACAAGCTGATCTGTTCGACGCCTTAGGCGAGGAGCCTGTGGTGGATGAGCCGATCGCCAACCTGTCTACGAGGGCCCGTAGCTACTTGGAGAGCATCAAAGTCAAGGACCCCGATAGCGACGCGGAGAAGGCCGCACTGCTCTGGATGCACGCCCTCGCCATCGGCTACTCACCGGCCTATTTGGCCGACAATACCGACGGCATCCGTCAGGACTGGCCGCGTATCCCTCTGCCGGACACGAAGAAAGCACTGGCGGCTTCCGCGGCGCTCGGTCGGCAAGTTGCGGCGCTGCTCGACACCGAAACGCAGGTCAAGGGTGTCACTTCGGGTGGCATACGGACCGAACTCAAAAGCATCGGCCTGATAACCAAGGCGGGGGGTGGGGCCATCGATCCCCTAGCCGGAGAGCTCGATCTATCCGTCGGGTGGGGACACCCCAGTAAGGGCGGAGTCATTATGCCCGGCCAGGGAAAAGTCGTTGAACGCGACTACTCCCGCCAGGAGCGGGAGGCCATCCACAAAGGGGCCGCCGCGCTGGGGCTTACCCTCGAGCAGGCCCTCGACCAACTCGGGGCAACCACACGCGATGTTTTTCTCAACAACAAAGCCTGTTGGTGCAACATACCGGTGCGCGTGTGGGAGTATGTCATCGGCGGGTACCAAGTCATCAAGAAGTGGCTCAGCTACCGGGAGCACGACATCCTCCGACGCGGCCTCAGTATGGACGAGGCCCGTGAGGTGACGAACATGGCACGTCGCATTGCGGCGCTCCTCCTGCTCCAACCGGCTCTCGACGAAAACTACCGCGCTGCCAAGGAATCCGCGGTCAAGTGGTCTTGCTGCTCTGAAAGCTGATAGCTTCTACTTGAAAGAAGCCGGATAGGTCCGAGGGTGCCGTTTGCGGCGCTGATACGCCCGGGCCAGGTCGAGAAAGATTTCCAGGTCGCGGTCGATGTTGGTGTTCACGCCGTCGAAATAGCAGATGCGGATGGGCAGGTCGTCGTGGGCGTCGCTGACGGCCGGATACACGGCCTCGCAGATGATCCCGTTCATGCACGTGAACGGGCTGATGTCAAGGATGCCGTCGGCCCCTTTCTCATAGAGGTAGATGGCCTTGCCGACGCTGAGCACCATCTCACCGAGGCAACCCTCCGGCGGCAGATAAGGTTCGGCCCGTTCGAGCACCTCGCGGATGTCGTGCGGCTCCTCGTAACCCCGCAGGTCTTCCGCCAGCGGAGCGAGCAACGTCTTCTCATACTGATGCTGCTTGTGGGTCTTGATCTTGATCTTGAGGAAATCGGCGTTGAGGCGGCCTTGGGTCCGGCGGATGGCCGTCTCCTGCCCCCAGTTGGTGTACCAGACCCATTCGGCGATGTCGGAGATCCAGCACTCGCCGCCGTGGTGCTCGATGCGGCGGGCCACGTCGTCGTTGCTGAACGTGTTCAGTCGGCAAAAGATTTCCCCCACCAGCCCGATCAGCGGCCGACCCTTGACGTATCCGGCCGGCACGCGGCGGAAGCGGTCGCGCAGCCGTTCGACCGCGGCCACCAACTCCGCCAACACCTGTTTAGGTTTGCGGCCTGGCTTTTCCAGCACGCGCTGCACATCCTCGATCGACGCATGGAAGGCCGCGTCGGCGTCGCCCCGGCTGGTTTCGTACGGCCGGGTCTTGAGCAGCAGCTTGAAAACGGCGTCGCCGACGACCAGACCCATCCAGGCCGTGCGCATCAGGGCGCCGGCGTGTGCGCCGATCCCGTCGTAGCCGTTCTCGGCGGAGGGCGACACCACCGGCACGTCCCCGTAACCCAACTGCCCCAACACGTGCTGGAGGTAAGGCCGGTACTGCCCGAAGCGGCACGGGCCGTGCGCGGTGGGCATGAAGAACGCGGTCTTGTGCGGATCGAAGCCCGGCGCCCGGCAGACCTTCAGGAAATCGCCGAGGGTGATTTTGTGCGGCAGGCATTCCTCGCCGCAGCTTTGCAGGCCGCCCAGCTCGAGTGTTTCCGGGTCGGAGTCCGGGGCGACGGTCGCGTCGATGCCGATGGACCGGAACGCGGCGGCCATCAGTCGGCTACCGGCGTAGGCCATTTGCGGGATGTAGAGGGTCCGGCCTTGGAGGGTTTGACCGTCGGCTTTTTCTGGCCGTGTCGCCACCATCGTAACATTCCTTTGCTATCGAGATAGGCTTCGCAACGGGTCATCATGCCTGCGTCGTTGGAATGGCCGTCGAACTGGAGCGTCAGGAACGGCTTGCCCGAGGCGGGGCGCACAAAGCCCTTGATGAACGAGTCGGGACCGCACTTGAAGTTGGTGATGTAGACCATGTGCAGGTTGGGGTGCGCGCCGACGAGCTTGGCCGCCGCCAGAATCCGCCGCCCGTATTCCCAGTACATGTTGTCGTTCACGTCCCGGACGTCGACGTCGGCCAGCGGCAGGGCGTCGATGGGCAGCACGTTGACCCCATATTGGTCGCGCAGTTTCCTCGCAATCGAGAGGCTGACGCCGGCATCGTGAATGTTGTAGGGCCGGCCGACCAGCACCATGCCGGTCTCGCGGGTGCGGATCAGCGTGTTCAGGGCCTCCCGACCGGCCTGCAGGTAGGCGGCGCGGAACTGCTGGAGGGCCGCATGTCCGGCGGCGAAGGCCCGCTCCGCCCGGTCCCGGCGCACACCCAAGCCCGCGGCCGACTCGACTAGGACCTGCCGCAGGTGTCCGTGACCTTCGCGCAACTTGATCGTCGGACACAGAATCCGCCCCAGCCAGGCGCGGAACGCCGGGGCCTGGCGGATCACAAACGGCAAGGTCTGACCCCAGGGGCAGACGTGACTCTCGTTGTCCATGAACTGGGTTTCAGCCGACAGGATGTTCGGCAGCCAAAGGTAGTCCACCCCTTGGTCGATGAGGTCGGCGACGTGACCGTGGGCCACGATGATGGGGAAGCACGGCTCGGCCACGATGGAGTTGAGCCCCTGTTGTACCGTGCGCCGGTTGGTCTCGCGGGAGAGCACGACTTTGAAACCGCAATCGCGGAAGAAGCGCCGCCAGAGCGGGAGCAGGTCGTGGGTGTACATGGCCAGCGGCATACCGATGCTGACCGTTGCCTCCGCAGGATCGCCGTCGTCATTGGCGTGCAGGTATTCATGCCGCAGGGCCACGAGGTCCGGGATGAGTGAAGTGCGTCCCGTTTTGGTCCGCTTACGGTAACGGTCCGAGCACTTGTCGCCCCAGAAAGTCTTCTCGCCCTGGACCTTGAACTCTTGAATGGAGCAGAGGTTGCCGCAGCCTTGGCAGGTGAACTCACGGAGCGTGTAATCGACCGCGCTCATGTCGTAGCCGCGGAAGCGGGTGGTCAGGCCCGCGGCGGCGACCTTTTCCTTGGCCAGCAGGGCCGCCCCGATCGCCCCCAGCACCGCGTTGTGCGGCGGGACGATGATCTCCTTGCCCGTGATGACGCTGAACGCGGCGGCCACGGCGTAATTGTAGGCCGTGCCGCCCTGGAAGAAGATGCACTCGCCGATGGGACGCCCGCGCACCACGCGGTTGATGTAGTTGTATGCGATCGAATAGGCCAGCCCGGCGATCACGTCTTCGCGTTCAGCCCCGCGCTGCATGCAGGCATTGACGTCCCGCTCCATGAACACGGTGCACCGTTCGCCGAGCTTGATCGGGGCGCGGGAACTCAGCGCCAGCCGGGCGAACTCGCCTTTGATGGAGACGCCTAACTCCTCCGCCCGCTCCTCCAGGAAGCTGCCCGTCCCGGCGGCGCAGGCTTCGTTCATGGTGAAGTCCACCACGATGGTCTCGGGCGAGCCGCCGCCCTCGGCCTGAAGACTGATGTATTTGCTGTCCTGCCCGCCGACCTCGAAGATGGTGTCGGGCCGCTTGCCCAGCAGGCGGTCGCCGATGAAGGTGGCCCCGGTCTTGTGGGCGGTGATCTCGTCGTTGATGCTGTCCGCCCCGACGAGTTCGCCAATGAGTTCGCGGCCGCTGCCGGTGCTGCCGACGGCGTGAATCCGCACGCGCGGGCCGACGGCCTGTTCCAACTCGCGCAGGCAGCGCGAGACCACTTCGATGGGGCGGCCGTCGGTGCGCGTGAAGATCGAGTACACCACGTCACCCCGGTCGTCGATGACCACCAGCTTGGTGCCCACCGATCCGATGTCGAGGCCGAGGTAGGCGTCCAGGGGCTCTGGGTCCTGCGGGAACTCGTAGGGTTTGATGTGATCATGAAGCAGCTTAACGCGTTCAAGGGTCAGCGGCGGCGAGGTGGAGAAGGCCTGGCCGCCGGCATCCATCTCCGGGCGCAGGTGTTCGAGCACGCGGCGCAGGGCGGTGCGCTGTTCCTGCGACGTGTCGCGCGCCAACACGGCGGCACCCACGGCAGCGAGGGACTCCGCCGCCTCCGGAACGAGCAACGCTCCGTCCGCAAGCTCGAAAGTCTCGCGGAGGGAACGCACGACCGCTGCGTTGGCCGCCACGCCTCCGACAAACGCGATCGGAGCCAGGGGGGTGCGTCCCTTCACCACGGCCGCCTTGAAGTTCGTCGCCACGGCATTGCACAGGCCGCGCAACACCTCCGGCGGGGTGAAGCCCTTTTGCTGGGCGTGAATCATATCGCTCTTGGCGAAGACGCTGCAGCGTCCGGCGATCTGTGCGGCCCGCTCGGCACCGTGGACGACGGTGCCGATGTCCTCCACCGCGTACTGCAGCCGCGAGGCCTGTTGATCGAGGAACGCGCCCGTGCCGGCGGCGCAGTCGCCGTTGGTGCTGTAGTCGAGAATGCCCAGTACGCCGCTGGCGGGATCGGGCTCGAGACGCAGGTACTTGCTGGTCTCGCCGCCGATCTCAAACACCGTGCGCACCTCGGGGTGCAGCAGATCGATCGCTCGGGCCAGGGCCTGAAACTCATTGCAGCGCGGTACGCCCAGCGCCAGGCTCACCCGCGGGCTGCCGGAGCCCGTGAGCATGAGGCCCGCGACGCGGTCGGCGCCGACGTATTGCAGCACCTCGGCCAGAAGTTGCCGCACCGCCGCGAGCGCCTGGCCGCGCGTGCGGCGATATTCCGTGACCAGCACCGCCGAAGCGTCCTTGGTGGGTGTCCGCAGGGCGCGCAGGAACGGCTTGTCGCCGTTCCGCCCAAGGAGGGGTCCGATTTGATCCGCAGGGAGGAGCAGTGCGGCTTTCACGCCGACCGCGCCCACGTCAACCCCAATATGAATGTGCATGCCTGTTCTCGTCCGCAGGTTCTGGTGCCACCGATCGGCCCTTTGCCGGCACGCGGGTCCGTCGCGCCGCCTTACTTATCCGGCCTGGCCATCAGACTGTCAACACAAACTTGCCGAACTCCACCAGATGTTTTTCCGCGGATGAGCGAAACTTGTTAACTATCTGACTCCGGGAGCCGAGAGACGCGCTAACCCGCATTTTTCACTGCTACTGGGAATTGGCCGCCAGCCTGCCCCCTCTCCCCTTGGGAGAGGGTTGGGGTGAGGGCTATTCATTCCGCCCTTTCAGAGCACAGGAGCACGACGGCGCGCTTTGGTGAGAAATGCGGGCCAACTATCCCGTCGCGGAGTGGTTGTCCCGGCTAGTTCTCAGACCGCGTGGAATGCGTGAGCCTTGGCCACAAGCTCCTCTCAGAACTCCTATCAGAATGAACCTGTCGGACAGTTGGGTAGGTCGGGTCTGGTGACCCGACCTACGCCTGACCGGCTGGAAAGCCGGTCCCACATCTTGCCGGTCCCACATCTTGCCGGTCCCACTTTTTTTGTTAGGCGCTGCTGAGGTGCAGCGCGTGGCGTGGGAAGGCCGCGCGCAGGACCCGGGCTGCATTCCATCCTGGGAAACGTCCGGCAAAGACAGGAGGAGGGCGCCTGGCTATGATTGTTCCAACTCGGCTAGTGTTCCGTCAACGCCGAAAGGGCGGGTGGGATCGGGAGGGCGGGGCTCCTGCCGAGCCGAAAGCATCCGGCGGCGTCTGCGTCGCGGCTCGCCGGGAGGCTCGCCCTCCCCCGACGGGGCGACCCCCGGACAAGTCGTTGACAGAACAGTAGGGGTCGAGGGGTTTTTCGACAGGCGGATGGAGTCCATGAAAGAGGTGGCTTACGTCAACGGCGTGTTTTGCGATCTGGCCGAGGCCAGGGTCTCGGTCGAGGACCGTGGGTTTCAATTCGCGGACGGGGTCTACGAGGTCATCGTCGCCCCGCGTAAGCGACCCTTCCGGTTACGGCAGCACCTGGAACGCCTTCAGCGGAGCACCGCGGCGATCGACTTGGCCGTCGATTACGATGCCCTCGGCCTACCCGCGGTGATTCACGAGGGTATTGAGCGGAGCGGCTTCGAGGACGGCATGATCTACGTGCAGATCACTCGGGGAGTGGCGGCGCGGGACCATCTCTACCCCGACGCCGTGACCCCCACGGTGGTGGTCACCTTCAAAGCCAAGCCCATCTACAGCGACGAACTGCGTCGGCGTGGCGTGGCGCTCGAAACCGCACGCGACATCCGTTGGGAGCTCTGCCACATCAAGGCCATCGCCCTGTTGCCGAACGTCATGCTTAAGAACACCGCCCGGCGTCGCGGGCGGTTCGACGCGATCATTCTCGGCCCAGACGACAGTGTCCGCGAGACCACCTGCGCCAACGTTTTCATGATCCGCAGCGGTGTGCTGCGGACGCCGCCGACAGACGAGCATATCCTGCACGGGGTAACGCGGGCCTACCTCATCGAGTGTGCCCACGACCTGGGGATACCTTGCGCGGAGGTTTCCTTTAAGGCGGCGGACCTGCTGGCTGCCGACGAAGTCTTCATTTCCAGTACTACGATGGACCTCATGCCGGTGGCGACCATTGATGACCATCCCATCGGCTGCGGCCGGGCAGGAGCACTTACCTGGCGTCTGCTGGAGCGTTTCCGCCAAGGTCTGGCGGCCGAGGAACAATAAGCGCGTCTGTCAGAATGGGAACGGGGACCCGACCCTGCGGACAGCCCCGAAGCGAAGTCTTGACTCGGCCGGAGCCACTCGCCGTTCTCATGGCCGTTCCAGCCCGGCTTTCACCTGACGGCGAGCCGCCGCATTCTCGTGCCCTGAAAGGCACGCTATGAAAGCCCAGGGCGAAGCCCCGAGTTCCCTGGCATGAGAGCCCTGAAAGGGTGGAATGAGCAGACTCGTACCAGGGGCTGTTGACGCTCCAGGCAGTTCATGTTGACCGAACCATTCGTGTCGATGGGTACGCCGTTGGTGTCGATAGGTACGCCGTTGGTGTCAATAGGTACCCCATTGGTATCGATGGCCTCGCCGTTAGTGGAGGTATCCGGCACCCCGTTGGTCGTGGCATCCGGCGGGGGCAAGCCCAGGAGTAAGGCAAGCGTGTCGATCAGGTCGTTCAGGCTTGCAAAGATGATGGCCAGCAGATCGGCCTTGAGTTGCGAAGCAGGGTCCGTCGCAGGCGCGGTTGTTGCCGTAATGTTCGGGCCGTTGCGCGCCCGGTTGATGGCGAGGGCGTGGGCCTCACGAAAACGGGCCGTCCCCTGCCGC
>JAZDKM010000333.1:0-8756 GCA_043803085.1 Planctomycetota bacterium
GACCTGGGCGACGCCTTTGGCTACCTCGGCGGCGATGAACTCGAAGTGCGGTGTCTGCCCGCGGATCACGCAGCCGAGGCAGACCACCGCGTCGTAGTGCCCCGACTGGGCGCACTTCTTGGCGCCCTGCGGCAACTCGAAGGAGCCGGGCACGCGAACCACGGTGATGTTCTTCGGATCGCAACCGTGGCGTTCCAGCGCGTCGAGCGCCCCGCTGAGTAACTTACTGGTGATGAAGTCGTTGAAGCGACTGACGACCAGGGCAAAGCGCTGCCCCTCGACGACCAGGTTGCCTTGTAGTTCTTGATGAGCCATGGTTCTGCGCTGCTCCACTCACGTGCCGTGGACCCGCTGTTCCAAATCCTCGATGAGAGCGCGGATTTCGTGCTCAACATCGCGCATAGAGCACCTTTCCCTCACGCAAAGCACGTCCCAGGACGTGATTGACCGAATACTGCCACTTGGCCGCCTCCTCCGCGCTATATACCAGAATATCCGTGGGAACGCGAAAACGCCCAATCGCCTGTCGGATACGCGAGGTTGCCTCCCGGCGCTCTCCCCGCAAACGGAATGGCGTACTCTCAATAACAATCAGGTCCACGTCGGAGTCGGGACGAATCCTTTCGCCGGCTTGGGAACCAAAGAGAATGATCCGGTCCGGCCGTGCTTCCTGGACGATGGCTTGCATCATCTCCAGGATCAGTTCGTGCGTGACCGGTCTCAACGCCATTATCGCTTGGGTGCCTCAGGTTCTCTGAACCTGGGGGCTTGATTTTGTCCGCTCAAATCCTTCCCCCAGGTCCGAAGGACCTGGGCCAGTCACCATGCTACCGCTCCGGTTCTCTTCCGGGTCGTTCGGTGGGGCGAATCTGCCGGCGGACGATGACCCGCGCCCCTTCGGCTTGCTCGCGGCGGAATCGCTCGGCCATGCGGCGAATGTCACCGTCGCACTGTTCCGCGATTTCCGCACCGTGGCGTCGTACTTCTTCAACAACGGGATCCCGGTACATGGTCCTGTCGCCTAATCCAGCGGTTCGAGCATCAGTTCCTCCGGTGAGCAAATCACCGGGGAGAGCAAATGCAGCCGACGATTCAACACCTCGATGTGGGTCCGCTTGCTGGCGTTCGCCAGATGCGCGAAATTCCACGTCACCAAGTATTCTACTTCGTGGACCGACGCCAGGGCAAGTCGGTCAGGCTACCCGCCGCCCCCTTGGGTTTTGGCCTTGGCCTGGATGCGGTTCATCTTCAAGTCCACGATCTCGATCAGCTTCTCCCATTCGCCTTCGGACAGATGCTCGACCAGACCCTCGGCGTTCATCTTGGCCACGATGCGGAACTTGGCGATACCCTTGGTTACGTCCTGGTTCACGTTCTCGACGCCGGGAATCTCCCGCAGCATCTTCTTGACCTTGAGGGCGTCTTTCACCGACAGCCCCTCTACCTCGAGCTGGATTTCCCCACCCGCGGAGATGGCCGTCGCCCATTGCTGCATGACCGTGGCGTAGACTTTCTCGATGATCTCGGCCCCGGCGTTGGATAGGGCCATTTTGCCCGCCTGGGGCGAGATGGTGTGGTGACCCCGGGCCCCGCCGCGCCAGTTGGGCAGCGATTCACTCGCCAGCAGGCGGGCCGTGTCCGTGTAGTACATCTTCACCACGCAGTCGCCGTTGTACATCGCCGTCGGCACGCCATACAGGTCCTCCACACCGGCCGCGTTGGCGTTGGAGTGCCCCATGATGAAGATTTGGGTGTTGTGGTCCTTGGCGAGGGCCTGCATCTTGGCGATGTTGTCCTCGGCGGCGGCGTCGGCCGCCTCCTTGGCCTGGATCGACTCCAGCCCCTGCTTGGAATAGACGTCGAACCCGCTCTTGATCAGCCGCTCCTCGATCTTGGATTCCAGAATGCTGCTGGTGTCCGGCACACCGTCGATCCGTTCATTGATGCAGACCATGATCCGCGGCCGCCCGATCTGGTCCAGCACGTTCTGCACGGACCCCCAATCGGTCGCGATAGCGGACTTGCTCACCTTGGCTTTGATCTTACAGAAGAAGGTGCCGCCGGCTCCCGGGCCTTCCTGCAACACCTGGTAATCCGTGACGATACCCTCGGAGCGGGCGTAGATGGTGTCGCGGATAAGCTGAAAGTTCTCCGCCGTGGAGTGCGACGAAATTTCCGCCTTACCGCCCTGTTCCAGGGCCTTGCGAAGGGCGTCTTTTTTGGCCGCTTCGGGGCTAATCCCCTCGCCCTGCGCCTCGATGACGACGATCTCTTCCTGTTGCGCCAGCGCGGCTACGCAGAAACAGCCGACCAGCACCACCCACCATCCGCGGCTCAGCAACGGTTTCATATTATCTGTTCTCCCATGTAGGTTGAGCATCGCCCACCGATTTTCCTGCCTAGATTGTGCCCATCGGCCCCAGTTGGTCAAGAGACGGTGAGTTCCGGCTGAAACCTGGTAGCTACTTCTCGGCGTCGCGGCCGCTACAGCGACTCGGCGTGCTTGGCATAACGCCGGGCCGTCTCCACGGTGATCTTTTGCTGTTGGGCCAACTGTTTCAAGCTGGTGTCCAGCGTCACCATGCCGTCCCGCACTCCGGTCTGGATGGCGGTTTCGATCGCGTCGATCTTGCCGAACTTGATCGCCGCGCGGGCCGGATCGTTGACCACCAGGACCTCGAGCGCCAGCACCCGTTTCAGCCCCGGCGTCGCGTTGGGCAAGAGATGCTGGCTGACCACAAAACGCAGGCTCAGGGCCAGTTGGGTGCGGACGTCGTCCTGGGCGGCATGGGGGAACAGATCGACGAAACGGGTGAGCGCCCCCTTGGCGTCCTTGGTGTGCAGGGTGGTAAGGATCAAGTGGCCGGTTTCGGCGGCGCTCAGGGCCATTCGCGCCGTCTCCGGGTCGCGGATTTCGCCCACCAGGATCACGTCCGGGTCCTGGCGCAGCCCGTACTTGAGGCCGTCGAAGAACGAGTCCACGTCCGTACCCACCTCGCGCTGGGTGACGATGCTGTTGGTGTGCTGGGGGAAGAGGTACTCGATCGGCTCCTCCACCGTGATGATGCGGCACCCCCCCTTGCGGTTCAACAGATCGACCAGGGCGGCCAGCGTTGTGCTCTTGCCCGACCCGGTGATCCCGGTCACGACCACCAGTCCGTTGATCTGGCTGACGATCCGTTCCGCCAGGGCACGGGGGAAGCCCATCCAGTCAAAGTCGGGTATCCGACTGGGGATGTGCCGAAAGCAGGCCCCGAGTACACCCCGCGCGTAAAACACACCGGCCCGATAACGCGCCGGGCCATCCGCGCCGGGCAGGGAGATCGAGCAGTCAGCGTTCTTGTCGTGGCGGAGACGCTCCCGGACGGCCTCGGGCAGCACGGATTCGATCATGCACCGGGCGTGTTCGGCGTCGAGCGCCTTCCCCCCGGATTCGCGGACTTCGCCGTGAATCCGGAAGCTCGGCGAATGGCCGGGCACGATGTGCAGATCGGACGCTTCCCGGCGGATCATCTCCAGCAGAAGCGCCTCCATCTCCGCTTGGGGTGACGATGCCTGCGCACTCATGTTTCCAATCGGCCTCCGAGGATGATACCCCTGCCCCTACGCGAGGTTGCACACCCACTTATTATACATCAGGCGACGGCGCCGGCGAGGGCGGGGCGGTCCGCAGGCTCGCGCTCGAACTTGACGCTCACCAGCGAGGACACGCCGGGCTCCTGCATGGTCACGCCGTACATGTGGTCGGCCATGCTCATGGTGCGCTTGGAGTGGGTGATGATGATGAACTGGGAGCGGTCCAGGAATTCACGCACGATGTTGTTGAAACGCACGTTGTTGGCCTCGTCCAGGGCGGCATCCACCTCGTCCAGAATGGTGAACGGGGACGGGCGCGAGCGGAAAACGCTCATCACCAGGGCAATGGCGGTGAGGCTCTTCTCGCCGCCGGACAGCAACAGGAGGCTCTGTAACTCCTTCCCCGGCGGGCGGACCATGATCTCGATGCCGCACTCGAGCGGGTCGTCGGGGTCTTCGAGCAGGATGTCGGCCTTACCGCCGCCGAACAGCTTGCGGAAGACCTCCTGGAAGTTCTCTCGAATGGCGGCGAAGGCCGCAAGGAACCGCTCACGTGACTCGCAGTTGAGTTTTTCGATCAACTGCTGCAACTGGCGATGAGAATCTTCGAGGTCGTCGCGTTGGGCGGTGAGGAACTCGAGGCGCCGCTCCAGTTCCTCCTGCTCGGTGATGGCGTCGAGATTCACGTTGCCCAGGCGCTCGATCTTCTGGCGGAGCTCGGTGATGCGGGCCTCCACCGCGTCCCAGTCGTCCTCGGTATGGGTGTAGGAGGTGTACGCGGCGGCCAGATCGATCCCCAGCTCCTCGGCGACTCGAGCGGCCAACTCCTCGCGGCGGACGCGCAGGGCCCCCAACTCCATCTGCGCGGCGTGCAGCCGCTGCTCCACCTTCTCCAACTCGGTCCGGAGCTGTTTGAGGTCGGCGCTCAATTCGCCGGTCTCGACCCGGAGCAGGTCGCGGGCGCGGCGCTCTTGCAGGGCCTCGGCTTGGAGCCGCGCGGCGGTCAGGTACAGTTCCATCAGGCGGGCCCGTCCCTCCAGCACGATCGACTCGGACTCGGCGATTCGCGCTTCCCCGTCGGCGGCTTCGTGCTCTGCCGCCGCAGCGGCCTCCTCCGCCTCGTGGAGCGCCCGGCGCAGGGCGCCGGCGGCCTCGGCCGCCGCAGCCCGCTTCTCGGTGAACTGCCCGTCAGCGACGCGGGCCTCAGTCAATTGCGCGGCCAACCGCTCCCGCCGGGCCACGATCTCGTCGAGCCGCTGCTGGTACTGGGCCACTTCGCGCTCCTGGGTGGTTTTGGCTTCGTCGAGCCGGCCCAGGTCCGCACGGTTCGCATGGCTGCGGCCGGCGGCTTCGGCGATCTGCTGCTCCAGCGCAACCCGTTCGTTGACAATCAACGGCTGCTCGCCGGCCAGGCGGCGAATCGATTCCGTCACGTTCTGCAAGGCGGCGTTGGCCTCGATCTTGGCCGTGTGGGTTTCGTAGATCGCGGTGCGCAGGTTCTGTTGGACCTCGGCCAGATGCCCGGCCTCGGCCGTCGTGCGGTTGAGCTGGTCCTCGACGCGCTCGATGCGGCGGGCGACCTCTGCGATGTGGTCGTCGATGCCACGCAGCTCACTCTTCCGTGAGATCAACCCGGCGCAGCTCGAAGGCGGTCCCAGGCTGATGCAGCCGCTCGGCTCCACCAACTCCCCCGCGAGCGTGACAAAACGATGGCCCTCATGATCCGCATCGGCCATCGCCAGGGCGTCGTCCAGCGTCTGCACGACGATGGTCTTGCCCAGCAAGTGTTTGGCCAGGTGCTCCAACGGCTCGGGGAAACGGACGTACTCGATGGCCCGGGCCACGTATCCGGAGTGCCACGAGAAGTCCCGCACGTTGATCACCGGCGGAAGCCGGTCCCCAAAGATCGCGGTCAAACGCCCGGGCAAACCTTCGAGCAGCGCGGCATCGGAGAGAAACGTCCGGCTGTCGCCGACCACCAGGAGTTGGTCCAACTCTCCGAGCGCCGCCTCGATGACCGCGGCGTGCAGGCCGTCGACGTCGAAAAGGTCGGCCACCATTCCCCGGATGGTCGCCAGCGACCCCTCCGGCGGGGCGGAGAGTTGCTCGTGGAGGAGTTGGCGCACGGCGGCCCCCACGCCTTCCATCCGCTCCTCGAGATCGTGCAACAACTGCCGCCGGGAAACCAGCCCGCTCCGCTCCTCCTTCAAGCGAGCCAAGGCGTCGGCCAGCTCGAGGCGCATCTGCTCCACGCGGGAGGCGTCAGCCTTCTTTTCGTTGAGCCGCCGGGTTTCGGCCTCGATCAGACCGTCGAGCTCATCGATCCGCGTTTCCAGCGCCGCCCGGGTTCGGACCAAGTCTTCCAATTCACGGGTGATCTGAGCGCCACGGTCGTTGAGCCGGCTCTTCTGGCCGGTCAGCGACTCGGCGTGCTGCTCGAGCGCGGCAATCTCATTGTGCAGCCGGGCGGTGCGGCGGAGCAGCTCGATGATGCCGGCCTTGATGTCCTCCAGCAGCGCCTGGGTCTGGGCGAGTTCGCGGGCGAGGGCCCGGTCCTCCTGACTCAAACGGTCGATGAGTTCGCGCTGCTCGCGGGCCTTTTGTTCAAGCGTTTGGGCTTGTAGGTCGAGTCGCCCGAGTTCGGCGGTAAGTTCGGCGATGCGGGCCTGTTGCTGAGCCCGGCGGGCGCGGGCCTTTTGCAGGTTTTGCGTCTGCTCGGCAATGCGCCGTTGCGTGGATGCCACGCGCTCCTCCAGCGTGGAGGCCTCGGCGGTCACGCGAACCTGCTCGTTCTCCATCACGGTGAGCGCTTCGGTGAGCCGGTCCGCGTCGGTGCCCAGCTTGGCCAGCCCGGTTTCGTTACGGTCGATGTGGGCGCGCATCGCCATCGCGCGGTCCGTCTCCTCCGCCACCGCGTGTTCGTAGCGGGCGCTCTCGCCGGTAAAGCGATGGTATTCGGCCAACGAAAAGCGGGCCCGCAACTCCTTCAGTTGGGTCTCGTAGGTTTGAAAGCTCCGGGCCTTGCCCGCCTGGAGCTTGACGCTGCGGACGTGGCGCTCCACCTCTTCGATGATGTCGCTCACGCGCAAGAGGTTCTGCTGGGTGCGTTCGAGCTTGCGCTCGGCCTCGCGGCGACGGGCCTTGTAGCGGCTGATGCCCGCGGCCTCCTCGAAAATCACCCGCCGTTCGAGGGGGTTGGCCTGAAGCAGCGCGTCCACCTTGCCCTGTTCGATCACCGAGTACGCTTCGGTGCCGATGCCGGTGTCCAGGAACAGCTCGCGGACGTCCTTGAGGCGGACGGGTTCCCGGTTGACCAGGTACTCACTCTCACCGCTGCGGTACAGCCGCCGCATGACCGCCACCTCGTCGCAATCCAGCGGCAACATGTGGTCGCGGTTATCGAACACCACCTCGATCTGGGCCAGGCCCGAGCTGCGGCGGGTCTCCGAGCCGTTGAAGATCATGTCCAACATCTGGCGCCCGCGCAGGGACTTGGCCGACTGCTCGCCCAGCACCCAGCGGAAGGCATCGACGACATTGCTCTTGCCGCACCCGTTGGGTCCGACGATGCAAACGACGCCCGGAGCAAAGTCGAACTCGACCCGGTCCGCGAAGCTCTTGAAACCGCAAATGCTCAGATGTTTCAGAAACACGGGCTCGGGTACCTCCCTGTGCCCGGATCCAGCATCGTTCCGTTGTGCCTATCCGGTAGGGCGGCCGCGCCGCCACCCCACCCGGCACAACGTAGCATAGCACGCTCCCACCGCCGGAGCAAACCCTATATCTTCATTTGCGGCTGTTGGGTGGTATGGCCAAGCCCACCGCTAAGATGGGCGCCGCCATGCTGAACGCAACAAACCGGTGAACGCTCCGACATGGCGGCGCTCGCCGCTGGCGAGCTTGGCCATGCCACACATCATGAAGATGGGGCCATGCCACACGGCTAACATTGACAGGCTATGCCGGATCATCTCAAATACCGCGCTGGCCGGCGGCGCCCAAGACCGACCACAAAAGGAAAAAGGGGACATTCCTAGTTTCGCGATGAATCACGAGGGTGAGGAATTGGAGCCCGGGACGAAATCAGGAATGTCCCCTTTCTCCTTTGATATCACCGGGGTCAAAGTCGGCGTGGTCATCCCTTGTTACCGTGTGGCCGACCAAATCGAGCGGGTCCTGCGGGGCATCCCGGATTTCGTCCATTCGATCATTGTGGTGGAGGACGACGGTCGGGACGATACCGCCGCGCGGGTCCGGGCGTTTGCGGATGATCGAATCACGCTGCTGACGCACTCGGTCAACCAAGGTGTGGGCGCGGCCATGCGCACAGGCTTTGCCGAAGCCTTACGCCGGAATCTGGACATCGTGGTCAAAATGGACGGCGATGATCAGATGGACCCCGCGGCGCTGCCGCGTCTGCTCGCCCCGCTCCTTCGCGGGCAGGCGGACATGAGCAAGGGCAACCGCTATCACAATCTGGTCGCCCTGCGCCAGATGCCGCCGGTCCGCATGGTGGGCAACGCTCTCTTGACCTTCCTGGTCAAGCTGGCCTCGGGCTACTGGCGGATGTTCGACCCCACGAACGGGTACCTGGCCATCCGTACGGACGTGTTGCGCCGCCTGCGCCTCGAGAAACTCCCCAGCCGGTTCTTTTTTGAAAGCGGGCTCCTGATCCAGTTGGGCATCCTCGGCGCCGTGGTGCAGGACGTGCCCATCAGCGCCCGCTACGGCCAGGGAGCATCGTCGCTTTCTGTCGGCAGAACGACGCTGGAGTTCCCACCACGGCTTGGTTGGGGACTGATCCGGCGGTTGTTCTGGCGCTACATCGTCTACGATTTCTCGGCCGTCTCCGTGTTTCTGTTGCTGAGCATTCCGCTGCTGGTGTGGGGCTTATGGTTTGGGATCGGCGCCTGGCGGAGAAGCGTGGAAACCGGCACACCGGCCACGGCGGGCACGGTGATGCTGGCGGCGATGCCCATCATTATGGGTTTCCAGCTTTTGCTCGAGGCGGTCGTGGTGGACATCGGCAATGTTCCCAGGATTCCGTTGTCGCCGCCGCTGAAGGCGGAAGAGCGCCGGGTGCCGGACCGTGCGTGATGAGCGTGCCAGGGAAGCGATGGGTGGCATGGCCAAGCCCACCGCAAGGTGGGCGCCGCCATGCTAAACGCAACGAACAGGTG
>JAZDKM010000334.1:0-24210 GCA_043803085.1 Planctomycetota bacterium
CGATCCGCTACGCCTGGTCGGGTACGCCCGGCGATCCGCTTACATGGCAGTACAACGGCGGCGCAGCGATCACGATCGCGGAGCCGGTGGAGGCGTTCTCGCTCGCTTACACCACGGAAGCCGGAGCGCTCAAGGCGCCGCCGCGAGTCCTTCTGGTCAGCAAAGACCCGACGGCTCCGAGCCAAGACGAGACGGCCAGGCGCCAGGCCATGCAGTCCTGCGGCTTTTTTGTTCAGAGCATCGCGGACGACGTCACGCCGGCGCAATTCGCGACCGCGTTGCAGTCAGCCGACGTGGTCTACACCCTGCCGGAGACGAATAAGGGCGATTTTGCTGACAAGCCGACGAATATCTCGCAGGGTGTCGTCGTCGCCGACAAAGACCTGTACGTGGCCTATGGCGTTGGAGACGACGACAGCGAGAACGACGGTGATACGGTCGATGTGAGCGCGATGCCTCATCCCGTCACGAATGGGTTTTCCGCCGGTGCAGTCAAGATCTGCTCATCTCAACAGAATATCTCCTTCGCAACGACCCTGGCGCCGGGAGCGGCGCAGCTTGCCACGACGGGGGAGGCGAGTGATCAAGTCGCGCTGTTTGCCGTCGACTGGGGCGGCCAATTGACTTCCGGCGCCGCGGCGGCCGGTCGCCGCATCGCCGGGCCGTCCGGAAGAGACTCGTTCGACTACACCACGTTGACGGCAGAGGGTGTGCGGTTAGAACGCAACGCGATCCTCTGGGCGGCGGCGCCCAAGGTGGTCGCGCGGGTCACGATCACGGTGCAGGTCGGCGCCGACGCATCCGGGCGCGTGGCGTCGGACGTGCAACTGCTGAATCTGCCGGAGGCGACAGAATGATCCGGCGCAACCACGGTCATCGTCTGGGTTCGGCGCGCCCGGCCCTCACACTGGTCGAGACGGTCGTTTCGATCGTCCTGGTCGGCGTGATGCTGGTCGCGGCCCTGAACACGGTCGGGGCGTCCAAGCTCGGCCAGCGCAAGCTCTACGACAGCCGGCAAGGCCACGAGCTGGCCCAGGCGCTCATGGCTGAGATCCTCGAGCAGCCCTACGCCGATGAGTGGCAAATCGAGAACCTCAAGTCTCAGATTCTCGTGGACGGAACCACGGTCAGCTATACGCTGGGTCCGGAGTCGGCGGAGGGCGGCGGCACCCGCAGCACGTTCGACGACGTCGACGACTACGACGGCTGGAACGAAACGCCGCCGCGGGCGCAGGACGGCACGGTGATGACCGAGCTGACCGGCTGGCGGCGGAGCGTGACGGTCGCGTTCGTCAAGCAGGACGATGCCGGCACGACCCGGACGCAGGACGAAGGCGCGAAACGCATCACCGTGACCGTTTCGCACGACGACGTGCCGGTCGCGACGCTGGTCGCCCTATGCACGCTCGGCCCCCCGCCGACGGAGGCGTGTTGTTTTCCGGACTGGAGCAACCTGGACATGCTCCCCGCGCAGTGCATTGCATTGGGCGGAACGCCGGGCGGACCGGGTTCGAACACGTCCAACACGAGTTGCAAGTCAGCGCTCAAGCTCGTGGCGCACTGGAGGTTCGACGAGACCAGCGGCACCAAGGCCGCGGACAGCGTCGGCACCCACACCGCCACGCTCACAAACGGCCCCACGTGGGCCGGCGGAAAGTTCGGCAATTCCGTGAATCTCGACGCGGTCAATGATTACATAACCGTAGCCCACAAGACCGACCTGTCCTTGAACAGCACCATGACCCTTGCCGTGTGGGTCTACCCGGAGCGCGTCCCCCAAGCGGGCAACCCTATGACCGTGCTCCACAAGGGTACAACCTTGACCAACCGCAACTACAGTCTTCAGCTCGAGTCCGGCGGCCTCTCATTCAAGTTCAGAGATACGTCCGGAACCCTTCGAAGGTTCTTGGGCGCAAAGACCTGGACTACGCTGCGGTGGTATCACGTCGCGGCGACGTTCGATGATGCCGCCAATGCCGTTCGGCTTTATGTCGACGGCGCGCTGATCCGGACGTTCTCAACCGCCTATGTGCCGAAAGTCAATGGCAACGCCCTCTGGATGGGCAAGAGCCCCAGCAGCGAATACTACAAGGGGCGCTTCGACGACGCCCGCATTTACAAAGACGTTCTCTCCGCCGTCCAGATCACCACCCTTTACAACGGGGGTGAGCCTTGATCCGCTTGCGAACCGCCATCTCGCGCCGCCACGCTCGCCGGACCAGACGCCGCGGCGCATCGTACGTGTTTTTCCTGGGCACGGCGATGCTCGTGACGATCATCGGCTTATCCGCACTGACCGTCGTGCGCGTGAAGCGTCAGGCTGCCGAAGCCGTCAACGACCGCACCGCGGCGCAAGAGTACGCGCAGTCCGCGGTCGAGCAGGCCGTGCTGACGATCTACACCACCGCAAATTGGCGCAACTCGCTCGCGCATAACACCTGGTCGGCAGCGCAGCCGCTCGGCGAGGGGACGTTCGTCTGGAAGCTCGTGGACGAAATCAACGGTAGTTTCACGGTGGACCGCAACGCGCGCGTGCGCGTGTATGGCAAAGGGGTTTGCAACCCCTCGACGTGGGTTTACAGCGTGCTGGTGCAACCGCCGCCGGAAGAACTGCCCACTGAACTGCTGACCAACGGCAATCTCGAAACCGGTTCTGTCAGTCCGTGGTGGGCTTCGGGCTGCAACCTGAAGCTCGACACCGCCAGCACGCACGGCGGCGCCAACAGTCTTCTCATCTGGCAACGGACAAGCGTCACGGCATCCGCCTGCCAGACGATTGCGACGACAATCCAGACGGACACGACGTTCCACGTACGGGCGTGGGTTCGCACCCGGACCTCGCCGGAGACGGTCGACGTCGGTACCTGGGTGCAATCGGGCGCCGGCTGGCAGTATTTCGCGATCGCCACACTTGCGGGCACCACGTCCTGGCAATCGGTCGAGGGAACATTCACGCCGACCTGGACCGGCGCGCTCATGGACGCCTATCTGGAAATCGCCGGAACATCCCTCCTCCAGGAGATTCTGATCGATGATGTCAGCCTGACGTCGTCCCCGAGCGCGCTCGGCGTCGTCCCCGGCACCTGGCGGCGCGAGGCGCAGTAGCCGATCGGGCGTTCGTCGTGTCGGGGCGGAATCGCCCCTCTTTGTTCGCCGGCGGCCGGGGCGCAGCGCGCCTGCTCAGACCCGGCTCGATTCAGAATGTGTGGCCCTGCCGAGCGATCCCATTCTCTGGTTCCCGTGGATTCGGGTGCATTGGTTTCCCGAGCTGGGACACTTCGCGTCCGACGCCAAGCGCAAAGCGGCCTGGCGCGCGGCGAATCGGAGGCTGCTGCGAATGCGGCGTTTCGCTTTTTCGGTGTCTCTTGCCATCGCAGGAGCGTACTCAACGGCCGTCTTGGCCGGCCAACGCCTCCTTGACGTGTTTGGGGGACAGATCGGTGGGTAAGACTTCGGCGAGCACCAGCGTGCCCGAATCTCACCGGCGCCATCGCAATCGTCTGGTGGATGCGCTCTCAGAGGCCCAGGGGGACGGCCGGAACGGCCTCCTAGTGCTCCGTCGCACGTTAACCTGCGGGTTCGGAGTCGATCACCCTTGTGTGCCACTGCCGTCTCGGCAGTGCCGGTCGCAGGAGGCTCCCTGGAAAGCACTGCTCACAGAGCAGTGGCACACCCGAAACTTTAGGTGCGCGGAGCACTAGCCGAACTCTCCCATCCCAAAATCGTCCATCTCGCTCTGCGGGCTGTTGGGCGTGAACTCTCCCGTACTCAGGACCGCCTTCCACCCCGTGCTGTCGGCTGGAACGATCGTCATTTTCGTCGCCACCGCGCGCACCGTGTTCAGCTCGTTGAGCAGGTTCTTCGGAAACGGGGCGCGCAGGTAAGGCCCATAAATGAACGGATAGGCCAGCGTCTCGCTCACGTTGCCCTGGGCGTCGCTGTAGCGGGTCAACTGGTTTACGAACCACTCGCCATCGGGCGCGCCGGTCCCAGGGACGTATCCGGGATACCGCCCGTGCTCGGCGTAGTAGTGTTCCACTGCGTTACGCACGCGGGTGATGGTCGCCGCCATGGTCTTCGCCTTGGCCGACTGCGCGGCTTGGCTGAAGCGGGGCACGGCGATCCCGGCCAGCATCCCAATAATGATGGTGTTGAGGACCAGCTCCAGCAGACTGAAGCTCCGCCGGCGCGGGTGCCGCGGTCGGCCAAGAGCCCGTGGTGAAAGTGGCCAAGAGCGGTGTGGCACGGGCATCTTGCCCGTGAAAACACAGGCTGGAAGCCTGTGCCACAACTTTTGCCGCGGTCGGCCAAGGTATGCCCGAACCCCAGACATATCCAAACGCCCCGAGGGCCTGGTGGACTGCCCCGGCACCCTACAGACCACGGGCTGCAGAGCAGCGCGTCGCTCAACCCTGCAGCCCGGTCACGCTTGTCCGGTCCGTTGCGGGTGCCTTAGAAAGTGTTGTAGGCCGTTCCCGCCTCGTCCGTCGCGGTCCCGGTGTTGGCGACGATGTCGCCCGTGTCCTCGTCGTACAACCAGCCCACGCCGGCGGCGTCCGCGGCAGCCACGCCGTCATCCCCCACCGCTCCGCCGGTGGTGCCCGCCCCCGCCACGGGCAGAGTCGGGACGCCTTTGAGGTACGGCCCGAAAATGTGCGTGCTGTCTTTGGTTGCCACGGCGTCACCGGCCACGTTCGTATACGTGGTCAACTGGACCACGAAATCAGCCACGGTGGCGAAGTCTCCGACGTGCTCCGCTGCGTAGAGATCTATCGCGTTGCGCAGTACCGTTACGTTCGCCCGCAAGGCCGAGTCGCTCGCCCCCTTGGCGCCACGGCTAATCCGCGGGACTGCGATCGCCGCGATGATCCCGATGATCACGATCACGATGACCAACTCGACCAGACTGAAGCCGACGCGTTTTCTCGTCTTTGTCATGCCCTGACACCCCTTTTGCACTGGACCGTTTCGCTCTCTTCTTCGCAAAGTCCCCACCGACCCTCATTCCTCTACTACGGTATCGACGCCCGACCGGGGGGTCTTTAGATCACCGGCCTTAGCTCCCTGTCGGGCGCCGGCCGCGGATCGGTCGGTCTTCACCGATAACTCGACGGCCTGCCCCAGGCACTCGAAAACCACGGTCTTCCCTTGGATGCGCACCAATTCGCACTCCTCGAGGTGCTGCCCCATAACCATCCAGGCCCCATCCACGAAAGCGGCCGGCCAGGCCCCGCCTGATACCACGGCGGACACGGTGTGTCGCGCTTTGAATTGGTCCACGGGCGGAATAGGCCCGTCCGTCGCGGCCGCACCCAGCCGGAAGGCATGCTCCTTTCCGGAACCGGACAGCTCGACGTCTTCCGATAAAGCGCGCTTCACCACGTCAGCCGGGCCGAAAAGATCGCGTCCGCGCACGCCGTCGCCGGGTAAGCGAGCCGGAAACCTGGCCGGCGACAGCACGTACGCCGGCAACGGGTCGCTTTCGCGGTCCTGGCCCGCGTCAGGCCGCGCCGCACGCTGGCTCACCTTCTCCGGTGCCCCGCGCCCCGCGGACGGGCCGCGTACTTCCGCCCCCGCGGCGTACTTCGGTCTCGACGCACCCCATCCGATGACGCGGTCCAGAACCAACGCGACGGCGATCACCCCTATCACGCAGGCATAGATCTGTTTCTTGCGTTGCTTCATGAGTTCAATGCGTGTCCGTCGGCTGCGGGGCGACCGCCGCCGAATAAAAGGCGACGGTCACGTCCACCTCCCGTTCGTCCGTCCGCACGCCCGCCGCATTCTTCGGCGACACAATTTGCAGGTAAGTAATGTCGCCCCAGAAATCGCAGGCCTCGAACTGGCTCAGCATCCGCGCCAGGTCGGCACAGGGCCCGCTCCCCCGCAGGTGATACCGCACCTCCTTGATCCCCGGATACGATACCGACCCCAGTGGAGTCACCTCCGTCAGACGCACGTTGT
Organism: Planctomycetota bacterium; assembly: GCA_043803085.1. Taxonomy (GTDB): domain Bacteria; phylum Planctomycetota; class Phycisphaerae; order UBA1845; family UBA1845; genus JAAEQG01. The sequence goes on from JAZDKM010000334.1 coordinate 5,965, forward strand.
TCCGCCGGGCCAGTTCCGTGATCGTCCGCAGGTCATCCTCGATCGGCGTTTGCGCCGGCAGGGTCCCCGCGGCGCTCAACTGCTCCTTCCGTTCTGCCAGCAGGGTCTCCTGGTTCCCAAGTTCATGTTCCAGCGTTGCCAGATCGCGGCTCTTGTCGGCCAAGGCCGCCTTCCACTCCCGCAGATCGGCCGAGGCGGTGCTGGGTTTCAGAAAGGTCTGCCAGATGCCGGCGGCCGCGAGCGCGCCAACCAGCATGCCCCCCACCCCGTCGATGATCGTGATGGAATGCGGTCGCCAGGGCATGCCTTCACCATTCACACGATAGAACGAAATGCACCGCGCGCCCCTGGAGCACCGGCTCCGCATCGGCCCGGATCGGCTTCACTACGGAAAACGAGCCCGAGTCCCTGAGCTTGGACATGAAATCGTAAAGGCTCTCGTGGTCCAGCGCAAACCCGTCCAGGCGCAACTTCGTCGGGGCCTCCAACACTACGACGGCAGGCCCGCCGCTTGGGCTGCCCTCCTCTTCGTCACTTCGGCGCTTCATCGCACCCTCGCTCTTGCCCGTTCCCTCGCGACCGCGGTTGGGTTCGGTACGCGACGATCCTGCGGGTTGCGACGGATCGGTGGCCAGGGCCGTCAGCCAGACGGCCTCCGGCATGCAGCCCGACACCAACGCCAGCAGACCGGCCCAGGAACGTTTCGTACGCAAGGCCAGGCTCCGGGTGAGTTCGGCGTCCGCGTCGTGCACCGCCTGTGCCGTCGCGGCCACCTGCCCGCGCATGACGTCCAACCGCGCATCCACGTCGTCAACCTTGCCCTGGAGACTCTCCACCTGCGCCTGTTGCCGGTCCTCGACCAGCGGTGGCGTCAGTGCTGCTGCCGCCAGCACGACGCTGCTCATCGTCCAGCGCCATAGGCGCCGTTTGACGGCATGCCGCACCAACATTTCCGTCGGGATGAGGTTTACACCGATCACGCCATAGCTCTCAGCCCGTGGGGCCCGCTTTGCCCGCCACCTCCGCTCGAAGAGCGGGTTTCGTCCATCGCGGCCCGTCCGCTGGAATGGCCAATCCGACGGCACACGCCAACTCCCCGAACAAACGGCGTCCGCCCGCCCCCTTCCCCGGGAACGGTGCGCCGAGATCGCGCTGGCGCACGCTCGCGGCTTCGGCGGTCGCCAGACCCGTCGCCTCCCAGCGCCGCGCCGCCGAACAGACCTCGATCCCCAGACGGGCTTTCAGGTATTCATCCAGTCCCCGCAGTTCCGCTCCCCCGCCCACGAGCATGAGTTCCGCCACGCGGTGGCCGGGATAGCATTGCAGGGCGTAGCGGTACGACTGCTCGATCTCGCCACACAGTGCGTCAAGGTCCTCACGCAATATGCCGCGAATGATGCCGCCCAGTTGGGCCGACGGCACGTCACGGTCATCACACCGCACGCCGCGCCCACCTTGATCGGTCCCTCCGCGCACCGGCGCCTGAATGCCGTGGTCGCGCAGGTGAATCTCCGCGGCGGCGAAGCTCAACCCGAGGGTCTCACTCACGCACCTGATCCAGCGCTGCCCACCGGCATCGAAGCCGCGGACCAGCACGGGAACGTCCCCGAGGCACACCGCCAGGCGGGCCTGGTGGTCGCCCATGTCCAACAGCCCCCAAATCTCGGGTGCCGTGCTCTCGTCAGCCGTGCCCGTCCGACCGGCGCGATCATCCGGCCAACCCCGCAGCCACGCCCCAAAGCGCGACAACGCGCAGAGTCCGACGTCCAGGCGGCGGCACACCACCCCGGCGGCTTGGCACATCCTCCAGACCCCGGACACGACCGCCATCTCCGCGGCCACCCCGATTGCGGTGGGCTGCTCGGGGTTCTGCGGCCCGCCATGCTCCGTCTTGGCCCGCCGGGCCTGGGCGCTATTGGCCATCGGCAGCAACCAGAAGTCGGTGGACACCGTGCCCTGGGCAAAGGTCATGAGACGCTCGATCTCCCAGCGGGCTGCCTGCCGCACGCCCTCGTCCGCATCCGCTTGACCAGGCACCGGCAGCTCCAGAGCGTGCAGTTCCACCTCCGGACTGCTCAGGCCGATGACCAGGTCTTTCTCGCGAAACTCGTTCTGACGCAGGGCCCGCTTGATCTGCTCGCCCAGTTCGTAGCACCCGTCCGCGGAGCGCAGCGCCGCCGTCACCGCGTGGTCGTTTACCGGCTCGCCGTTGTCCGGCGTTACGCCCTTTCCGCCGCCGGCGCCGCTGGGCCCCCGCCCGGCTCCCCCATCCCAGTAGAAGGCTTTGAACAACTTCCACGGTTCGCCGGAGCCGCAGGCTTTACGCGGCGCGGTCCCCTGCCGCACCAGTTGCACCAGGCGTATGCCTCGCCGTCCGAGATCCATGCCGATCGGCGAGAACGTGCTGCGATGACGAAAACCCGTCAGCATTCTCCGTCCTCAGTTCTGAGTCCTCCGTCCCTATCTGATGGCCGAGGACACGTCGAACAGCGGTACGAACAGCGACACCGCCACGATGCCCACCACCACGCCCATGCCGATCAAGATCAGCGGTTCGACCAGCTTGGTGGCCGCACCCACCAGTTCGCCGTTCTCTTCGTCGAGCACGTCGGCCACGTAACTGATCGATTCCCCTAAACTGCCGCTTTCCTCTCCCGTGCGGACCGCCTGGCAGATGCCCGCATCCACCACCCCCGATTTCTCCATAGCCAGGCTGATCGAGTTGCCCGCGGTCACCGCTTCTTCAATCGCGTCGCACAGCACGCCGTAGCGCCGATTCCGGGTCACCCCCCGTGCCAGGTCCACTGCCTCCAGCACGCTCACCTTGGCCTCGATCAGCATGCCGAAAATACGCAGCATCTCGGCCTGAATCAGGTGCGACATGACCCGGCCGACCAGGGGAATGCGGATTTGCAGGTCGCTCAGAAACTGCCGTCCGGCGCGCGACTTGACCACGTACACGGCCCCGAGCACCACGCCGACTGCCAGTCCCACCGGCAGCGGCCACCATTCCCGGAGCCACGCCGACATCGTCAACAGGAACCGGGTCGAGGCCGGGAGGGGAACCCCCAGGGTGCCAAACATCGCCGCGAAACGGGGGATCACGAAAAACAGCAACGTGTTGAGAATCCCCGCGCACATCACGGTCAGCAAGGCCGGGTACGTTAACGCACCCAGCACCCGGTTCCGCATCGCCCGACGCTTGCCCATGATGCCTGCCAATCTGGTGAACATCGGCGGCAACGTAGCGCTCGCCTCGCCCGCCGCCACCACGGCGCAGTAGGACGGGTCGAAGATGGCCGGATATTTCCGCAACGCCGCGGCCAATGAACTCCCCTCCTCCAAATCCTTGATGATCTGGCGGATGACCGCCTGGTGTCCGGCGTTTCTGATCTGCCGGTTCAGGGCGTTCAAGGCCGGCACCACTCCGCTGCCGGCCCTCAACAACATCGCCATCTCGCGCGTCAACATCACCCGTTGCCGGAGTGAGAAGCGGACCTTGGTCAAATCGGCGTTCGCTTCCGCGAAGAGCCGTGGCGCTTCCTTCGCCGACGCCCGGGCAATGTGCGTCACGAACAACCCCTTGCGGCGCAACGCTTCGACGGCCTCTTTGATCGAAGCCGCTTCGATCGTGTCGCCGACCGTCCGGCCCACACCATCGATGGCATCATACGCCAGGTTCATACATTCACTTCCTCAGCTTGCCTGGCGGCCGGTTCCGAGGTCTCCCTGCTCTCCGACCGCGTCACGCGCAGCACTTCCTCCAACGTCGAGTCTCCCCGTTCCACCAGGTCCAAGGCCTTCTCCCGCAACATCCGCCACCCGATCCGGGCCAGGTAAGCACGCACGTCGGTCTCCGCCGCCGCCTTCTGGATCAGCCGCCGGATTTCCTGGTCCACTACCATGACTTCATAGATGCCCGTCCGCCCGCGGAAACCCGTGTTGTGACACGCCCGGCAGCCCTCGCCTTTATGGAACAGTTCGTGGGTCCGATGGCCCCAACCCACCGCTTGCAGCAACTCCGGCGGGGGGTAATAGGAGGTGTTACACGCCGAACAAATCTTGCGGGCCAGCCGCTGGGCGATAAACCCCGCCGCCGCCGCCGCGATCAGATATGATTCCACGCCCATGTCCAGCAGACGCGATACCGCCCCGGGGCAATCGTTGGTGTGCAGGGTGGACAGCACCACGTGCCCGGTAAGCGCCGCCTGGACGGCCACTCGCGCCGTGGGCTCGTCACGAATCTCCCCCACCATGATGATGTCCGGGTCCTGCCGCAGGATGGATCGCAGCGCCCGGGCGAAGCTCAGCCCCACCCCCTCGTTCAACTGGATCTGGTTGACCCCCGGTACCTGGTACTCCACCGGGTCTTCCACCGTCACAATATTGACCGTGTCGTTGCGCAGCAGGTCCAGGGCCGAGTACAACGTCGTGGTCTTGCCGCTCCCGGTCGGCCCGGTGACCAGGATCAGCCCGTACGGGTGGTGCAGCATCGCTTCGATCACCTGGCGGTCGTCGCCCCGGATGCCCAGGTCCTCCAGCTCGAAGCTCAGGTTGCTCTTGTCCAGGATGCGGATGACGATCTTCTCGCCCAGCACCGTGGGCATGCTGGAGACGCGCAGGTCGATCTCGCGCCCGTCGGCCACCAGGTGTACCCGCCCTTCCTGCGGCAGCCGCTTCTCGGAGATGTCCATCCGCCCGATGACCTTGATGCGCGACACCAGCGCCGCGTGCATGGCCCGCGGCGGCGTCATCATGGTGCGCAGCGTGCCGTCGATGCGCTGCCGGATGTGCGTGGCGTCCCGCTCCGGCTCGATGTGGATGTCGCTGGCCCCGGCCCGCAACGCACTCAGGATGGTCAGGTTCACCAGGTTAATCACCGGGCTGCCGTCGATCATCTTGTCCAGGTCGGCCACCGGGCCTTCGTCGATCGCCTCATGCTCCGAGATTTCCACCTCGCTCTCTCCGATCGAGGCCAGAAACGCGTCGACGGTCACCTCCGCCGCCAGGTACTTCCGCTGAAACTCCGCGATGTTCTCCTCCATGGCCAGCACCGACCGGATGGTGCACTGAGTCAGCTGCCGCAGGCGGTCCAGCGTCGGCACCGACTGCGGCTCCACCATGGCCACCGTCAGCACGTCCCGCACGCAGAACAGCGGCAGCACTTTAAGCCGCTCGGCCTCCTCTTTCTCGATGCGCTTGGCTACTTTCGGGTCGATCAGCCCGTGCCGCAGCACGCACCCCGGCACCCCCAGACGCGCCCCGAGCGCTTTCACCAGAGTGGCGGACGAGAGCGCGCCCACGTCGACCAGACGCGTGCCCAGCCGCCCGCCCTCCGCCGCTTGCCTGGCCAGCGCCGCGGCCAACTGCTCCGGCGTAATCACGCCGTCCGCGACGAGCTGTTCACCTAGTTTGGCTCCCGATCCAATCATAGTAGCTATCAGCTTTCAGCTCTCGGCAATCAGCGGAACGGTCCCGACTTCAAAGTTCAAGGTTCCCAGTCCCCTTCCCCTTCCTCTTCCCCTTCCTCTTCCCCTTCCTCTTCCCCTTCCCTCTTCCCTCTTGCCTCTTCCCTCTTGCCTCTTGCCTTCTTCACAGAAAACTCCTCACCGCGTCCTCCACGCTCTCGAAGTATTGAAAGTGGTTCGCCAGGCCGGTGATTTCAAAGATCTCCCGGCACGTCGCGTTCACTCCCACTAATTTCAGACGTACCCCACGGGACTGCAGCGTGTCCGCCACGCTCAGCAAGCCCTCCAGGGCTGCACTGTCCATGTACGGCACCTCCTCCATCCCCACCACAAAACGGGGGCTCAGGCCTTCGGCCTGCGCCAGCAGGTGGTCGCGGGCCCGCTCCGCGTCTTCATCGACCAGCGCCCCGATCGGCACGTAGACGTCCACCGTCCCAAGAGTTTGATGATCAATCTTCATAGAGAAGCTATCAGCTTCTTCTCAGAACTGAGCGCTGAGAGATCGCTCGAAATCCGCACCGACGACTCCCGAGCCTGCCGGCACAGTTCCAGTGCGGTGGCCACCAGTTTCTCGAGCGACGGCTTCCCCGCACCGGACGCCTCCCCGATCACCCCGCTGCCGGCCAAACCGCAACGCAGCTCGACCCGCGCGCCCCACGGGCTGCGCCCCACCAGCACGTTCGAGAGTCGGTCAATGAGTTGCTTCATAATCAAAAAGGCCAGTCCGGAATCCACCCGCCGCAACAGCAATACGAAACGCGAATCGTCGAAGCGTCCCAGGCGATCGTCGGCGCGCAGCCGCTGCTTGAGCACGTTGCTGACCGTCGCCCGGATGTCGTCCGCTCCCGCCCACTGGCCCTCGTCGTCCAGCCCCCGCAGGCCTTCGATCCCGATCACCGCCACCGCCACCGGCTCTCCTTGCCGGCAGGCATCGGCCAACACCTCGCGCCCGATCTCGAAGAACGCTTTTCGCGTCAGCCCGCTGCTGCCCGGGTCGTGAATCAGCGCCGTTCGGCTGCGGCACACTTCCGTCAGCGCGTTCCAGAACTGCGCGACCACCAACTCCACCAGCCGCAGTTGCATGGGCGACCAGGGGCAGGCGGGCACCGTCTCCGAGGTCGCGCTGCCCCACAGCGACCTGACGAACCGCTCCACCGTTACGACGCCGATCTTGCACGCCCCCCGCGTAACCGCGAAACACCACGCCGGTGTCTCATCGGCCAGTCCACACTCCCGGTCCCTGTTTTCAGGGCCCCGACCTCGAACTTTGAACTTTGAACTTTGAACTTCAGACTCTGGATTCGAGCCCGGGCTGCCGTCTGCGCCGGCGGTTCGCGGAACCAACCCATCCACCAGCTTCCCATGTGTACGATCTCCCGCCAAGAACGAGCGGCCGGTCGTCGCCACGTACCCTTCCACGCCCCGCCGGGCGGAGACCATGTCCAACGCGTCGCGCGCTTCTAACTCGCGCAACGGGATGAGTTGGTCGCCCTCGCTGAGCACTCGGTAGGTCTTCACGTAGGTGCCACCCACCCAGTGAAAGAGTAGGCTCCGCAAGAACTCGTCGAAGTCCGTCCAGGGATCGTCGTCATAACTGTGCACCTCCAGCCAGGCGTCGAACTGCTGGTGGACCGAAATCAGGGTTTGCAGGGCGAACCCCGGCCCGCAGATAGATGCGCCACCCGTCCAAAGTCCGGAATCCCGAATTGATAGACCGCACCCGGCATCTTCCGAATCATACGCCGCGTTTGGGTCTTCGGCACACCCCTTCTTCTTTCTCCATTCTCCATTCTCCATTCTCCCTTGGACTTCTTTCCCCACCCCGTGGTAGCCGGTCAGCGCGATCGCTGCCGCTCCGCACAAGGTGGCCACCAGCATTCCCGGGTCCTGCCAAAACGCTCCGCGGGTGTTGGCCTCGACGACGGCCGCCCAGAGCCCGGCGCAAATCACCCCCAGGATCACGCCGTGTCGCCGCGTAGTCAGCCGGGTGCCGAACGCCACCCCGACGAAGATCGGCAACCAGTAGAGCAGCAAGGTCACGGACATGCTCATGGGCCTCCCGGCTTTGCGGGCTGCGAACACTGGACGTGGGACGCGAGGATCGAGACCCGAGACTTTTGACCTTGGACCCTGGACCCTGGACCTCGGACGGCGGGCTGAGCCCGCCCTACCCGCTCGGGACTCACTCCGCCGGATCGCGCGTTGGCTTCGAACATCTGGTCGAACTTCTCCGGGTCGTCCGCCTCCCACTTCCTCAGGATCCGCTCAAACACCATCGCCAGGTTTGGGTCCACCACCACGCCCGCCTCCTCACGCAGGATCGACAACGCCTCCTGCCAGGTGAATGCCTTGCGATACGCACGGCTGGTGGTCAGTGCGTCGAAGATGTCCGCGGTCTGAATAACGCGCGCCTGCAGCGGAATGTCCTCGCCGGTCAGCCCGTCGGGATACCCGCGGCCGTCCCAGTGCTCGTGGTGGTGTAGCACGCCATCGAGCGCCTCCGCAAGTTGCGGCACCTGGCACACCACCTCGGAGCTGCGCACCGGGTGCTCTTTCATGTGCTCAAACTCCTCCGGGGTCAGCTTCCCGGTTTTGTTGAGCACGTCGTCGCGGATCCCGATTTTCCCCACGTCGTGGAGCAACGCTGCCCACTCCAGGATTTGCAAGCGCTCGTCCGACCAGCCCAGTTCCTGGGCCAGCAACCGGGCGTAGTGGGCCACCCGGTTCGAGTGCCCCGAGGTGTACCCATCCTTCTGGTCGATGGTTTCCACCAGCGCTCGCACCATGTCGATGGACATCTGCCGCAGCTCGTGCATCAGCCGCCGATTACGGATAATGTCGCCGCAGAACACGCTCAGCGCGTCCATCAGCAGCATGTCCGCCGAAGTGAACTCCCGGAAACCCGCCCCCCGAATCAACACCAGCGCGCAGACGAAATCCTGCCCCGCGTAGATCGGACAGGCCATCGCCTGATGGGCCGCGGGCTTGGGCCCGCGCGGCCCGTCTTCCGCGGCACTCGCCGCCGCGCACTCCCGCACCGTCACCCGCCGCGCTGCCGCGCTCTCGCCGACCAGCTCGGTGAGTCCGATGGTCCTCTCAGTCGCAAACTCCTCAGCATTCCAAAAGCAAAAACGCAACTCCCCGCCGGCGTCATAGCGCGCAGTCACAAAGCAGCACCGGTCGAACATCGCCCGCAAACAGGCGATGAACGTCCCCATCACTTCGCCTTCGTCCGTGACCGAGGCCAGCCGCCGGGTGATGTCGAAGACGATGCCAAGCTGCTCGTAAGCCTGGAGCAGCTCATTGCCCATCCCCTCGTGCTCAGCGAGGATCAGTTCCAGCTTCCCGCCCAGATGGTTCAGGTGGCAGCGCAGCCCCTCCGTCGCGGGGGCCGGCTGCGCGCCCGTTTCGGTAATCGCCGACAGAATGTCACCGAGCAGGATGGACACCCCACACGACCCGCCGATTTCCTTCGGTGCGGCCCTGCCGCGCTCGGGCGCCTCCCATCTGGCCTCGTTCCGGTTCATGACCCGCGCGTCCTCCGCCCCGGCCTCTCAGTCCACCGATGCACCTGGCGCGCAGACCGGCGCCGGCGCGCTCCGCTCCTGCGACTCCGCGGCTCTAGGTTCTCTCTTCGGGTCACCCGCGGAGAGCAGCGACTCGATTTCCGCGAGCAGCCGCGAGGGTGAAAAAGGTTTCGGATGGACCCGGATGCCGTACACGGCCAGGTCCGTCGCAATCGACGACTGATCGCAACGCGAGCTCAACACCACGATGGGCAGGTCGAGTTGACGCTCCCTCCGCACGACCCGCACCAACTCCAGCCCGTCCACCCGCGGCATGTTGACGTCGGCCACGATCAGGTCCACTCCCGTTTCCGCCAGCGCTTCCAGGGCCTCCGCCCCGTCGCGGCACTCCACCACGTCGTGCCCGTTGCGGCTAAACCACATGGCCAGCACCCGCAGGATTTGCACGTCATCTTCTGCCACGAGAATCGTCGCCATCACCGGCCTCCACGGGGCACCTCCGCGGGGACCTCCAGCGCCGGGGCCATGCCGGGACTCGGCACCGCCGCTTTCCTGCGCGGAAGCTTTACCACGAACGTCGATCCTTTCCCTTTTTCGCTCATCAGCTCAATGTCACCCCCGTGACGCCGGGCGATCTCCCGCGCCGTCGTCAGGCCGATGCCCGTGCCGGGTTGCTTCTGCACCTCCGGGTCCGCGCTCCGGTGAAACTTCTCGAACACGTGCTCCTGATCGGCCTTGTCGACCCCGATGCCGTTGTCCTTCACCGTGATCAGCAGGTGCTCTTCTGTGGTCTGACAGCCGACGCGCACTTCCCCGCCCCGGGGCGTGTACTTCAGGGCGTTGCCCAGCAGGTTGTTCAGCACCACCATCAGCTTGTCCTTGTCCGCCTGGATCGGCTCCAGCTTTGCCGGCAGCGTGGCCTGCAGGTCGATCTTCTTCTCGTCGGCCGTAGCCCGCAGGTCGCGCATCGCCTCCTGGATCAAGTCGCGCACGTCCACCGGGTCGAGCACCATCTGGATGCTGCCCACCTCCAACTGCGACACGCTCAAGATGTCTTCGACCAGCCGGGCCAGCCGCCGCGTCTCCTTGTTGATCACGTTGTAGCACTCGCTGACCACCTTGGGGTCGTCGAACATCCCGCTGGACAGCGTCTCCGTGTACGCCCGAATGTTGGTCAGCGGCGTACGCAGTTCGTGGGTTACCTGCGACACGAATTCCTCGCGGGCCCGGTCTGTGCGCATCTGCTGGCTCACGTCCACGATCACCACCACGCAGGCCCCGTGCGGCCGGCCCTTCCGTTGCGGCACGACCCGCACCCGGTAGTTGCTCCCTCCGTGTTCCACCAACGCCTGGTGCTCCTCGTAGCACCCATCCGCGCCGCGGGCCTTGGCCACCACGTCCAGCACCGCCCGCCCGATCTCGCTCGGCTTCAACTCCGGCAGACGGGCCCGGGCGGTTGCGTTCGGGTTCCAGCCCATCAGCCGCGCCGCCGCCGTGTTACTGTGCACTAACAGGTCTTCATCGGTGACGATGAGCAACCCGTCCGGGACCGCATCCACCGCGTCGGCCAACTCGCTGCTGCCCGAACGCTCCAGCACTTGTCGCAGTTCCGACGCCGCGCTGCACCGCCCGGCATCGGCCCGGAACGACTCGGTCAGGTCGATTAACTTGTTCCAACTGCTCGCCACCGCGCCCAGCGAATCCGCCACGCGCAGCGCGGTCAACTCCTCCGCCAGTCGGTCCGCATGGGTCACCAGGTTGTCCGCGATGCACGACACCTCCCGAAAGTGACGCCGCATCAGGTGGTACACCGTGCCCAACACCGCCATCGCCGCCAGCACAGTCCCCAGCAACCAGGTTTGACCGCAGGACAGCACCGTCGCCGCGTCCCAACGCAGCACCCCCTCCAGCCTCCGGGACGTGCCGGAAAGTACGCCGCCGCCTTCAGCCTGCCCTGAATGCCCAACGTCAACGGCCCGCCCGGACCCCGCTAGCGGCAGCCGGTAGTAACGCCGCAACGTGTCCGCCTCATCCGAGGCCAGATCGAACCCTCCGCTTCCCTCCGGGAGGGCTCCACGGCCTCCCCCGCGCCCCGCTCCAAACGCCGCCGTCAGCGGGCTCGGGCGCCCCAAGTCATCAGGGTCGATCGACGCGATGACCATGCCGGACTCATCCGCCACGTAGAGTTGCTCACACTCCAGTCTCCCGGCGAATTCCCGCAACATAGCTTGTTGCCGGTCCATGTCCGTCGCCGCGACCTTTGCCAACAGTTGCGCCAACAACGACATGGCATGGTCGCCGTGGGCCAACGCCGAGCGTTGGGCCAGTTCGGTCGCTTGGCGCTGGGCGACATACGCCACCCCCACCAGGCCGCACACGTACACCGCCACCAGAGATAGCCCGATCCAACGCGGGACCTCTTCCTCCAGCCAAAACCGCCTGAATGTCGCCCAGATGCGCTTCACCGTGCCTCTGCCTGATCGAACTCCGCCGACGCGGACTCACCGCACGATGAGCCGCGCCTCCGGGACCCCAACCACCGATATGCCCGTAACATCGACCTGTGCACCAGCCGGCATTGGCTGTAACTTCGGAGACCATGAATGCCGGCTTTACGGGAGCCCAGATGTGGCCTGCGCCCGATAGACTATCGGACGGTTCCCCCGGCGCGCACTGTCAGCCCCTCGTCTAGTGCGTCGCTCAGAGTACAACTTGTCCGCACCGCGACCGTCAGGGAGTGGAAACCGAGCCGCGACCGTAAGGGAGCGGCACGACGGGAGTCAGATACTCCCTCCCGCCGCCGCGGTTGCCCCCGATAACGTTCAGCTTCCGCGAGATACGTTCTACGGGGCCGTACCGGCGGACGGACGCGTCGTGGACGCCGGCGCGGGCTTGTAGTTCATCACGTCCTGCGTAGTCCACCTCCGCCCGTCGAACGTACACATCGACGCCTTGGAACTGTAGAAATCGATCTGTGCAATGGCCGGACTCAGCCGCCCTAAGATGCCGATCATTGCCTTGATCGGCCGGGTCTCCGGCTCCTCCGGGATCATGGTGCCCACCAGCCCCATCATGAAGAACACCGAACCCAGTTCCTGCCCGAAGTTGCTCAGGTCACTGAATGAAGCGCTGCACACCGGGCCTTTGGGGACCAGCCCCTCTTTCCGGAAACGCTCGCTTTCGAGGATGCTGGGGGCCTGGCCGGCGGCGGTGGCCAGACAGGCGTTGATCGCCGCGGCGGAGTTCCCGATCACCAGATGGTCGTCCGTCACCCCTACGATGAACTTAACCCCCTGCATCGCCAGCAGGGGATGGGTGACGCTGCGGAAGCCTTCCGCTCGAACGTCCGAGACGTCGGCCAGCATCAAGGTTTGCTCATGCTCCCGCAGAAAGCCCGCCAGCCGATCGAGCCCCGCACTGACCTTGGCGGCGGCCAGCTTGGCATCCTTGACCCGGATGAAGATCACGAAGTCCCCCGAGGCAAACGGGCCTTTCACCGCCGGCGGGAGTGAGACGCTCACCAACTCCCCGCCCCACCAACTGAACAGGTCGGCCTCGAGGTCGAAACCCACCTCCTTCTGAAATTCCGCCCATTGCGCCAATTTCACTTCGGTCTCGGGAATCTCCGTGCGGAGGAAGTCCAGGATGAGGTTGTAGATCCCGCGCAGGTCCGCGAAGGAGGAGACGCTAAAACCGGTCGCCTCTTTGGGAACGTAGCGGTCAAACTTCTCGAAGGGTTTCTGAACGGTGAAGATCCGGCACAACGGTTTGTCCATCGCCTCCGGCCGGAGACGCATCGTGCTGACGGTGGTTTCGCGCAGCCCCTCGGTCCGGCCGACGGCCATCCCGTAATCGAAGAAGTCGAAGTGGTCGAGTACCTTCAGGAGCACGCGCCTGACGCGCTGGGCGTGCTCCTCGTGGCTTTTGTTCTCCGCTGCCTCCTGCTCGAAGATCGTCGTAAACATCTGATTCAGATTACGTATCAGCAGTTGCAGGTCGAAGAAGGTCACGACGTTTTGCGGAGGCGGCAGTTCCGCGGCCGCTTGCTTGAACCGCGGCGTGTCCACCAGGGCGGTGACGCCCTTCTCCCCGGCCATGAGCGCCGTCACGTCCTCCAGGGCCTTCGGACCGACAACAATCCCGACGATATCCCCTTTGTTGAACACGTGCAGGCTCATGGGAACCCCTTCAGCCTTCAGGGTCCACACGCCGAGACCGTGCACGCTGCTCTCCGTGACCGCCACACCCTCCCCCATCGACGCAAGGGCCTCCATGATCGCCTTCAGACCCTGGACGTTCCCCGCCACGCTGTTCTCAGACGAGCGGCACAGTACGATCAAGTCCGGTGTGATCGAGCCGAGTCGTTCCGCGAAGGCCGTCTCTTTGGCCACCAGGTCTCCCCAGCGCACGCCCTGAACGAGCTGCATGGCTTTGTCCCAGGCCTGCTCGAATTGGGCGCGCTCGACGTCCTCCAGGCTGCCGACGATGAGTTTCTTCAACTCCGCATCGATGCCGCTCTTTTTGACTTCCGTAAAGACCCGCGCCCAGTGTGCGTCGATGAATTCGCGCGCCGGATCGTGCACCCCGTGCACGAACATCCAGCAATCCTGCGGCACGTACTTGCCCAACGTAAAGGGCTGCGCGGCAGGCCCCGCCGCCGCACGGGCGGACCCGAACGCCAACACGGCAACGACGATCCAGCGTGAATGATAATTGGCCATGATTACACCTCCTGGAGCAGAATTCCAAAGCACGAAATGCTATCCTTCGCCTAAACAGGCACGCCGGCCTGTGAATGGGTATGCCGGCTTTGCACCTGTCCCATCATAGGGAGTGCATCGTTCGTGGGCCAGTTCGCCTTCGTCGATAGTTGTGAGAAGTTGTCGTTGCGAGAAGAGATCCTTTACCTTGGCGGCAACGAAATTCCAGTTCGCTCGGCAATCTTCTCGGCCAGTTGGCGGAAGTGGCCGTACGCTTCCTGCACGGCCTGAAGGTGGGCCCCGATGGCGCCGTCGGCCGGCTTCAAATGGAACATCGGTTTGCGAGCGTCTTGGGCCAGGGGGATCAAACTCCGATAGTGCTTCACCAGGGCCAGGCAATGCGGATCCTGCCCTACCGGCATTCGCGTGTCACCGGGTTCATCAAGCACGGCATTCCGATACTCCTCGGGAAACCGTGCAATCCACCGGTCGTACGCCTTAGTGGGGCGGTCCAGCCGTACGGTGTGTTGCTGGACGATGTAGCCTACGGGTTGCATTTCACCCGCGGGCAGCGGCAAGTCCTGGGCTGGATTCCTTCCGTGCCGCTCCTGCCATTCCTGCCGCCACCGCCGAAAGGTGGGACCGAGATTACGCAGGCCCTGCAGCGAAAACAGATCGGAAGAGAGCGGAATGACCACATAGTTGGCCGAAATGAGCGCGGCGCGGTTGATGGCGCCGAGATTGGGACCCAGGTCCATCAGAATCAGATCGGCGTGGTGAATCTCCGCGGCTTTCTGCATGATGCGCCAAAAGGCGGAGATCACCCTGAATGCCCGCTCCTTGCGGTCCATGCAGCCGGGCCATTGCGAGGAAAGCTCGTCTTCAAAACCCGACAGCATGAGATCACCGACGAGCAACCCCAGAGGTTCGTCTTCGCTACGCCACAGAGCTGTACTTCCCACCGGTTCCAGATAGGGTTCCGCTATATCCCCTTTGCCTTTCAAAAGGGGTTGCACGCAACCGAAAACGGTTCTGGGGTGGTCACCATCCGGCCAGAGGTCTTCCAGGCGCTCGTCCTCCAAGAAAGCAGCGGTAAGGTTGGCCTGGGGGTCGAGATCGGCAGCCACCACGCGCAGTCCCAGATCGCTGTACATCCAAGCCAGGTGGTACACCAGAGATGTCTTGCCCACGCCGCCTTTGTTATTGAAAAACGCGATCACGGGGATGGATTTCATGACCGGCGCCTCACGATGGCCACTATGTAGGCGTCTTCGACCATGAAGTCCAGCGGCGGATTGCCGTTTCTAGCCAACGCTTGGCGTGCCAGGGGGATACCTAAGCCGAACCTCTGCACATATCCCAGGTTCTTCATGACCTCGGCGATATGGGGGTTCCGATAGTCCGTGATGCCGCCCTGGCCGAAGTTCTGTTTGTTTACCTGTCCGTAAGGACCCCCAGGATTCTGAATCTCGATGCGTTCGTTGAACCAAGTGATACGGACCGGCGCGTGGGTCGCTTCATAAGCCCGGTGCATCACCGCGTTTCTGGCCAGTTGTTGAAGCGCCACTAGTGGATAGTCGGGATAAAGATGCTCCACCGGGTCTGACGTCGGATCGGACGCGACCGCAATGTGTAGCTTAAGCGTTTCGTCCAATTGCCGAAGCAGGTCGGGAAACGGACCGTCAATTTCCTTCTGGTCCTTGATTGGATCGCCCAGCTCCATGCCATCGATCCGCAGAAACTGAATGTAGGCACCCGGTACGAACCGTCTGGGCTCCCTGCCTAGAGTGCAGATCCCCAAGACCGTGGGTCTGGGGTCGGCTCCGCCTGTTGCGAAACGCAGGGAGGCTAGTTGTTGAGGGAAGGAACGTTGGTTCGCTTCGAGGATTTCAGCAGGCACGGCGGAAGGCAAGTAGACCCGTGAGAAAAGGTCGCCATCCAACTCTTCCAGTGGGGCCGACTCAACCGGCCGAATGTCGAACGGCAAATCTTTGGCCCGGCGTTTTTCAGTTAAACGCCGTTCTTCTTCCTCGCTGGCCATGGCGCGCCGCGGACCCACCCGCACGCAAACTCTACCCTTGTACCGTACCGGCGGGGCATAGGACGGCTCCACCACGATAACCGCCATGTCCCCGCCACTCAGCGTCCGTTTCTGCACCGTCATGGTCGGAAGCGGGAGGATGTTTCCATCCGACCGCATGTCAGAAAGTATGCGTAGCAGGTCATCGGTCACCGGAAGGTGCGCACAGCTCCCGTCGTCGTTGGCCCCGACGAAAATGACGCCGGGAAGACGATGATTGGGCAGGTCGTTGGCAAAGGCGCAGACGGCCCGTCGGAGGTTATCGCGATCTGCGGCGGAAGCCTTTCGCTCGACCCGATCCGATTCGAGATCACTGAGCAGGCCCCCTAACTCCCGGTCGTCCATCGCTAGCCCTCAAGCGCCTTCGCATACTCCGGGATGCTCAAGAAGAGCTTCTCGGCCTCCGCGCACAGGTCGACGTTGCGCCGCCGCATCATGGTGCGGGCCGTCTCCACCAGACGACGGGGATCGCCCTGGGCCATCCCCTCGTCGGTCAGCCAGCCGAAGGACGGGACATACCTTGGCACCCCGGACGAGGTGAACACGTTGGCCGCGAAACCGATGGATGCACCGGTGGGGAGGGTCTGATTGATCCCGATCTTGGCATGATCGCCGATGACGGCCCCGAGGAAGTGCTCGCCGGTATCCACGTCTTCCCCCGCCACACGCATGCGCACCGGACCGTAGGTGTTCTTCAGGTCGGAGTTGGTCGTACCGGCCCCAAGGTTGATCCAGGAGCCCACGTAAGCATGGCCGAGGAACCCCTCGTGTTGCTTGTTGGAGTAGCCGCACATGATGGTGGCGTCGATCTCGCCGCCCACCTTGCAGAACGGGCCGATACTGGTCCCCCCGTGAATGTGGGCGTGCGGTCTGACCACCGTCCCGGGCCCGATGTACGCCGGACCCTGGATGGTCGCGTGCGATTCCACCGTGGCGTTGTAGCTGACGTGCACCGGACCGGTGCTCGCGTCCAGGTAGGCCGTCGGCTTGATCGTCGCCCCGTGTTTGACGCTGATGCGGGCGATATCCTCGATGACCGCCGAACTACTGATCGTACCCTCGATCTCGTGGGCGCCGGACATCCAGTCGTCATCGAGGGTCTCACCGTTCCGCGCCACCAGGTCCCAAGAATAACGGACCAGCAGCGCCTCGACTTCCTCTTGGGGCGCGCCGTGCAGCACTTCGTGGCAGCGGTCGGCATCCAGCATCACCGCTGGTGAAAGCCGTCGGGCGAGCGGATTGTCACAGACCACGTACACCACCGCCCCGTCCTTGGTCCCCACGAAGGGACCTTGCCGGAAGTTGACGTAGTTCCTGACCAGCCAGCGCCCGTTGACCAGCACCGTTCCCGCTTCGGCAGGTACGTTCACCGGGATCTGACACTGCTGGGCAGCGTGCCCGGCCATCCAATCCCGCGTCCACAGACCGGCGACAGGCTGCTTCAGGTAGTGGGCGGCTCGATCCATCATCGTGCGGCGCCCGCAGACCAACTCAAACACCGTCCGCCAGTAGATCAGCGGACAAAAACCCCGAAAGCCGTCGTCTTCGAACAGGGTCATTCGTGCCATAGTTCCGAAACTATACTCGCCCGGACGCCGCGTGCCAACCGTAGCTGTCGCCCAGGCGGCGCGCAGCTCAACAACGCGCCGCGCCGTACATGGCGCGGTGCCCCAAAGAAGCTCGAACTCCTGATGGTTCGAGGGCGGCGCACTACGCCGCCGCGGCAACTCTTGAAGAAAGATGCTAAGGCATGGCAGCGCGTCGAATCGCTTTGCGCGATTTACGCCGCTTCCTGTCGGAAGGTTTCTCGTAGTAGCTGGTGCGCTTCATGTCCCGTGTGAGGCCCTCACGTTGGCACAGGCGCTTGAAACGCTTGAGCATCTGCTGAACAGATTCTGATCCCCGAGGTTTGATTTTGACCACAGCTCCTCCGTTTCTATGCCTTTCCGCCGGATGCGTTCGAGGCCACTACCTCACCCTCCGCGTCCGACGCCGAAAACGACCCACGCCAAACAAGAGTCAGAAAACGGGTCAGGAATCCTTCTCTGTGTGACCCTTTCTTTGCGCGCCTGCCCCGCAGACTGCGGCGTTCGTGGTGCAGAAAAAAACTCCTGACCTCTTTTCTGCTCGGGCCACATCAGAATTCTAACACAAGATGCCGAACGGCGAAAGCTCCCCCTCCCCGATACCCCGCCGGCGGCGGTTCGGTCCTCAGAACACGCCGGAAGTAAGAGCGCAACTTACTTGAAATAAAAGACTTATGACCAGAATGGCTTCTGCACGGAGCCATGCCTCGCAAGGCGGAGCTAGCTCTCGCGCTCGCGCCGGCTGCGGAAACCGAAGCGGGGAATCTCCTCATTCTTGATGATGTCCGCCAGGCGCTCGCGGACATAAGCAGCATCGATGCTCACGGACTGCCCGCGACGCTCCGGGGCCTCGAACGACAGCGACTCCATCAGCTTCTCGGTAAT
>JAZDKM010000335.1:0-25788 GCA_043803085.1 Planctomycetota bacterium
GGATCGGACGAGGACTGGACTCGGCCGGTCCGTTTCCGAGTTCGGCGTCCACGGCTTCGCGGGCCAGGTCGAACAGACCCTGGATGCGGCCCAACAGGGCCGCGGGATCGCCGATGAGATGGGACTCCAATTCGAGTTCGAGGTTGACCGAGGCTCCTCTGGAGCCGAAGTTGGGTTCGCCGACCTTGCGGCTGAACCCGGCGTTGAGTCTGAGCATGACTTCGGTCCTTTCAAGAAGGTTCAATGAGTTACGCAGACCAGCCCAGCAGCATCTCTGCGGCGACCGGGCCTCACGAGTGGTCTGGGAAGGAGGTGATATAAGCCGAGGACTAATTCGATGTGTTGCCCGGCGGCACGGGCAGAGACTGGGGCAGGATCTCGCCGACCGTTGATGGTGCGGCCAAGAGAGCCCTGATCGGAGGGCGACGATGAACCTCTTCCACTCCCGCAGACGGAAGTACCTGTCCATCGACGGCACCGTGGCCGGCGTTGAGTACAACCGGTATCGACCAGGAGGCGACGCTGCGTCTGGCTACCGCACCGAGAATCCAGACCGCCCTTTCCCGCAGCGGGATTACGTCGCGCCGCAGGCCGCGGTTTACGATCCGCGTCCTGGGCCGATGGAGTGGCATGCTCCTGAGTACGAGCCCTACTCTGTTGACGCCCCCACGGGACCGATGTTCCACCCTCGCGCCTTCCCGCCAGCAGCCCCGATTCGGCGAGAGGTTGGACCCCAGCCGATGGAAGTAGAGTACGACGATCTCGTCGTGGCGCCGACATTCGCCATCACGCGGAACTCTCGACCCTCATGTCGGGTTACGCGCCAAGTCGCCCATCGAGCTTGGACCCGTTGACGAACCATCTGGCAAGTGGTGCAATGCGGCTTGTGGAGGCACTGTCCTGGGGAGGTTCGCGGTTCAAGCCTTCCGAGGTTGTTCTCCCAGGATTCAAAAACACATGCCTAGACGACGCGGTCTGAGCTTCCCCTTGCGGCGGGTGAGTTCCGCGTGGCTGCTTGCGGTCGTGATTGGCGCGATGGTACCAGACTCAACGAGTCTGGGGCAGGCGATTGTTCTGGATGACTTCGAGCAACTCGATCAGTGGACGGTCCTGGCTTCCGACGGCGTGAAGGCGCTCGTCAGTCAGGTTAACGGGCGAGACGGCCGGGGTCTGCGCCTCGACTTCGAGTTCCAGAGCGGGGCAGGCTTCTGCGTGGTCCGCCGAGCGGTCCCGATGGACCTGCCTGCGAACTACCGGTTCACCTTCGCCATCCGTGGTGAGGCGCCGAGCAACAACCTGGAATTCAAGCTAATTGATCCAGCCGGTGAGAACGTCTGGTGGGTGAACCGGCGCGGCTTTGAGTTCCCCGAGGATTGGCGGGTGATCGCGTATAAGGCGCGCCATTTCCGGTTCGCCTGGGGGCCTTCGGCCGGCCAACCCTTGGTGAAGCTTGGTTCTATCGAATTCGCCGTGTCCGCGGGCTCCGGCGGCCGGGGTTCAATCTGGCTGGACAGGTTGACTTTTGAGACGCTGCCCCCTGATCAGCCGGCTGCAGGGCCGTTCCCGGTCAGCGCGTCATCGGTCCGCGACGGCGACCCCACCCGCCCCCTCACCCTCGACGAGGCGGGCGGGCTCGACTGGCACAGCAATCCCTCCGATGCCCAGCCGTGGGTGGAGATCGATTTTCGGCAACTGCGGGAGTTCGGCGGTCTGGTCATTGACTGGGATGCCGACGACTACGCAACGAGCTACATAGTTGCCCTCTCTAACGACGGAACGTCATGGGAAACCGTCGCGTCCATTCGGAGCGGCAACGGAGGTCGGGATTACCTTCCCATGCCTGACGCGGAGGCGCGCCGGGTCCGTCTGAAGGCCACTGCGAGCAGCCGCGGCCTGGGTGTGGCGATCCGCGCCGTCCAGGTCAAGAACGCGGATTTCGCGCAGTCACCTAACAGCCTTTTGCAGGCCATCGCCCGCGACGCCCCACGTGGACGTTTCCCCAGGTACTTCCTTGGCGAGCAGGCGCCATGGACCATCGTCGGCGTCGCCGACGACGACAAGGAGGGTCTGCTCAGTACGGACGGCGCTCTGGAAGTCGACAAACTCGGCTTCAGCCTCGAACCCTTTCTTCTCGTGGGGGCGGAACCCCACCGCCTGATCACCTGGGCCGACGCGAAGATCACCCAAAGCCTGGAGGATGAATACCTGCCCATCCCCAGTGTACACTGGCGGACCGAGGCCCTGGAGCTGGACATCACCGCCTTTGCCGACGGTGCGCCCGGTGCTTCTACCCTCATCGCCCGTTATCGGCTCCACAATCGCGGCGACCAACCGCAGACCGGAGCACTCATACTGGCTATCCGTCCGTTCCAGGTTCTGCCCCCGTGGCAGGAACTGAACATCACCGGCGGCGTGACGTCCATCGCCCGCATGGTCTTCGACAAGGCCGGTCTCGTCGTGAACGACTCCAAGGTCGTGCTCTCGTGGAGCGCCCCGACGGCCTTCGGGGCGGCCTCCTTCGCACAGGGTGACGTGGGGGAGTATCTGGCCGCCGGCCAAATGCCCCCGGAGCAGGCCGTCACCGATCCCCACCGTCTCGCCTCTGGAGCGCTGCAATATGCCTTCGAGCTGAAACCGGGTGAGCACAAGACCGTCGTGGTGGCGGTTCCATTTCACGACCCTCCGGCGGCCCCGGCTCTGGGTCTGTCGGAGGACAAGGTCGAAGCCCTCGTGGAACAGCGTCTACGGACTGTGGCGGACTATTGGCGCGGCGCAGTCAACCGCGTCGGACTTACGCTACCGCCATCGGCAGCCAAGCTGGTCAACACGTTCAAGACGACCCAGGCCTACATTCTCATCAACCGCGATGGTCCCTCGATCCAACCCGGCTCGCGCACCTACGAACGCAGTTGGATGCGGGACGGAGCCCTCACCTCCACGGCCCTGCTGACCACGGGGCACGCCGAACAAGTCAAGGACTTCCTGGAGTGGTTTGCGGCGTATCAGTACCCGAACGGGAAGGTGCCCTGCGTCGTGGACGCGCGCGGGGCCGACCCGGTCGCCGAGCACGACAGCACCGGCGAACTCATCTATGCCCTGCTGGAGTATTACCGATTCACGCGGGACCGTGCGTTTCTCGAAGCCCATTGGCCGCGTGTCCAGGCGGGCGTCGATTACCTGGAGTCGCTCTGCGCGCAACGGCTGACCGACGCCTATCGCGACGGCCCGCCGGACATGCGCGCTTGCTACGGGCTGGTGCCGGAATCCATCAGCCATGAGGGATACTCAGCCAAGCCGATGCACTCCTATTGGGATGACTTCTTCACGCTGCGCGGCCTGAAAGATGCTACGACCGTCGCCGAGATCCTCGGGTACACCGAAGCCCAGGCACGCTTCGCTGCCCTGGCCCAGGCCTTTCAGGCGGCGCTCTATGATTCCATGCGGCTGGCCATGCGGCTCAAGGGCGTGGACTACATCCCCGGCTGTGTCGAGTTGGGCGACTTTGACGCGACTTCCACCGCCATCGGGGTCTTCCCGGGCGGCGAGCTCGGCCGCATTCCCGAACCCGCGCTCACGCGCACCTTTGAGCGCTACTGGGAGTTCTTTTGCCGCCGTCGCGTCGACGCCATCGAGTGGCGCGACTACACGCCCTACGAGGTACGTCTGGTGGGTACGTTCGTCCCGCTCGGCTGGCGCACCCGGGCCCACGAGCTGCTGGAGTTCTTCTTTCAGGATCAGCAACCGCGCGGCTGGAACCAGTGGGCGGAGGTGGTCTGGCGCGACCCGCAGGCCCCGCGCTACATCGGCGACATGCCTCACACCTGGGTGGGCTCCGACTATCTGAACGCCGCCCGGAGCCTGTTCATGTATGAACGCGAATCAGACAGCACCGTAGTGCTGGCCGCGGGAGTCTTGCCCGAGTGGCTGACGCCGCCTGGCGTCGCCCTCGAAGACTTCCCCACGGAGTACGGGCGGTTGTCTTACCGGCTGAGCGCCGATCAGGCCCAAATGGTCCTTGACCTCCGCTGCGATTGGCTCTCTTCGCCGCCACGCCTCCTGATGGCGTCGCCTGATCCCCGGCCCATCCGCGGCGTCAATGTGGACGGACATCCGCATACGGACTTCGGACCACGAGAGGTGGTGCTGCCCCCCTCAGCCCGTCGTGTCGTGATCGACCTCGAGCCTTGACCTGCCCGCCAGGAGATTCCGCATGGCGTGGATTCCGGTACGACCTCCGCGGCGTCGTTGGTGGTGGACCGTGGGCGCGTGCTTGGCCCATGTTTGTGCCTGGTCGTCTCCGTGTCGCGCGGACCCCCCGACGACAGCCCCTGGGTGCCCGGGGGTCGCCGCGCGGGTTGAGGCCCTGCTCGCCCAGATGACCCTCGAAGAGAAGATCGGGCAATTGACCCAGGAATGGGGCGGCGTGAGGGAGCACGACGATCCCGCGGTCCGCGAACAGCAGGAGCAGGCCTTCCTGAACAGCATTCGCAAGGGGAAGGTTGGGGCTGTGCTCGGGGCGCACGGGGCCGAGCGCGTGAACCAACTCCAGCGCGTCGCCGCGGATGAGAGTCGCCTGCGCATTCCGTTGCTCGTAGGCAACGACGTCATCCACGGGTACCAGACGATCTTCCCCATCCCCCTTGGCGAAGCGGCGACGTGGGACCCTCCGCTCATCGAGCAGGCTGCACGCGTGGCCGCCGTTGAGGCCTCCGCCGCCGGCACGCGCTGGACCTTCGCCCCCATGGTGGATGTCTGTCGCGATCCGCGGTGGGGTCGAATCGCAGAGGGCGCGGGCGAGGATCCGTTTCTGGGGAGTGCGCTCGCCGCTGCCCGCGTGCGTGGTTTTCAAGGACCGGACTTGACCGCCCCCGACGCCGTGCTGGCCTGTGCCAAACATTACGTGGCCTACGGAGGCGCCGAAGGCGGCCGCGACTACAACACCGTGGACCTTTCGCCGCAGACGCTGCGTGAGGTCCACCTGCCTCCTTTCGAGGCTGCCGTGCGCGCCGGCGCCGGGTCTGTGATGAGCGCTTTCAACGAGATCAACGGCGTACCGGCCAGCGCCAACGAGTGGACGCTCACGCGTATCCTCCGTCAGGAGTGGTGCTTTGAGGGGTTTGTGGTCAGCGACTGGAACTCGATCGCCGAGTTGGTGATCCACGGGTTCGCTGCGGACCGGGCCGACGCCGCGGCTTTGGCTTTGGACGCGGGCGTGGACATGGACATGAGCTCGTTCTGTTTCCGCGACCACTTGACGGAACTGATGGACCGCGGGCGCGTGTCCGCGAGCATCCTGGACCGGGCCGTCCGGCGCGTGCTCACGGCCAAGTTCCGCTTGGGGCTGTTCGAGCACCCCTACACCGATCCGCAGCGCGAGCCGTCGGTCATGCTCGCGCCGCAGCACCGGGCGTTGGCCCGTCGCGTGGCGGCCCGTTCCATGGTGCTGCTGAAGAACGAGCCGGCCGTGTTGCCCCTCGACCCGCGTGTCGCCAAGCTCGCCGTCATTGGACCGCTGGGCCCGAGCATTTGGGCTTCTACAACCGCCACCTGGAATTCGTCGTCGAACCCGGGGCCTTCACGGTGTGGGTCGGTCCCAACGCCACCGCAGGGCTGGAGGGTCGCTTCGCCGTGATCGCGGCCAGCCCCCCGGCAGCCCACTGACGACCCGCGCGGTGTTCCCTTCCACGGCTCAGCCGTGATCACGTGTCATTGACCGACGTGCTCACCGAGGACCTCCAGTGATGCACCAGCGTCGAGAACGCCCAGATGGCCCCGATGGCGTACGTGACCACCGCCCCGCCCAGCCAGTACCAGTAGGTCCAGTTGCCGGACATGTCCGTGGCTTCCTTTTTCAGAATCAGATCGACGGCCGTGCCGATCGTTCCGAAGTAGTACAGGAAGAAAACGATCACGAAACACGCCACGAAGTGCTTGTCCACCATGCGGAATTGCGGGCGCGACTCGATCCACCCCTCCCAACCCACCGTCTGGCCGCGGTGCATCTCGATCTGCTCGCGGATGAACCGGCCGGCCCGCATCATGGAACTCTGTTCGGCCAGGAACATCACGATCAGCACCAGCACTGAGTACGGCAGAAGCAGCCAGACGAAGAACTCGCCTTTGGACGCGAGATAGGTCAACAGCGGTATGCCCAGCAACCCGATGGCCACAATCCAGAACAGCCGGGCCTTGCTGTTTTTGATCTCCTCGCGCAGGGTCATGAACTGATCTCTGAGGAACTCGTTGTTTTCCATACTTCGTCCTCCAGCACCCAACAGACGGGCAAAGAAACCGGGGGCTTTGCACCGCTACCCGCGGCACAAAGCCCCAAGCTAACTTCGTTCAGCGACGTAGGCAAGGCCTGCTACGGGCCGGTCATGTGGTCCTTGAAGAATACGTAATCCGCCAGGTCGACGTCGTCGTCGTCGTCCGAATCGAAGACGATGCAACCCCAGCGCATCTGACCGGAAACTGCGCCCGTGAAGCAGCGCTGGAATTCCGCGAAGTCCCGCAGGTCCTCGTCATCGTCCGCATCGGCGTCCGCGCCGTCAAACCAGTTCAGCATGACGCCCTCGCAAGCGTCGAAGTACACCTTTCCGCTGGCCGCCCCGCCACGTTCGATCAGGTTCACGAACTTGGCACTGGCGTTCTTCCCGGGAGCCATGGTGTAGTCGATCGTCAGCGGGGTCCAGGTGTCCTGAGTCATACTCATGGCAGGCACGGAGTTGCTGCAGGTGGATGGTGGTCGGCAGATGTCGACCCACGTGGGCACGCTGCCGATCGCCCACTCAACCTTGATACCGGCCTTGGCCTCTCTCCCCAGCCCCGGTTCAGGCCAGGCCGACGGGATATACAGGTATGCCCGAACGCTGAGTGCGTCGCCCGGGACGACGGCAATCTCCTGCGACACGCCGGCGACGGCCTCACCCGTGGCCTTCGCCGAGCAGTCAGTGCCCAAGTACTCCCATGGGACATCGCACTCCTTCCAACACTGAGAGACTCCCGGCGTTTTGAACTCCGTCCAGAACTCCAGTCCATTGCCGCCCCCGGGGCCGTCCTCGAAGCTGGCGTTGTGGAGGACGTTGCCGCCTCCATTAACATGCGCCTCCGCGCCGTCGAAGTACACCGAACCGTTCGTTGACGTGTCGGCCGCGTAGATCATCACGATCCGCGCCACCGTGGCCAGGTCAGGCGCATTCGTGTTGATCTCCACGAGCGTCCACTCGTCCGCCGGCGAGTCCCGGTCGAGGGCAAGGTTTTCCTTCGGTGGCGGCACGGTGCCGCTGGTCTGCCACTCCAATTTAAGTCCGACGATTGAATTGCTGCCCAGCGGATCGCTGGACGGGTTGTAAGCCCAAGACTGCATGAAGAGGTGGTCGCCGGCATTCATCTCCGCCATCACCTGTACGAGCCCGGAGTACGGTTCCTCGACACCGACCTTCACACTCTTAAGCCCATCCTTGGCGACGTCGGTGGATTGGTCCTGATCGTTGAAGCCCGTCCAGTCGTCAATACCCGCCGGGTTATGCCCGCCGACCCCGGCGGTCTCGAAGTCGCCGTTGATGAGCAGATTGGGCAGATTGGGTCCGACCCCCACCGTCAGCGAGCAATCGTCCCAGTATGCCGACCCCGGGTCGGTGCCGTCACACATCCACACGCACGTCATCCGTGCGTACGCCGACTGGGCCGGCGCCGCGTGGGGTATCATCGATCCCGGTACCCAGGTGTCGGCCGGCGAACCCGCGTCGAGCACGAGCAGAGGGTAGAGATCTCCGACCTGCGTGATGTGGTCCGACTTGTAGAACGCCAAAGTGATCCAGGCGGTTGCGCCTCCGCCGAGCTTGTCCTCGCTCCGCGTGTACAGATAAGCACTGATCGTCACGATATTGCCGGGGCTGACCGGAACATCTTGGTACGCACCCACCAGTTGATCGCTCGAAAACGCCTTCAGGGCGTAGCCGCCGCCCGGTGTGTGATTGGCCTCGTCGGAACGCTCCACGGTGGGGCCGAACTCTACCCAGTTCGCCGGGACCATCGGATTGGGCCCCCCTGCCCCTGGTCCTGCCTCCAGGCTGCCGTTCTTCAGGACGAGCTGCCGGCCGAGCAACGCCGCCGGCGTCAGGGCCAGGCTCACGATGAGAACCACCGCTACTTTACCTCGGGATGTCATAACACTTCCTTCCTTAAACCGCTCCAGTCTTGTCCTCGCGAGGCCGGCCCGGACCGGCGCACCGAGATTCGCTAACGACCGATGATGTTCTTCCCCAGACCCCAACACCAATGCGGGAAATTGCCGAACGCGTCCCGATCCTTGGCGCTCGCATAGTCGGAACCATGAACGTAATCAAAGTATTGCAAGACCGGGATCGATTCGACATGGCTGTCCAGAAACGCGAAATTGTCCGAGCCGTTGTGCCGAGGATTCCAGAAGATCGCATCCATGAAGAGAACCGCTGCGTCGGCATGCGGGATCCGACTCAACATGTTCCCGCTGATCCCCGGGATCGTGCCGCCGCCGGCGCCTTCGTTCCAGTCGTTGAACCAGTATTCCGTGTAGATGGACTCGACCGTCGTGCCCGGTATAGTGTCGAGTTTGAGCGCCGGGAAGAGTTCGCCCCGCTTCGACCGGAACAGAGAATCGGCCTTGAGCACCGTATAGTACCCGATTACGCGTCCGCCACCGATCGTTTCCCCCTCTCGGTAGTGTTCGCGATCTTTGACGCTCTTGCCTCCTTTGGGCCCGCCCAGACCCGCTATTCCTCCTTCGGTGGCTCTTGGACAGAGGTAGATGGGCAACTGCTTGATGTACTTGTGCAGGTGCAGTATCTGGTGGTATTGGTAGAAGGGGGCGTTAGTCGGGGTCGTGCTGGGTGCCACCACCGTGCCTCGGATCCATGGGATCTGATCGCCGTTCTCGCTTACATAATAATGCACCGAGATCGCGAGCTGGTGCAGGTTCGAGCGACACACCGCATCCTTGGCTTGCGCGCGCGCCTTCTGCAACGAGGGCAGCAGAATCGCGATCAGCAGCGCGATGATGGAGACGACCACCAGCAGTTCAACCAGCGTGAACGCCCGTACACCTCCACCGCCTTCGTCGGGTGTGCCTGACTTCATGTCTTGGCAAGCTCCCTCTGCCGCCACCCCTCACTACGCGCTGCGCCCCGCGAATCCGGAACTCCACGCGAGTCGCCGGATTCGCGGGACGGGCGTCAACTCAAATTCCCTACGGCCTTCGTCTTATCAGCGTCATCAAACCTCCGATGGCGAGCAGCGCCAAGGTCCCGGGCTCGGGTATGAACGTGATGTTCGTCCAATCAGCCCGCGCGGTACCCTCAGGCGCTCCGTTGAAGGCCTGCAGATGACCGCCGGCATAGGCGGGGCTCAGGATGCCCCACGAACCGTGCCCCTCCGCGGGATTGCCTTCATCGAAAAGCAGCTCACCGCTCGTGTAAGACACGCTGTTGTACGTCACCTTGTATTCGATCGTGCCAGGATCGGCCATCGACAGGCTGTTCGGATCGTAAATCATCTCCAGATGGATCGTATCCCCCCTGACGTAGGAAAGGCCGTGAGAGGCGGTGAAGCTGTAGAACGGCAGGCGGCCGCCAAACGCAGCGATTTCCCCCGAAACTTTCACATTCAGGCGCCCGTCGACTTGCGGCGACCACCACGGCGAAATCTGCAACCCGGCCTCCGCGTAGGCCGTTCCGCTGATCACCAAGTCCGCGGAGAAGGAAAATTGGTCGGCGTTGGCGAATTGCGCGTCGGTGAAGTTGTTAGCCGAGAACCGCCACGTGTGCAGATTGGCCCATCCCTGGGTGTCCGCGCCGATCGTATCCTCGAACAACATGGACGAGGGATAGGCGTCGCCCTGGGTCAATGTGGAGTCGGAAAAATCGTCGAATACGCGGGGGTGTAACACCGCACTATTGACGACGGGAGTCGCCAGCGCCGGCACCGCCGAGCCGAGAACCAGTAGAAACAGTAGTGTTTTTGAGAGAGCGCTTCGCATGACTGTATCTCCTCCGATAGGTTTGTCACGCCCGCGGGAAGGAGAGCACGCACGTGCTCGAGAGCGCCTGCCCGCGAGAGAGAGAGAATCCAACGCTGTAATTCTATCCTGCGGCTTTTTGCATTGCAAGCGTTTTCAGTACCTATTTACCGCGGACCAGCGGGGTCGGCTCGTTCCGATCCGCAATTGCGTACGTCGCTCTCGACTCATAAGTTATTGTATACACGAATGTTATAGCAGATTCGATCCTTGGTCGCCGACGTCGCCGCCGATTCGATCGATCGTCCGCGCGAAAGACAACATTTTTCCCCCTCCCGCCCCCTTTTCATGTTATGATAGCGGGGCGATACTTGAGCCTCTTGGGAGGTGAGGTAGGAACGGACGTGCAAACGCTTTCATCAAGACTGCTCTGGGGCGCCGCTACTGCCGCGTATCAGGTCGAAGGCGCAGCCGACGACGACGGCCGCGGGCCCAGCATCTGGGATGTATTCAGCCGTACGCCGGGCAAAACGGCCAACGGCGACACCGGCGATGTCGCCTGCGACCACTACCACCGTTGGCGCGAGGACCTCGCGCTCATGCGCGAACTCAACCTTCAGGCCTACCGCTTCAGCGTGAGTTGGTCCCGCGTGCTCCCGCAAGGCCGCGGACCCGTCAACGCGGCGGGGCTGGATTTCTACGACCGCCTGGTCGACGGCCTCTGTGCCGCAGGCATCGTGCCGTTCGTTACGCTCTACCATTGGGACCTGCCGGCCGCGCTGCAGATGGAACTGAACGGCTGGCTCCACCCCGATCTGCCCAAGCTGTTCGCCGACTACGCGGGCCTGATGTTCGACCGGCTCGGCGACCGCGTGCCCTTCTGGCTGACCCTGAACGAGCCGTGGTGCGTCGTGGACGGCGGTTATTTCAGCGGCGGTCACGCGCCGGGCGCCCGGAATCGCGAATGGGGTTATCTAGCCGGCCACAATCTGCTCCGCGCCCATGCGTACGCTGTAGCGCGCTATCGTTCCGCGCCGCAGCCCGGCGGAGCCATCAGCTTCGCGCTCAACATGGCGTGCAGCTACCCCGCCAGTTCCACGGAGGCGGATCGCGCCGCCGCCGAACGGGCCATGGTGGGAATGGGCGGCTGGTTTGGAGACCCAACCTACTATGGCGACTACCCCGCAGTCATGCGCGCCCGGCTTGGTCCGCTGTTGCCGGAGTTCACGCCCGAGGACTCCACCCTGCTCAAGCGTTCGACGGACTACCTCGCGCTGAACTACTACCTCAGCGAGGTCGTGCGGGATGCGCCGGGGCTCGGGTCGCTCGACCACGAAGAGGTGCACCATTCCGACCATGCGCGCACGGCCATGAACTGGCCCATCGTACCGGACGGGCTGCGCGGACTCCTGCACTGGCTTGGTGAGCGCTACCCGAACCTGCCGCTTTATATCACGGAAAACGGCGCGTGCTTCGACGATCATCCCGACGAAAACGAATTCGTCGAAGACGCCCACCGCATCGCATACTTGCGGGACCACATCGCTGCCGTCCAGACCGCCGTGGCGGAGGGCCTAGACGTCCGCGGATACTTCGTGTGGTCGCTGCTGGACAACTTCGAGTGGGCCATGGGGTATTCCAAGCGGCTGGGGCTGGTACGCTGCGACTACGCGACGCAGCGCCGGACCGTCAAAGCCAGCGGCCGCTGGTACGCTCGCTGGATCGCGACGGGCGAATTGGATTCTCCGATTCGGCCGGCCGCCACCAACGTGGGAAAGCCGAGGACCGGTCGGGCCTCCGTTCGGCGGGTCTGAGAGGGCACGAGGCGCGCGGCGGCAGACGCGAGGCGCCGGAGCGGTGTGAAGGGAACGCGAAGTGAGGGGTGGGCGATGAGCAAACGAACTGCGGCTCGAGGCAGATTGGGTCTGAGCGTGGCGTGTGCCGTGTGGCTGGCCGCGGGTGCGACCGTGGTCGGGGTTCCCCCGCGCGTCTCGGTCATCATGGTCGACGATTTCGACGGCGAGCCGAACTCGGTGAATCAGTTCTTCGGAGCCCGGGCGTTGCTGCACCCTGGGTGCGGCGACCAGATGTCCGTGGTCGCCGCCACCTTCGCAGGCAAGGCCCTGAGGCTCATTTACGATCACACGACCTGCGATTCCGGCTGGACCACGCGCTTGGACGGGCAAAACGCCTACCGCGGGCGTGACCTCAGCGACGCCATAACCCTTAGCTTCCGCGTGCGCGGCGTGGTGAGCACGACGCAATTCCGGGTGCGCCTGACTGACGCGTGGGGTGCTTCGGCCACGGCGAACATCACCGACGTCACCAGTTCCTGGTCGGAGAAAACCGTCGATCTGACGACCGCCTTCCCCGGCGTGGATCGCACGCAACTGACCGAGTTGGCCTTTGTCGTTCCGGACGACTACAGCTCCGATCTCGACAACGTCGGGACGCTCTACTTCGACGAGATCTACCTCCAGACTGACGCGCCGGAGCCGGCCGACGACAACGCCCTGCTGGAGGAGATGGCGTACCGCTGTTTTCGGTATTTCTGGGACCTCGCTAATCCGACGACGGGTTTCGCCCCCGACCGGGCCACCAACGAACCCGTTACCAGCATCGCCGGTCTCGGCTATCAACTGGCCGCCCTGCCCATCGGCGTCGATCACGGCTGGGTGACCCGTGAGGAAGCCGCCGCGCGGGCCATGCTGGTTTTGCAGACGTTGGCGACCAAGCCGCAGCGACCGGCGGGCAGCGTGCCGAACGAGAGCGCGTATTGCGGCTACCACGGCTTCTACTATCACATGCTCGACAGCACGACCGGTCTACGCGTGTGGACCAGCGAACTGTCGTCCATTGATTCGACGCTGCTCTACCTGGGCGTGATCAACGCCCTGGTATACTTCGACGGACCGTCCAGCGACGAGGGCAACGTGCGGGCCTTCGCCGACTTGATTCTGGACCGCGTCGACTGGCCGTACATGTACGACGCCGGCCCCAAGCAAATCTGGATGGAGTGGAAGCCGGAGACCGGCTTCGCCGGGCACTGGGATGTGTACACCGACGAGGTCATCACCATGACCCTGCTGGCCGCCGGCTCGACCACACATCCTGTGCCGCTGGACGTCTACTACGGCTGGCGCCGTGAGCAGCGGCACTACACCAGCTATGCGGCCTACGCGAGCTGGACCGGCACACAGTTTACGTACTACCAGGCGCAAAACTGGCTGGACCTCACCGACCGCACCGATCAAGACCCCAAGACGCCGGTCAACTGGTTGCGCAACGCGTGGTCGGCCACCCGCGGCGAACGGCAGTTTGCCATGGACAAATCCGGCACGTACTCCACCTATGGTCCCGACGCCTGGGGCATGTCGGATTCCACGGTGCCCGGCTCCTCGTACTACTCCCCGCTCTCTCAGCCGCGGCTCAATTCCGACCCCGACAACGACAATGGCACGATCCCCTGCGCCGCGGCGGGCGCGACGCTGACCTTCTTCTATGGCGACCCGGACGGCAACCTGGCTCTGGCGGCGCTGCGGCATTACTACGAAGACTTCGACGACGTGGCGGGTATCCCGCGGTTGTGGCGCATCTATGGCCTGGTCGACGCCTATAACACCGCTGGCAGCTCCTTCTGGTACTCCAACGAGTTCATCTGCCTGGGTCAGGGAGCTCTGCTCCTGTCCATTGAGAACTACTTGTCGAACTACGCAGTCGGACGACGGGCCGGTGCGTATGCACCCCTGGCCGAGATCATGGACGTGGTTTTCTGGCCGGCTGGGGACGTGCACGACCTGATCTACGCGCGCGAGGCCGAACAGTGGGACGCCCACTCGCCAGGCGGCGGGATGACCAATGAGTACCATCCCGAGGCGTCGGGCAACTATACGTTCCAGCTCGGTTATCTGGCGGGGAACAACGTCACCTACGTGGTCAAGAACTTCTGGGAGGCGGGACGCAACTACCGCCTGGAGATGAACTACTCGGAGGACGTCGCCGGCAACATCGTGGCCGTCGAATGGGACGGCGTGGAGATCGGCAGGTTCACCACGCAGGATTCCGGCGGTTGGCTGTACTTTATCACCTCGCCGAGCTTCGCTATCGGACCGGTCGGAACGGGCGAGCACACGCTGTACATCGTGAACACCAACGGCGGGACGTATGGGGTGAACCTGGACGTGATCCGGATCTACGCTTACCAGCGCGGCGACGTCGACGGCGATGGCACCGTCGATCTGGCCGACTACACGTTATTCAGCAACTGCATGACCGGACCAGGGGTGAGCGCTCTTCCGCCGGGATGCACGGCGGTGGAGTTTGACGGCTCGGACCTGGACGGCGACGATGACGTGGACCTGAACGACTTTGGCACGTTCCAGGAGGTATTCGCGGGACCGTGAACGGTCGACGACCCGTGCCCCGTGGGGACCGCTTCGTAACCACGCATGAACATTCGCGGGACGATTCTGTTCCTGCTCCTGGGGGTGCCGGCGGGGGTGCTGCTCCTCTTCGGCCCCGGGCGCGCTCCTCACGTGCCCGCCGACCGGGTCGTTATCCGTTACTGGGAGAAGTGGTCGGGTGTCGAAGGCCTGGCCATAAAGCGGCTGGTCAACCGTTTCAACGACACCGTCGGAACCGAGCGAAACATCTGGGTCGATTACTGTGCCATCAGCAACATCGAGCAGCGCTTGCTCATCGCCACCGCCGGCGGCGATCCGCCGGACGTGGCGGGCGTTTACGACTACAGCGTGCCGCAGTACGCCGATCAAGGCGCGCTCCTGCCGCTCGATGAGCTCGTACGGGACTCCGACATTCGCTTGGAGAGCTTCAAGCCCATCTGGCTGGACATCGGCCGCTACGAGGACCGGCTGATGGCCCTGCCGAGCACGCCCTACACGATCGTGCTGTACTACAACCGGCGCCTGTTCCGCGAAGCCGGGCTGGACCCGGACCGTCCGCCGCGTACCACGGCTGAACTGAACGAGTATGCGCTGCGGCTCACGCGGCGGGACCCCGCGGACCCGAAGGGCGAGCGCATCGCCCAACTCGGCTTCACGTCTTCTCCTGCCATGCTCGGCTGGTGGCACTGGATTTGGCCCAACTTTTTCGATGGTCGCCTTTGGGACGGCAAACGCTTCACGCTGGATGCGCCGGCGGGCCGGGCGGCGGTGCAGTGGATTGCCGAACGCCGGGCGGCCCTGGGCAACCGCAGCGTCCTGGAGTTCGAGGCCACTTCGGGCGCCATCGAGGGGGCACAAAATCCGTTCCTCAGCGAGCGACTGGCCATGGTGTTCCAGGGACCTTGGCTGGCCAACTGGGCCAAGACTTACGCCCCCAACCTGGACTACGGCGTGGCTGCTTTCCCCTCGGTGACGGCCGAGCGGCAGAATGTCTTCGCCAGCACCGACATGTTCGTGATCCCGCGCGGTTCGCGGCACCCGCGCCAGGCCATGGTGTTCCTGGAATTCATGTTGCGGCAGGAGCACCTGGAGGAGCTCTGCCGCGAGCACGGCAAGGCCTCCCCGTTCCGCATGCCGTGCCCCGACTTCTTCGCCAAGCACCCCAACCCCCACATTCGCACCTTCGACGGGCTGGCGGCTTCGGAATACGCCTTCGGTTACCCCAAAATGCCCATGTGGGCGCAGGCCTGGTCCGAGTTGCTGGCCCTGCACGAAAGCATCCTGCGTGGCGTGCAGCCGCCGCTCGAAGCCCTGCGCGACACGCAGGCCAAGATCGACCACATCGTGGAGGAATACCAGAGCATGGCCGCCAAGCGCCGCGGGAGCGCCTCTGTCGCCGCAAACGCGGAAGTCGCCCCCGCGGCCGTTCCGATGTCCACTGGAGGTGCCAAGCGGTGACCTCCGGCACACGTCAACTGCTGAAGGGATTGGCCTGGACCGCGCCGTGGTGGCTGGGGTTCGTGCTGCTTTTGGCCGGGCCGATGGCCCTGTCGCTGTATCTGAGTTTCTGCGACTACCCGTTGCTCCAGCCGCCGGTATACGTCGGCAGCGAGAACTATCGCAGCCTGTTGAGCGACCCGGTGTTCCACAAGGTGCTGCTGAATACGTTGTGGTTCGCCGCCCTGTCCATCCCGATCAGCACGGTGCTGGCGATTGGACTCGCCGTGTTGCTGAATCAGCCGGTGCGGGGGCAGGCTTGGTTTCGGGCGTGCCTTTTCCTGCCGACCGTGGTGCCCCTGGTGGCAGCCGGCGTGGTGTGGATGTGGATGCTGAATCCCCAGTACGGACTGATCAACAGTTCGCTCCGGGCGGTCGGCGTACCCGGTCCGCTGTGGCTGGAGTCGCCGCAGTGGGCCATGTTCGCCCTGGTGCTGGTGAGCTTGTGGTTCGTGGGCTCGCCGGTGATAATTTACCTGGCCGGCTTGCAGGAGATCCCCGAGTCGCTCTACGAGGCGGCGTTGCTGGACGGGGCTTCGCGTTGGCGGCGCGTGTGGCACGTGACGCTGCCGGGACTCAGTCCGGTGATCCTGTTCAACGTCGTCATCGGGCTGATCACCGCCATGCAGGTCTTCGCGCTGCCGTTTGTGATGTGGCGGATGCGTCCCGGCCCGGACCGGGCGACGTACTTCTACACGATGTACCTTTATGACAATGCGTTTCGCTATCTGAAAATGGGCTATGCCAGCGCCATGGCCTGGATTCAGGTGCTCATCATTCTGGCACTGACCAGCCTGGTATTCCTGCTGAGCCGGCGGGCGGTGCACTATCGCGGAGCGTAAGGACCCCGCGGCGCGGGCTGCGCCGTACGCGGGATGCAGACCATGTTGCCGGCTACGCAATCACGACCCGCGCTCACGGCCACCTACGCCGCCCTGGGACTGGCCGCCCTGCTCTTCTTAACGCCGGTGATCTGGATGCTCTGCGTCTCGCTCAAGCCGGCTCAAGAGGTACTGGCCCCAACGTTCTTTCCACGGGAGCCGACCGCTCAGCCGTACGCCGACGTGATCCGCTCGGAGGCCTTTGACTTTCCGCTCTACGCCCGCAACACACTGCTGATCCTGGCGCTGAGCCTGGTGGGCACGGTGTTCTCCAGCGCCGTGGCGGCCTACGGGTTCGCCCGTGTGCCGTTCCGCGGGCGCAACGCCATGTTTGCGGTCTGCCTGGCCACGATGATGATCCCGTTTCCGGTCATCATGGTGCCGACCTACATGATCTTCAAATACCTCGGCTGGATCGGCACGTTCCGCCCGTTGTGGGTGCCGGCCTGGTTCGGCAGTGCGTTTAACATCTTTCTGCTGCGGCAGTTCTTTCTGAGCTTACCGCGCGATCTGGAGGAGGCCGCCCGAATCGATGGCTGCTCCGCCTGGGGCGTATTCTGGCGCATCGCGCTGCCGCTTTCCAAACCGGCGCTGGCCGTCGTGGCGCTGTTCCATTGCCTGGCGGTCTGGAATGACCTGGTCGGCCCGCTGATCTACCTCTCCCATCAGGAGCAGTTCACCCTGGCATTGGGTCTGCAATCCCTCCAGGCCAAATCCGGTGATACGCCGTGGAACCAGTTGATGGCAGCCACCACGTTGACCGCCATCCCAGTGCTGATCCTCTTCTTGCTGGCCCAGCGTACCTTCATCCGCGGCATCGCCACCACGGGCCTTAAGGGGTAACTCCGAAGCCGCAGTCCAGTTCCCTCAGCAACGGACGATGACCTTGTGTTGCTCCCCGGACCTGTTTGGCGGCGGGATGAGGTTGTCGGCAAGTGATTCCCCGTCGAGTTGGATAGTCACGCCGCCCGTCGCGCGTGCGGCCGCCTCGCGCTCGATCTGGATCGCGTAATCCGCACCCCGGAACCGGCGGCGGATCGAGGCATGCGTCCACTCCGGCGGGAGGCAGGGCTGGACCCGCAGTCCGTCCCACTCCGGACGCACGCCCAGCACCCAGTCCGTGATAACGCGCTGGAGCCAGGCGGCCGAACCGGTGTACCACGTCCAGCCGCCGCGACCGAAGTAGGGCGACTCCGGACCATCGATGTTGCCGGGCGTGACGTATGGCTCCGCCCAGTAACGCTCGGGATCGCGCTGGGCAGGGTTCAAGGTCCCGAGCAGCCGGGCGGCCAGTTCGGCATTGCCCATCTTGCAGGCGGCGGCAATTGCCCAGCACGCGGCGTGCGTGTATACCCCGCCATTCTCGCGCAGACCGGACGCGTAGCGCGTGATGTATCCGATCCGTTCATTCGGCTCTCGGAATGCCGGCGTCAGCAGGAGCGGACCCACCTCGGTCACGAGGTGTTCTTCCACCGCTTGCATGCACGCCAAGGCCCGCTCCGGCGGGGCGACGTCATTCAGCACCGCCCAAGTCTGGGCGTTCAGGAAGATGCGGGCGATGTCGCTCGCCGCCGTGCCCAGCTTGGTCCCGTCATCAAGGGTCGCCCGAAGATACCAGCGCCCGTCCCAACCATGCTCGTTGATTGCCTTGACCAGCGCCGCGCGCCGGCGCAGGAAATCCTCGGCCTCTGGCGCGGCTCCGATCCGGCGATAGACCTCGGCCCACTCGGCCAGCAAGCCGGCCAGGAAATGCCCCAGCCAGATGGACTCGCCCTTTTCTTCGAGCCCGACCGCGCTCAGTCCGTCGTTCCAATCGCCAGCCCCGATGTACGGCAGCCCGCGCGGGCTCATCCGCCGAAACACATGGGCGAACGCTCGCCGCACATGCTCAAGCAGCGGAGAAGGACTGGGATCGTCGAGGAAAGGTGCTGCATCCCGGAGAATAGCGAAGTCGCCCGTCTCCTTGAGGTAGCTCGCCGTGACGAAGGCCAGCCAGAGCAGGTCATCGGTCATCCGTGTGACATGACCCTGCTCGGTCAGCGGATGCCACCAGTGGTACACCGAGCCGTCGGCAAACTGATGCGCGGCGTGCAACCGGATCTGGGCCCGACACCGCGCCGGCTCGATCGGCAACCACACCTGCGAATCCTGGAGCTGATCGCGGAAACCGTAGGCGCCGCTCTGCTGGTAGTACCCGCACCGCCCCCACATCCGACCGGATATCGCCTGATAGCGGAGCCAATCGTTGGCTAGGTAATTCACCGTCTCGTCCGGGGTATCGATGCGGTGCAGGGCCAACCGCTGCCGCCACGCCTGCCTGGCGACCTCCAGCGCCTGCCCGATCGCCTCCACGTTCCTGAACCGGTCCAGCAGCGCGCCAACGGCGTCCGCGCTCTCCGCAACGGCCAGCACATACCCGATCTGGCGTTTTTCGCCGGGCTCGAGCAGGATGCTCGAGCACAACGCCGCCACCGGATCCTCGTGCCGGCCAAAATGCGGGGTCCACTCGGCCTCGCCCAGGGCCTGCGGCCTCGCCGGACTGCCGTAGCGGCCCAGAAAAGCCCCTTTATCGCCCTGCGCCGCTTGCACCGCCGCGGTGCTCGCCAAGGCGGCGATATACGGAAAATCGGTGTTCCAGTGCCCGTAGCGCGGCGACGGCACTTCCCACAGATGGTTCCGGGCGGACACCGCGCTTTGCGAGCTATCCCACCGGGTCTCGATGAAAAGCTTGTGAAACTCCCGCCGCGGATCGGGGGCCACCCCACAACACCACTCCAGATAGGGAACCACTTGCAGACGCCGCCGACGCCCCGACCGGTTCCGCAGCAGCACCAACCACAGTTCCGCCGTAGCCTCGGGATGGCAGAACAGCGTCCACTCCGCCCCTATGCCGTTCAGCTCCGTCAGGAACGTCGTATAGCCCAGACCATGCCGGCAAGTGTAGGTCTCGTAGGCCGGCCAGGTCGGAGCCGGGGCCAGTGACCAAAGCTCGCCGGAATCCTCGTCGCGTACGTACAGGAACTTGCCCGTGGCGTCCCGCACCAGGTCTTGTTGCCACCGCGTGATCACCGCCAACTGCGCGTTGTCAATCCAGGTAAAGCCACAACCGCTCTGCGCGATCGCCAGGCCCATCCGCGGGTTGGCGATGATGTTGACCCACGGGCGCGGAGTTCTCGGATCGGTGATACGGAACTCACTTCCGTCCGCCGAGAAACTGCCATATCGGTTGGTCACACCTCCACCCGGCAATCCTCGAGGTCGATCCAGGCGCACTGAAGTTACGGATCTGTTCATCGGTGGGCTCGCTCCATTCTCCGCCGGCCGCGCAGGGATCTAAGCCGTGGCCGTGTCCAAGCCGCCCCCGCACCAACGGTCGTGGGCCGAAGCTTCGCGCGCGGGCCTGAACTGGAATCCCGAGCGCTGAAAGCGTTTTCAGCCGCCCCAAGCTTACCCTACCGACGGTCGCAGGTCAATGGTCCGGTCCGATCCGATCCTTCAGATCCGAACCCGATGGCGTGTTATCGGACAAGACAAAGCCGTTCCAGCCCGCGCCGAACCATCTCATGATTCGCAAAAAGTCTCCAGATCAAACCCGTGCGGGCGTTCTCTATGGCGAGCAGCATCGGCCCTTGGTCAATCCCCACGTAGTCGTCGCTCACAAAGCCCTGGTCGAGGTTGAAGGCGTCCACGAAGCCATAGCCCCCTTCGGCGGGATCGCGCCAGATCAAGGGTCGCCCCTGAGCATCCTTGAGTTCCCGAAAGGCATGGATGGCGGCCAGACTCTCGCGCGGCACAAACATGATGGAGGCGACGGCGGCGTAAGGGGCGACCGTGCCTTCGTACCACCGGTCCTTGTCGATGATGTTCGGTTGGATTTCGGGAACGATATAGCCGTCACGGGCCGCGCAGGCGCTCAGCCCCCAGCGATCATCGGCCAAAGTCTTGAACCGCCCCTTCTGCTCGAGGCAGCGCTGCCGATGAGTCAGCACGGCCCGACGGGAATTCTCGAACCAGTCCACGGGAACGGTGTCGACGTTCAGGCGGGCCGGGTCATCCAATCCCAACGTGCGATAGTCGATCCAACAGTGGCTGAACAGATAACTGAACAACGATCCTTGGGGCGTGACCACGAAGGGGGGCATGTCCTTATGGCGCTTGACCACTCGCCGGATGCGATAGTAGAGACGCGGATCCACGACATGGTCCGGCTCCGGCGCGGCGGCGGCGAGAAAGTAGACGAGCCGTTCCTCGTCGCCGGCTTGGTTCCAGTGGACGTTGAGGAACTCGCCCTCACCGGTGGGACGCTGGGGATCCTTCGGCTGCCAGCCCATGGACAATTCCCCGCCGGGACCGGTGGCAAACACCTTCCAATTCGCGGCGCCCAGTAACCGATCCACCATCGTTTTGATTTCGCCGCCAAAGTATTCGGCGGCGGGGATCGCACCGGCCATCAGAAGAGCGGAGTCTACCGTGCTCACGACCACCTCGTATCCGGTCTTGGATTGTCCGCCGGTGTCGAGATCGAGGTAATGGTAATAAAGCCCGAACTTCTTATTGTCCTCACGCTCCAGGAGGGTACGGAGGATGGTCCGGGCGCGGTGTTCCCCCTCTTGGCGAGTGATCCAGCCGCGCTCGACGCCGATAGGCAGGGCCGACAACTGGAACCCCACCGCGGCGATGCTGGCCACCGGAGCGAGTTTGCGATCCTTGGCCAAGCCGCCGGCGCCCACCTCGCGCCAGAAGTACAGGAAGCAGGCCTGCTGAACCTCGTCCAGCAAGGCGGCTTCTTGGTCGGTGAAGCGATTGCCCAGAGCGGCGTCGGTCTCCGGACTTCGGCGGATACCGGTCCTCTCCGGTTGTGCGGCCAGAACGTCAAGGGCGAGTGCAATAATGAAAGTACCTGCGACGATAGATTGACATTTCATGTCTGCAGAGCATAAAGTTAACTGAAAGCGCTGTCAACACGGCGCTACAGCGCAGCGGAGGGTCGTATGGGCAGTCCGATCGAAGCTGTGGCCAAGCGGGCCAACGTGTCCATCAGCACGGTTTCGCGCGTCCTCAATCGCCGCGAACTGGTCAATAGAAGAACACGCCTGCGCGTCGAGCAGGCCATCCGTGAGCTCAACTACCGCCCCAACGTGTTTGCCCGGGGTTTGATGCTGCAGAAGAGCGAGATGCTTGGCCTGGTGCTCCCCGACCTGCACGGTGAGTTTTATTCGGAAATCATCCGCGGAGCCAACCTGAAGGCGCGGGAACTCGGCTTCGTGCTGGTCATCGCCTCCAGCCACGGGCCGGAGGACGCCCGAGCCCTGCTGGCCGATCTCCAGCGCCGTGGGATCACCGACGGACTGGCGGTCATGCTCTCGGAACGGGACGGGGACGTGGCCCCGATGTTGTCGGACTGCCGGGTGCCGGTGGTGCTGGTCGACGGGACCCTCGACGGGGCATCTTACGACGCGGTCGTGATCGACCAGCGCGGCGGAGCCTTGGCCATGATGCGCCATCTGATCGACACCTGCCTGTGCCGGCGCATTCTGTTCGTGGGCGGCCTGCCCACCAACGTGGACACCATCGCCCGGATCGAGGCCTACAAGCAAGCCCTCACCGAAGCGCGCTTGCCGATCTCGCCCTCTGACATCCACCATCTCGATTATCATTACGAGACGGCCTATGAGTTCGCGCGGCGACACGTGCGCGAGTGGGCAGGTCAAGGGCACTGCGTTTTCGCGGCCAACGACGAGATGGCCTCAGGGATCATCGATGCTGCGACCGCCGTGGGCTTGACCGTCCCGCAGGAACTGGCCGTCGTCGGCTTCGATGACACAAGGGTGGCACGCATGACCCGCCCCCCGCTGACCACGGTTCATGTCCCGATGGCTCAGATGGGGGCCACCGCGGTCGAGCTCCTGTGCCGTCGCCTGGCGGATACGCAGCAGCCGCAGGCCTTGGTCTCGCTCAGCCCGCAACTGGTGGTGCGGGAATCCTGTGGAGCCTCTCGGCGGCGCTGACCAGACGGTCGGCAGGTGCCGCGCCGCGGCCGAGAGGCTGGCGGCGGCAACTTCGGGGAGAGCAACCGCAGGTCCAAAGGTCCGAGAATCGAAAAGTCGGACTCCCGTCCGCAGTTCGGCACAGTGATAGGGTCTGCACGCGGCGGTCGAGAGACGCAACCTGCCCGCGCGCCGCCCCCCATCGCCACCTGAAGCATGATGAAATCAGCCAGATCGACGTCGCCGTCGCTGTCGAAATCGGCATCCGTGCACGAAGCCACGCCCGGTCCGTCCAGGAAACCCTCGAAAACGGCGTAGTCGTCCAAGTCGAGGTCGCAGTCGTCGTCGAGGTCCTCCCGGTAGCAGCTGACCGTGATTGAATCGATGTCAACGCGAGCGTACTCAGCCGCGTCGATATCGCCGTCGTTGTCGATCGACGCAGGGATCTGCGATTCGTATTGCAGAGACGTGCCATTGTCCGTCGGATAGGGGGCGAAGGCGAGGTAAACTTCGTCCGGCATAACGCCGAGTTCACCCTCCAGGTCGATCGTTCCTTCGATCCACGTCCCCGTGGCGACGGCGGTCGCGCCGCTCGCGTCGAACCAACCGACCCAGCCGTTGTCGACCTCGTTACCGATATAGGCCGACCAGCCCGCCACCCTGCCGTTTTTGTCCCACGGTGCACCTCGCCACGGACTGGGGCTGTCGGCGATGAAGATGAAGTGGTCGTTGCCGCTGCTCGCGCCCGGAGCTGCGACGTACAGAATCGACCCGCGCACACCAGCGTAGAGTGAAGGGCCGTTGTTCTGGGCGACCAGCGTGGCATCATCATCGAGCACGCCGTCGACGCTCCACTGTCCGGAAGCGCCGCCGATGACGAACAGATGCCAATCGGCACCGTCGTTGTTGTCCCAGGTGCCCGGCCCGTCCTGGAAGACGAAATCCAACTGATAGGCGCTCATCGGCACATCGACGGTAGCTTCCCACACGGACTCAGCCACGTTCCAGCTCATCGCGGGGTCCGGCGAGATCACCGGATTCCAGTCGTTGAAGCCGTAGTGCAGATACACCTGCCCGGCCCCGTCCAGCACACGGCCCGTCGGGTCGTATCGGATCGTCACCGACGCTCCCGCGACGACGGGATATCCCTCCCATTGTTGACAGACGGTCCTGAATGGACACGAGGCACAATTCATCGCCGACGGCGCCGGATAGAAACGCCCGGCGGTGATGGCCTCCCAGACCCGCCGGACAACGGCTTTGGTCCGGGCCAACGCCGCAAACAACACTCGCAGTGCAGTAGGGTCATGAATCCGATCCGTTGCGTGATGGATGGTGTAACGAAACCCGCCGCTCAGCCGTGTCGGTCCCCCGACCAGGAGGCGGCGCCGCGATGCACGGCGGTGCGCGAAGTGTTTCTCTTTGCACGGAAAGAAAAGAGGGAAGAGAAGAGGGTCAGGCTTACTTATTGCTGGCAGACTTGTCCGGGTTCTCCGAACCTGGGGGAGACGGTTGGTGAGTATGGCAAGTCGGGCGACTTCCATAGGACAAGGATCATTCCCACACCTCGAAACGAGGTGGGCCACCCGGGAGAAGACGCGCAAAGGTAAGCCTGACCGCCTTTCCTTTCCGCCACTGACCCCCTTTCCGCCACCGCGGTGAAGGCCTTGGTGTGTCACGGGCAAGGATTCTGCGAATGAGGCAAGAGGCAGGAAGCAGAAACGCCGAAAAGGAGAAACGTCGAAACGTCGAAAAAGAGAAGCGGAAGCGACGGAACGATGAAGTAGGGCAGAGAGCATGAAGTGGCGCTGTAGAATGGGTTTGTTTGGTAATTTCGAGTGGCAGTCCCGAAGCCCACGAAGGGAGAGCAGGAGGCAAAAGGCAAGAGCCAGAGTAGAGGGGCCGGGAAAGAGATTGCATAAAGCACCACTGTAAAATGGGTTCGTTTGGTAATTTCGAGTGGCGGCCCCGAAGCCCGCGAAGGGAGAGAAGGAGGCAAGAGGCAAGAGCCAGAGTAGAGGAGCCTGGAAAGAGATTGCATAAAGCACCACTGTAGAATGGGTTTGTTTGGTAATTTCGAGTAGCAGCCCCGAAGCCCACGAAGGGAGAGAAGGAAGGATGGAGGGAGGAAGGGGAATCGGGATGAAGGCGAGGGTGTGGTCATTGATGAATCCTTGGGCTCGGCGAACTCCGCGGTGAAGCACCCCCGACCGTCGCAACCCCGGGCAGCGCGCGGCTGGGGGGCCGTTGGCAACAACGCGCGGGCGCGGAGTCCCTGCTATCAGTACTTGGCGCCCGATCGAAAGAAACATCGAAATGCCAAAACGCCGAAAACTGAAAGCCAAACAGCGAACTGCGTATCCGCCGATTTCGCCGCTTGCACGGACGGAAGCGACGGATCGCGACTCCGGCGGGGATGCGGCACCCCCGGACATCGGGTCTACGAATCAGCAGGCGGCATGGTAAGATGAGGGGCGGATTCCCGGCCCCCAAAGCTACCATCCTCATTCCGCATGTCAAGAAAATCATCCTGACACCTGATACTGATACCTGATACCATCCCCGACGTTATTCATAGCCGAGCGCAGCGGCCCTTGGGCCGCAAGCGGAGCGAGGCTGTGAATAGCTCGGCGGCTGGCTGCGAGGCGGGCGCGAAATGTTCGTCGCCCTTGCCCCAGACCGGGGCAGAAGCGGATACTTTCCCGCCAGCGGAGCGGAAGTCCGTGGTCCGCAGCGCCAAGCCGCGGTTACGGTCCCCTGACACCCAGCCCGAGAGGCTCAGGAAAAGATCACCGGACCGCGGCGCGGCACCGGTTCAGAGGTCTGAGAGAACACCGACCCTACGAGGGCCCTGTATCAGGTCGACCGGCAACCGGTACCCGGCGCGGGCCGCGAATCACCCCCGCTCCAAGGGAGCACACGC
This sequence comes from Planctomycetota bacterium, assembly GCA_043803085.1. GTDB lineage: Bacteria > Planctomycetota > Phycisphaerae > UBA1845 > UBA1845 > JAAEQG01. The sequence continues at coordinate 25,686 of JAZDKM010000335.1, forward strand.
CATGGATCAGACCGGAAGCTCGACGACGACCGGGTTTGAACCGTTGACCCACTACGCCGGGTTCGACTGGGGCAAAGACCGGCACCAGATCGTGGTGGTGGAT
>JAZDKM010000336.1:0-7050 GCA_043803085.1 Planctomycetota bacterium
TTAGGCTCTCCTGCCGTTTGGCGAGCGTTCCACTTCAGTACGAACGCAGAAGCGAGCCGCAGGCTTTAGCCTGCGCGGAGTCTCCGCGCAAGCTGAAGCATGCGGCTCACCCCACTCGGACACGGTCACTACGCCGGAGCCGCGGCAGCAGCCACAGTACAGGGGGTGACCCCTTTGCCTCCCGCGCCCCCTACACTTCGTGCAGACCTGAAGCGGAGGTCTCACCGTGATGACCCCCGACCCTCGGCACGCGGGGCAGGTCGCGTCGCTCCGCAGCGGCATGTGTCCGCCGCCGTAGCAGAAGGCACACCGCACCCCGGGTGGAGCGAAGCTTACCTTCGCGGAACCGCGGCAGACGGGGCATTGATGTGCCCCGCGCACTTGGCCTGTCCCGCGACAGAACGCGCATTTGTGTTCCTGGCCGTACAGCAACTGCGGGAGCCCGCCCTTGGTCAGTGACTGTCCCATCATGCCGGACGTGCCGACGGGGTGCCAGACCAGGCCGGCCACACCGGGCGAGCCGCGGGCTTCAGCCCGCGCGGCGCCGCGCAGGCTGAAGCCTGCGGCTCTTCGGGTATCCTCCGCGGGCCGCTGCTGTTGCCCGGCTGGCTCCGCCAGCAGCGCTCCGAACGCGGGGTCTCCCGGCGGGGGCTGGCGGCCCTTCTCCTCCAGAAGTCTCTGCCAATCCCAACTCATGAAGTTCCTCTGCGCGCCGCGCAATTCCTGAAATCAATCGTCTTGTTGACACGCGGCTCGTTGGGCTCTTGGCTCGACGCCGCAGCTTCCGGCAAGTTCAACTTTGAGATCGCATGGTCGATGGCCTTGATCCACTCCCGGGCCTGCTCCTCGACCCGGGCCCAGCGGGCCCGGTTCAGCTTCAACGACCACAGCTCGAGGTACTCCTGCCCCGCGTTGCGCGGCTTGGAGTGAAGGCGGGCCGTCACGGCGGTTTTCAGGCGGTGCAGTGTGCCGACCCGGCTACGTTTATTGTTTTCTGGTCTCTGGTCTTTCAGCACTGTCGTTGACTCCTGTTCGTCCCGATCTGACAACGGGGACGCCAAGCCCTCGTCTTCCCCGAAGGAGGGAGGGAGAACGAGGGCCTTGGCTGTCCCCGCGTGATGGTACGCCAAGCGCGGCCGCACGCGCTCAGCACCGTAACCGTTCGGTAATCCGAACCCCAAGCGCCAACGCGGGGCCAACCGCTCGGCCCGTCGCTTACGCTCCGGGTTCTGACAAGGGGAGTTCCACTCGCTGCGGCCCAAGCGCACAGGGGATGCACCAAACGGGTTGTTGTCTTGGCGGCTGTCGGTAACACGTGCGATTCCTTTTCTTCGCGCCCGCCGACAAGCGGCGGGGGCTGTGCACGGGTCCGCTCGAGGGGCCGAAGGCTCCGTCCCGCGGCGCCTCAAGGCTTCAAGGGGGCCAGGCCTCCTGCTCAGCCCCGCGAGGCGGCGCCGATGTCCTGCGCCGCCACGGTTGCTCTCTTGGTGGACTTCTCGGTGATCAGTCCGGCGCCGCGACAGCGGGAGCACGGCAGATCGTTACCGCGTATCGTGCCGCTGCCGCGACATTGCGGGCATTGCGCCGTGGGTCCCGCCACCGTGACGTGCCCGGTTCCTTTGCACGCCGAGCAGGTCAGTCGGGTGTGACGCTGCCTGCCCGTGCGGTCACAGTGGGCGCAGGGGTAGGCCGGCTTGGCGACCTCGACCTCGGTGCGTCCGTTGCACACGGGGCAGTTGGACAACCTCGACAGAACCTCATAGGGATCCCGGCCGGCGCCTGCGCAGAAGGCACACTCGAGAGTCAGCATCTCGCCGCGCGGCATCCGGTGCCGGGACGGTTTTCTTTTTGTCCTCATGGGCTGGTCACCTCCGTGTGCCGCTGCTCTAGAGCAGTGCCACCTTCCATTCATCCTCGGCGTCCCGGCGCGCCGGGATGGACGCGGCCCGGTTTGCGACCGCGGACGGCGTTCAGCGTCTGCTTCCAGGCCGCGGCCCGCTCGCGCGAGACCTGGGCATACGCGCCCACCATCCGAGAGACCTCGGCTTTGAACTGGGATACATGGGCCTTGATCTGGGCGTTTGCCGCGTGGGCGTCGGTCATGAACTGGTTAGCCTGGGCCAGGATCTGGTCTGCCTGGGCCCGGATTTGATGCGACTCAGCCTTTAGCTCCGGTATCCGCTTCTGTCGCTCTTCCTTCACTCTGTGTCGCTCCTCCTGCATCGCTTCCATTTCCTGGCGCACGTTGGCATACACATCATTGCTATTACTCGGCATTTCCTCACCTCGGTTTCGTGGTTACGGGTGGCGCATGTCATCCGGCCAGCATCGTCCATTGCACACTGGCGTTTCTGCCCGCGGCTTCACATGCTGCCAGTAGGGCCGCCAGCTCCGCGGACTCCCGCGAATCCCTACTGGCAAGCCTCTGGACTACGGTATTCAGGTCGCTGATCCTGAGCCTCTCTCCCCGGCTCAGCAGGCCCGACAATGCGGTGGAAAGCTCTTCCCGCTCCAGGTGGACCTGTCGCAGAACGGCGACGACCTCGCGCTCGTCGAGGTCCTGGCTGTCGAGCAGCCGTTTCTTGAGCGCCGGCCAGACCTCGGAGGCCTGCCAGGCGTCGGCAGCGCACAAATCCTCTATCTCTTGAATGAGCGTTTCCCGGTGGGCGCGGTAGCCGGCGACCAGCGTGGACAACATCTCCCTGGTCCGTAGCCGGCGGGCCAGGAGGTTGGAGAAGATCGCGTCAAAATCCGAGCGCCGAAGCGACTTGCTCTTGGAAAGGAGTCGCCTGAGTTGCTCGATCATTCCGTCCTGTTCGGCGTACAGGTCCTCCAACAGGGCCGCCGCGCGGCCCATGTACCCGGCCACCGTCTCGACCGCCGCACGGTATCTCCCGACAATCCGTTGGACCGCCGGCGCGCCGGGCGTGTGCCACTGCTCTAGAGCAGTGCCACCTGCTGTTCTATTGACCGCTCCCTTACGGTCGCGGCTCTGATTGCCGCTCTTCGCCGTCTGCATCATCACTTCGCTCACCGGCCCACCTGTGACCGCTCCCTTACGGTCGCGGCTCTGACAAATCTCTCCCGACCCCTCTTTTCATTCGGAAATCGGAAACAAGAGATATACCCGGGAACTCCGCGGCGCTGCGGTAGGTCAGGGTCCGCCACCTGTCTGCCTGACAGGCGGGGGAGCCTGCCCGCCGCGGGGATATCACCAATTCCCGACGGCGCGGACCCCGCACGGGGATCCACATGTGCCCAGACGGCCTACGCGGTCTGCTCGGCCGTGAGTCCGACGGCCTCGGCATACTTCAGGAACGTCTCCACGCCGGCCGCCACCACCCGGGCCTCGACCGCCAGCAGCTCGATCCCCACGAGGGAAACGCGAACCCACGCATCGATCACGATGCCCTTGTCGAGGATGCGGTCAATAACCTCGACCAGACTCGAACTTCCCATGGATTTCTCTACGGCCATGATTTCGCCCTTTCACTAAAGTGGACCTTAGATACACCAGGGGAAACGCTCCCCTTCGTGCGTTGATATCATCGGAGGGGGTACCCAGGCAGTTAACTCAAGGTAGACATTCTTGAATAAGGGTTTTCCCCTGCGATTCTTTCGTGTGTGGGGTTCTGCGGCGATGAATCGTGGTAAGCAAAGGATCGTCCCGGCGCGCCGGGATTAGGTTCTCGGTAGCCGCAGGTTTCAAGGAAGAGCTAATGGTCGGCCGGGACGACGCAGTTCTCGTAGGAGGGTCGTCCGCCGCCGCCCCAGATCAAACCGGTGCAGATGAGCTCGGCGGGCAAAGTATCCTTCTGCCAACCCGGCCCGCGCACGATGATACATCGGTAACTACTAAACGATCCGGGAAACTCTCCCCTGGGGTCCGCGCATTCCGGCCATTTCGGATAGGACGCCAGCTCCTCGTTGCGATAATGGAAGGCGTAACCCTCTCGATCCTCGGTGCCTTCAACGTAAATCTTCTGTTGCTCTGCGTGCCCGTCGACAAAGGCGCGGTTGTAGGTCCAATCCCGACCATGCCAGCCGCGGACGGTCTTGTTGGGACCGGGGTCAACGCCGGGACCGACGAAGTCGCAATCCGGCGTCAGCTCGCGCTTGCAGGACCACGCCCATCGGCCGATGTTCTCCTCGTAATAAAGCGTTCGCGCCGGGGTCGGTACGCGGGTGATCGGGCGCAGGTAGGGCGAATTGCTGCGCATCTCTCCGCCGCCGACCGTGGCGTTCATAAAGACGTTGGCCGCGTAGCTCGTGCCGAAATGATCGTACGACGATCGCTCGGTGTGGGCCACCCAGTCGGGACAATGCGCCGGCGCCCGCGGCGGACCGTCGTCACCCGGGCACATGAACGAATCGAGATCGAGCTTGGTGTCCGCCGTCGCCCCGACGCGGTTGTACGGGTTGTTGTTGTCCTTGAATCCCCCTTTGTAGAGGACATCGTTCATCGGGCGGGTCGCCGGACCGAAACCCGCTGCCGTACCGTAGGCAAGGTCGTCACGGCCGCCGAATCCCTCGATCTTCCCGATCCCGCTTTTGCCGCCCCATTCGTAGGCACCGACGAAGCGCCCCCTGCTGGCCAAGGCGGGCCACGACATCTCGCCCTCTTTGACGCCTATAGTCGCGTGTACGGGGATTCCCCAACCGGCCGGGTCGTCGGCCTCGTACACCCGGCTGCCGGTGGCGATGTTTTTGATGCGCGAGAGGCAAGTATTCTGCTTGGCTTGTCTCCTCGCCGCCTCCAACGACGGCAGCAGGATCGCGATCAACAGGGCGATGATCGCAATGACCACCAGCAACTCGATGAGTGTGAACGCGCCGTGAAAGGGATCTCGGAGCCAGTGACCCTTGGGATTCAGCGACGGCTTCATCATCATCCCACAAGCGTCTACGATCGCGTGCCGAAGGCGCCGACGGTGTAGGTGGTTCGTCAGTTTTCCCGGCACCGCAGTCTACATTCGGATTGTAGCCGACCACGCCTCCGTTTCAAGATGCCGACGCCGCAAGGTGCGTGAACACTTAAGTGGCGTTTCGGTCATTTCGCCCATATCGTGGGTCGCCGGATTTGAACCATCGGCCTCGTGTGCCGATTCGAGTTCTGCCGAAGAAAGGTACTTTGTAGTTATGCAAGTGAAGATGGCGACATCGCGGGGTTTTTGCTTCGGCGTCGAGGACGCCATCGAAATCGCCGAGGCCGCGGTCGCGGAACATGGCGCGGGTAGCGTTGTGGCCTTGGGACCCGTCATCCACAACAAGCAGGTCGTCAGCAAACTGGAAGAGGCCGGGCTGAACCAATCCGGCGACCTGGAGACGATCGACCCGTCCGACGTGGTCCTGATTCGCTCGCACGGCGCCTCGCCGGAGACCATGCGGCGGGCCAAGGATCGCGGACTTGAGATCGTTGACGCCACCTGCGTCCTCGTCAAACGGGCACAGAACGTCGTCAAGCAGCTCTACGAAGAAGGTTACCACGTGGTGATGATCGGCGACCCGGAACACCCCGAGGTCAGGGGTGTGATCGGGTACGCCCCGAACGTGACCGTCGTCGACCGGGGTAGTGATCTGGATGAAGCCCTGCCCTACAAGGAGCGCCTGGGGATCGTGGCTCAGACCACCCACTCGCCGGAGCATGTTGCCGGGATGATCGCCGAGATCCTCAAGCGACCCTATCGCGAGGTGAAGATCGTCAACACGCTTTGCCTGGAAGTCACGCGGCGGCAGGAGGCTGCAATTGCGTTGTGCAAGGAGGTCGAGGTGATGTTCGTCCTCGGCGGGCTGCACTCGGCCAACACCCGCGAGATGGCCCGCCTGTGCACCGAAGCCGGCACCGACACGTACCACATCGAAACCTGGGCGCAGTTCGAGCCGCCGATGGTCGTGGGGAAGAAGATCGCCGGCGTGACTGCGGGGGCGTCGACGCCGGAATGGGTGATCGCGGAGTTTGTCCGCAATCTGGAAGCGTTATGATTCGACCAACAGAGCCGCGACCGTGAGGGAGCGGGCAGAACCCCGACGAAGTCACGCGTAGCAAAGGAGCCACCATGGCCGAGCCGAAGCACGGAAGACAGCCGATCGTCGTCAACGAAACCGCGGGCAAGAAGGCCTACTGCCAATGCGGCCTATCCGCGAACCTGCCCTACTGCGACGGCAGCCACAACCGCGAAGGCACCGGCCTCGCGCCGATCGTGGTCACCGTCGATGCACCGGGGAAGAAAGCGATCTGCCAATGTCACCAGAGCGGCAATCGCCCCTGGTGCGACGGGACCCATTCCAAGCTCTAACCAACGCCCGCAGTTGCGATAGAATGCCCGGACCTTGTCCACGCTCGTGACACTCTGGTGGCTCTCGTTCTGGACGATCCTGGGACTTTGCCTGGGCAGCTTCCTCAACGCCGTCATCTATCGCCTTCCGCGACATCGCTCGTTACGTGTGCCGCTCTGGTCGGCGTGCCCGCACTGCCGCCACCGCATTGAGTGGTACGACAACATCCCCATCGTCAGCTTCGTGCTGCTCGGGGGACGGTGCCGCCATTGTGCGGTTCCGATCTCGACCCGCTATCTGGTCATCGAGGCCGCCATGGCGCTCGTCGTCTTGATGCTCCTCGACGCCTTCTTGATCGGGCACGTCCGGCGGGGACTTAGCGTAAGTGAGTTCGGGCTCACTGATCGCCTGGCGTCGGACTGGCCGATTCTGGTGGCGCACGTGGTCCTCTTCGCGTGCCTGCTGGCCATGTCCGCCATCGACCTCGAACACTACTGGGTGGACATCCGCTTCACCAACGTTGTCACCGTCGTCGGGTTCGCCATGCACGCCCTGTGGACGCCCAAGCACAGCCTCGACTGGGTTCGCCCCTTCGATGCGACCGCGGTAATGTCGCTCTTCGCCGTCGGAGGTCTGGGGCTTGTCTGGATCGTGCTCGCGTGCCAGACGCCGGTTGAGCTGGAGACGGCCGCCGAGTCCGCCGCCGCGGACGCCTCCGTGCCGTTCGGCCCAACGATCCCGTCAAACCGCCCTCCGCCCTCGCTGGCCTCTCCC
>JAZDKM010000337.1:0-5074 GCA_043803085.1 Planctomycetota bacterium
TCGGGCGCGTCCTCAGCCTTCTGCTCCAGCAAGCGCCTCAGCCACTCCAGGGTATCGCGGTCCGTTCCGGACCCTGGGGCGAAGCCGGGAGCGGAGGACGATTCCTCCGGCTTCGCCGGTGCAGGCGGGGGTTGGCCGGCGGCCGGATCGGTTTGGCGAGATTCCTGCATCTTCTGTTTGGCGACTGCTTGCCATAGCTTGGTGCCGATCCGGACCGAGGTCGGATCCAACGCCACGGCGGCGGTGTAGTCTTCGCCGGATTCCCGATAGCGCCCCAGGGCGTCATAGCAGTCGCCGCGGAAGACATAGGCTTCCACGTCGTCCTTTTCGAGCGCGATGACGCGCGTCGCGTCGCTGATCGCCGCCTCGAGGTCTTTCAGATAGGCGTGGGCGCGTCCTCGTTCGAGCAACGCCACCAGGTTGTTGGGAAACCGCTCCAGGGCCTTGTCGAAATCGCGCAGGGCGCGGGCATGCTCGTTCTGTCTCAGGTAGGCCGCGCCCCGCAGCGCGAACGCCCAGGACGTGTCCTCCCCCAGTTTCAGCGCCGCGTCGAAATCCGCCAGGCACGCCGCCAGGTCCCCGGCCATCAACGCCGCGGTGCCGCGCAGCAGGTAACCGTCCGGGCCGTCCGGTTTCTGTTGGACTACGCGGGCTGCGTGGGTCGCCATGCGGGCGTAGTCGTGGTGCGCACACGCCAGAGTGGCGGCCAGCATCGCCGCGCCGATGTGGCCGGGATCGAGACGGAGACACTCATTCACCAGCACGGCGGCTTGGGCCAGGTCTTGGGAGGTGAGCGCTTGCAGGTAAAGCGCGTAGGCCGCACCTTCGCCCGGTCCCAGGCGCGCTTCCAGCCGCTGCGCCTCCCGCGCCCGCTGGAGCTCCAGAAACGCACGCGAAATCCGCGGGGCCAGTGGGTCGGTCTTTTGCGCCCCGGCTAACTGCTCGAGAAACGCGGCCGCCTCCGGCATAGACTCCTTGAACTGCTGACCGGCTCTCTCCCCACTCAACAACCGCTCTCGGAGAACTTCGAAGCCTGTCCGGGCGACGGCGATCTCCTGATCCTTCGCTTTCATCGTCTCACTCAGTTCGGCGGTCTGGGCTTCCCGCCCCCGCGAGGTCCGGGACTGGGACACCAACGCGAGCGACAGGGTGACGGCCACCACCAGCGCCGCGGCGGCGAGGGAAGCCACTTTGTTCCGCACCACGAACTTGCGGGTGCGGACGAACAGACCGGCCCGCCGGGCCCGGATCGCTTCATGGGCCCCGAAACGCAGCAGATCGTCGCGCATCTCCGCCGCCGTCTGATAACGGCGGTCCGCATCCTTCTCCAGGGCCTTCAGGCAGATCGTTTCCAAGTCCACCGGGACGTGCGGATTCAAGGTCCGCGGCGCAAGTACCTCTGAGGTGATAATCTTCGAGATGACTTGTTCGCGCGTCTCGCCGGGGTAGGGTGGCGAGAGCGTTAACCACTCGTAGAGGGCAACACCCAACGAATAGGTATCAGTCCGTTTGTCCACTTTCCGGCGACCGCCCATGATCTGCTCGGGCGACATGTACAACGGCGACCCCACGAACTCACCGGAGGTGGTCACCCCCGGTTGCTCCAGCATGCGGGCCAAGCCGAAGTCCAGAATGTACATCCGCCCGTCGCGGCCCAAGATCAAGTTGTGTGGCTTAACGTCCCGGTGAATCACGCCTTGCCGGTGGGCGTAATCGAGGGCGTCGGCCACCGTGGCCGTCAGCCCGGCGATCTTCTCAAACTGCTCCGGTGTCGCTGGCGCCCCCCGACCGAGGCCCGAGGCGGAGATGGATTCCCCTTGCGAACTCCCCCGGCCCACGTCGGGCACGCTGCTCATCGCTACCGTTGCTTCCGGGTCGTGAGGGGAAGGGAGAGGGTCGGTGTCTGCCGGCGCGGCGAACGAGCTGCGGGCCCAGCGACGGGCCCGGCTAATCAGGTCGTGGAGGTTTTCGCCGTGGATGAGCTCCATGGCATAGTAGTAAACACCGTTGCTTTCACCTTGAGCGTGGATCGGAACGATGTTGTCGTGATGGAGTCGGGCCGCCGCCTGGGCCTCCCGCTGAAAACGCAGCACCGAACTCCCCGTCAGGCCCAGATTGCTGGACAAGACCTTGAGCGCCACGGTCCGGTTGAGGGATTTCTGTCGCGCCTGGAAGACGGTACCCATTCCCCCGCGGCCAATCTCTCGGATGACCTCAAAATCACCGATCTCCAGCCCGACGAGCGAGGACGGGCGGCCGGCGCCCGGAATGGGTGTATTTCCAGATTGACCTTGCTGGGACGGCATCAGATCGCTCGGTTACAGCCCTACTTTAATTCAGCGCCTTGGCCTAATTTGCCTTGTCCCACACGATCCGTCCCGTCGCCTGATACACACCCATAGACGGCAGCGACGCGGCCGGACGACCGAAAATCTTTACGCCCCACCGACTTGCGACCCGGGAAACATGTCGCCACTACTATAATGTGTATCTCAAACCGCAGCCGGTCAATTACAGCTTCCACGAAATATTGTAGCCGCGCCCGCTTATCTTACGCCCACTAAGACAACGGATCGCACACCAAGTTGGCAAACTCCCCGGCGGCATACCGGATGCCCAACGGAATATACGTGTCGAGTGCGTGATTTATTCGGGCAAAATCTTCGTCCGGCGCAGGACGGATGAAGCGGGTGGGGACACCCGTAACCTCCGAGTGGAACTTTACTTGCGCGTGAGGGGCTTCGGAGCGAGCCGAACGTATGTCTTAATAGCCCGCGGCAGAAGTTGTAGCACAGGCTTCCAGCCTGTGTTTTCATGGGCAAGATGCCCGTGTCACACCGCTCTTGGCCACTTTCACCACGGGCTGTTAGGCCCGCTTCCCCAGGGCAAAGGCCGTTACCTGCTATGGATCGCGAAAAAACTCGTCGGAATCGTCGAACCTGGCCGACCGCCTTGGCGTATCCAAGGTAGAGAATACAACCTCCTCCTTTCCAAGAGCTACTTGAAATGGCGGGTTCCGAGGCCACGGAACCCGCCATTCTTGTTGTGCGCCAAACATGTTGTGAATCTTGGAGGTGCAAGTCCTTTGCGGGGCGTGATGACCGCAACCGCGAGCCAAAGGCAAGGGCGTCCGTCGCGAGGCGGAATCTGCGGTGAGCCGATGCCCGAAACCCGCACCCGACGAACAGAAACCGGATGCGGGGCTCGCACAGCGGGGTAACCCGGCGATGGACGGGGGGACTGGATGATCATCCCGACACGCGGGCGGGGGGGGGCGAACCCCGGCGGCGGCGTGCGGCCATTGAACATGCCGACGGTGCAAACGTTATCCCGATCGAGTCATCCGCACTACACGCGGGCCCATCGAGGTGGGCTTCTCGGGAGTATCGCCGAGCGGAGGTGACAAGTGGTAGTCGGGCTTCTTGAAGACGCCAGCCTGTTCAAGGAACCTGCGGATGGCAAACGCTTCCTCGATCTTCTTGGCGTCAACGGCCGGGTTCGTTTTGGCGATCTCCAGTGGATCAATCGCGCGCCACATGTCCTCACCTCCTCCAGCCTATTTTAGGAAGAGACCCTGAAAGAAGCCACTCCCATGGACTACCCCAAAAACGCCGATCTTGGTCATATAATCGGCCAGAAACTGGTAATAGTCTTTAATGCTCCGGCTCAATTCGGGCTGGACTCCATAGTCATCGATGCGCAGCCCTGCGTCACGCCGGAGCACCTCCATGGAAAGCGGACGTCCATGCGAGTGCCAGCGCTGGTGATCCATCAGCACTTGAGCAACCTCCAGCGCCCGGGTTTGGCGCAGCTCTGGGGTGACCTGGATCTTGCGGGTTTCAGTTTCGGTCCAGTCCTTAAACTTGTACTTAGCCAGCCATTCCTTGAGCAGCGAGTTCGTCAGTTCTCGAGCCGCCTCGAAGCTGTGAAGCTCCGCAAGGTCGAGTTGCTGGAGCAAAATGACCTCCGCTGTCGTCAGCGTTCCGTCCTCCGATTTCTTCTTCAGGCGCTCGAACTGAACCAGGTAGGAAAGGGCTGGCACAAGCTTGCCGTTTCGCTCGATCTGCGGGTCGATCGGCCCTAAGCAGGAGAAGTAGTCCATCATGATCCGGTCACCCGACATCGCGAAGATCGTCCCCGCCGACATGGCGCGGTTGGGGACAATCATCGTTACGTCGTCGTAGTGGTGACGGACGATGTTTACGATCCGCTCGACGACCTCGATGATGCCGCCGGGAGTGTCGATGACAAGCGCAAGGGACTTCTGGGAGGTGGCGGGTGAGGTTACCGTCTTCTCCTTTGCGGGAGCTGGGGGGCGAGCCTCGACGGCTTGCCGAACGGCGTCGTCCACTCCGGGGTAAATCGGTCCGACGATGGCCATGACATGGCTCGAAAGCCTCTGCTCGATTTCCCCCGCCAGTCGGTCGAGTTGCTTCTCGACGAAGGTCGTTACCCTGATTTGCTCGGGTTCCGCCATTGCACCCGCCTCCTCAAGGATAAGCTACATGCCGATCGCAAACCTGCTCCACTTGGGGGATCGTACTCCAAGGCGCCCTTCGGCTGCAAGCCAAACAGGCGGTAAGATGCGCGCCTGTTACGACGCAAGGGGCTAACCCGCGTTTCTCACCACCACTGGGGATTGGCTGCCAGTCTGCTTATTCCGCCCTTTCAGGGCTTTCGTGGCGAGGACGCCTCCGGACCCAGGGCGTTGCCCTGGGCTTTCATAGCGTGCCCTTTCAGGGCACAGGAGCACGGCGGCGCGCTTTGGTGAGAAATGCGGGCTAAACCGAGCCGCTTCACCACGTGCTGATAGGGCCTAATCGGAGATGCGGCGGGCGAAGCGGACCGCCTGTCTGACCGAGTCGATGCGGTCCCGAGGCAGTCGGCCGTAGTGGTCCAGGTTGGCGAAGGCGACGCCCAATTCCATCACCCTAGTCAGATTGCGGAACAAGGCCCGATCATCCGCCGGCGGGGGCCAGTAAACCGGCAGTTGCACCTCCAGCCGTTGCGCGGTTCCCGGCGTGAGGCGCATCCGCGCGATCAAGCGTTCGAGCGCCGTGGTTTCCCAGCCGAC
>JAZDKM010000338.1:0-9406 GCA_043803085.1 Planctomycetota bacterium
GAGGATGTCAGTCACGCGCAAGGGGGGCTCTACAAGGGACGCATGCTGGGAACGCTGGGGGACGTGGGTTGCATGAGTTTGATGAGCGGGAAGAGCTTTCCCATCGGCGAGGCCGGCATGCTCGTGACGAAGGATCAGCACATCTGGGAACGCGCCACGGCGTTCGGGTTTTACGAGAGGACGGGCACGGCGCGGTTCGGGACGGTGGATGTCCGGATGACGGATCCCGGGCTCAAGCGTTTCGCGGGAATTCCGCTGGGCGGCTGCAAGCATCGCATGAATCAGACCTGTTCCGCGATGGGGCGGGTTCAGCTTGCGCATTATCCGGAGCGGATCGCTGAAATTCAGAAGGCCATGGATCTTTTCTGGGGATATCTCGATGGCGTCCCGGGGATTCGGCCGCACCGTGCGGACGCGTCCCAGGGCAGTACGATGGGCGGCCGGTATTGCCCCGTCGGGCATTACCTCCCGGAGGAGCTGGGTGGTCTGTCGCTCGAGACATTCGTTCGGGCGCTGGCGGCGGAGGGAGTTCCTTGCGGCGGCGCGCCGAATGCCCCGCTCCACCTGCATCCATTTTTTCACGAGGCGGATGTCTACAATCACGGGAAGCCGACGGTTATCGCGAACGTCGCGAGGGACGTGCGTCAGGGCCCGGGGAGTCTGCCCGTCACCGAGGCGGCGCCGGGACGGGTTCTGCAGGTGCCGTGGTTCAAACACGCGAGGGAGGAATATATCCGGGAGTATGCCGATGCCGTCCGGAAAGTGATTGGGGACGCGGATGCGTTGAGGTGAACCCAAAGGAGGGGGTAATCGCATGAGGACGTCGTTCGCGTTGCAAACAGTGGTTTCCGCCGCGTTGTTGCTGGCCGTCCGGAGCGGGCCCGCACTCGGGGGCGAGGAGGCGTCCGGGAAGGTGAAGCTGCTCTTCTCGTTCGAGAAGGAGGAGCTGGAGGCCAAGGGCTTCAAGCTCACCCCCTGGAAGATCGGCGAGCAGGACATGGACGGTTTTCTCGTCAGGATAGGCGCGTACTACGATTACCCGGTTACTCCCCAGAACGCGACGCACGGCAAGTTGGCTTTCCAGCGTTTCTACGCCCACAAGAGCGACAAGTGGAAGAACTACCCGAGGGTCATGGGCTACTTCGACAAGGAGTGGGAGAAGTGCTGCCAGGGCCGCCAGGCGCTCAGTTTCTACGGCGCGACCGCCAGGATCCTGGGCGGTGACTGGTCGGGCTACGAGCAGTTGTGGGTGGACGTCACCAGTCCCGAGGCCGACCTGTGGCTGCGGCTGATCGTCGAGGACGTTGACGATACATCGCCCTACGTGCGTTACCGGGCCCCCAAGGGCAAGACCTGCACCCTGGTCCTCCCTCTGGCCAGGTACGCCGCGGGGAACTCGCGGCCCGACCGCGGGCCCTTCGTGCCGCGCCGGCTGGACCTCGCCAGGATCGTCAACTTCACCATCTACCTGGAGGAAGCCGGCGAGGAAGCCGGCCAGATGTCCATTGATAACATCCGCCTGGCGGCCAAAGACGCGGCGGTACCCGAGAACGCCGTCCAGCCGACCGAGGAGATCGAGCGCGACTGGGGCTGGAGCGATCTGGCCAGGAAACACCCGCCCGTTGTGCAACCGGAGGTCAAGCGCGAGGCTGGCTCGGTCGAGAAGATCGGGCCCGTCACCCTGGCCAGCGGTTACAAGGAGTTCTGCAGCTACCTGGGCAACGACGGCCCGCGCTATCACCGCGCGATCGCCGCCGTGGACAACAAACGCATCGTCGCCCTGGTCGGCGGCCAGGCGCCTCTGGGATTCGCCTCCTTCGATGGCGGCAAGACCTGGGGAGGCCTGGACGGCAAGAGCGACAAGCCCACGCCGCTCTCGCGGTACAGCCAGGTGGCCTGGGCCGGCGCTGACGGGCTCACCGGAAACGCCTACATCACCTTCAACTCCACGGTGAATCTGCCCAAGGGCTACGCCGCCGACAAGCTGGAGTTGCCCGCCGGCCCGGACTACTTCGACCGCTTCATGAGGTTCAGCTACTGCATGGGCGGCGGGACGATACGTTGCATCGGCTTGCGCAACATCGTTTTCAAGGGCGACAAGTGGGATGAGCCCGGCCCCGGGGCGGTGCTCGACGACTTCGCCCGGCACTGCATCCACTGGGGCGAGTTTGTCCGGCACCCCGCAGGGAGGCTGTGGGCCTTCGTGGACGTTGGCAGTGACGTGCTCAGTGGCATAAGCATCCGTGGTCTGTACTCCGACGACAACGGCCTGACTTGGATACGGGCCCACAAGGGACGCTACCTCCACGAGCCCTCCGGGGCCAACGACACATTCTATGCGGCCCCCTACGGCGAGGGCGTGGCGCTGGTCGCCAACGGGCGCGGTAGCGGCGCCTGGTGGACGGTCTTCGACGGCAAGGACTGGTCGGCGCGCAAGGTCCTGGGCTGGGGCCGGGACGTAGGCATCTCCTCGCTGGTCTCCTGGGGACAGGACGCGAAGAAGCCGGACCGGCTCTTCGCCCTGCTCGGGCGCGGAGACAATCTGGTTCTGGCCCGGTTCAAGGACGGCGCCTGGCCGGCGCTGGACGGCGAGCCGGTCATTGACGACGGCGCCAAGGGGAAGCTCGGCTTCGCGATTGCCAGCGTCAGCGGCGAGACCGTCTGTTGTTTCTGGGTGCGCGACTACGAGACCGGCGCCGATGGCGTGGCCCATTCCAAGGTGCTGGTGCGCCGCTACCATATCCCGACGGGAAAGCTCGGTGACGAGGAAGAGCTGGTCACCGAGGACAAGGAGCCGATCAGCGCGCTGGCCGTGCCCGCCGTCTCGCCGCCGGACTACGTGCCGCTCCTGTGGTGCAACAGCTGGTTCAGCGGCTGGCGGCGCTACGGCTACAAGAGTTACGGCGGGGTCAAGGAGGACTGGCACAAGAAGTACCAGCAGTGGGTGAAGTTCATGCGTGTACCCAATCAGCCTGGGTAGACTCTTGGTTGTGAAATCTTGTGAGAAACGGCAGGGGAATATCATGCGGTTCGCAACGTGATAAAGCCGCTCATCTTTCAGGGGGTAATCGCATGAGGATATCGTTCGCGCTGCAAGCAGTGGTTTCCGTGGGATTGTTGCTGGCCGTCCGGAGCGGGCTCGCACCCGGGGGCGAGGCGCCGGCGGCTCCGCCGCCCCAGGGGGCGCCGGCCGGTCCGGACTCCTCCATCCTCGATACCAACAGCGGCTGGCGGTGCTTCTGCATGTGGAAGACCGAACTGGTTCGCACTGAGGAGGATCAGCTCGAGCCCTGGGTGGTGGGCGACAAAGGGGCCAGGAAGGTCGAGATCACCAAGACCGCCCCGCCGCCCAAGGAATGGATTCAGCCGGACTTCGACGACGGCAACTGGGCCCGCTGGAGTGGGATCATATACGGGGAGAATCGCGACCTGGCGCTGGTCTGCATGCGTGGCCGGTTCGCGGTGGCCGATCCCGGCAAGGTCCAGGACCTGAAGCTCTCGGCCACATTCTACGGCGGCGCGGTCGCCTACCTCAACGGCAAAGAGGTGGGGCGGTCGGAGATGCCCGACGGTTCGCTCGACCCCGAAACCCCCGCCACGGACTACCCCAAGGAGGCCTACGCGGGGCCGGACGGAAACCTCCTAGGCAACTACAACGGCTCCCCCGCGGCGGGCCACGAGCTGCGCAAGCGCAGGCTCTCCGTCAGCATCAGCGCCTCCGCCCTTCGCAAGGGGGTCAACGTCCTGGCGCTGGAATTGCACCGCGCCCCGGCTGACGCGGTGCTGATCATCACCCCCGTGAAGAAAGGGGGGCTGGGCCGGAACTACAGCATGTGGACCATGCTCCAGTTCCGGGATCTCCGGATGACGGCCGCGGCCAATGGCGCAGTAATGCCCAACGCGGGATGCCACAAGGGGTTGCAGGTATGGACCTCCGGCGGGATCCCGGCGTTCAAGGCCAATATCGCGGAACGTGGCGACACCCTCGGGGCGGTGCCGCCCATCGCGTTGGTAGGGACAAGGGGCGGGGCTTTCAGCGGCTATATCGGGGTGGGCTCAAGCGATCCCATCCACGGCCTCAAGGTCCAGGCCGGCGAACTTAAAGGCGCCAAGACCGGCGAGGTTTTTCCCGTTGGCGCGGTGCGTCTGCGCTACGCCTTGGCCGACGGCGACCCCACCATGACTTGGGCCACACTCGCCGACCACGGCGGCCGGCCCCAGGCGAGCTGCTTCGACGGCCTGGACGAGGTTGCCCCGGCGGAGGTCCCGGCCACCAAGGAGATTGGAGGGGCGGTCGAGCAGGTCTGGGTCACGGTGCGCGTGCCGCGCACCGCCAAGGCGGACGGTTATACCGGCAAGGTGGTTGTCAGCGCCGAGGGCGCCACGCCGGTCGAGGTGCCTCTCGAAATCAATGTCCACGACTGGCTTCTGCCTGACACCAAGGACTTCGAGAGTTATGTGGGCATCATTCTATCGCCCGAGTCGGTGGCCAGGAAGTACGGCGTGGCCATGTGGTCGGACGAGCACTGGAAGCTGATCGAAAAGTCCTTCCAGGTCAGCGCCGAGGTCGGCAACAAGACGGTGTACATCCCGCTCATCGTGCCGACCCACTTCGGCAACGAACATACTATGGTACGCTGGATCAAGCAGGCCGACGGCTCCTACACGCATGACTTCAGCATCGTGGAGAAGTACCTGGACCTGGCGGTGAAATATCTCGGCAAGCCCCCTGTGGTCTGCTTCTACGTCTGGGAGCCGTACTTCGGCGGGACGTATTTCGGCTCGACCGAAGGGCCGGGGTACGAAAAGATCAAATCGCGTGGGCCTCATCCGGTGAAGTTTACCCAGCACGATCTCGCCACGGGCAAACTTTCCATTGCCGAGGGGCCGGCCTATGGCACGCCGGAGAGCCCTGTTTTCTGGAAGCCGGTCTTCGATGGCCTGCGGCCGATTCTCGAGAAGCGCGGGCTGAAGGACTCCATGATGGTCGGCATCAGCGCGGACACCCGGCCGACCAGGTCGGTGGTCGAGGACCTCAAGGCCGCCGCGCCGGACGCCAGGTGGGTGATCCACACCCACGGACGGAGCACCGACTGGATGCTGTACAAGAGCCAGCCGGTGGGCGCGCAGTCTGAGGTCTGGTTCTATCCCGGGGAGCGCAATCCCAGCGTCCGGCGGATTTATGGTTGGAAGAACGAGCACCTGTACACCACCTTCCCGCGCGTGGGTAGCGGGGCCGTCGGCTACATTTACAACAACGCGGCGCTGGGGCTCTACCGGGCGGCAATCGAGGGCATCGTCATCTCCGGCATCCGCGGCGCCGACCGGCTGGGCGGGGAGTTCTGGGAGGTCCCGGTGGCCGAGGGCAAGAAGCCGGTCAGGCTTCTGAAGTTTGATCCCATCACCAATTGGGGGGCGCTGGACGTGGCCAATGCGGTCACTCACTTGCTCTCTCCCGGCAAGGATGGACCGGTGAGCACCATCCGGCTGGAGGCCATCCGCCAAGGCGTACAGGAGACCGAGGCGCGGATATTTCTGGAGAAAGCGCTGGTGGATCCCGGGAAGAAAGCCAATCTCGGTGAGGATCTTGCCAAGCGCTGTCAGGAATTGCTCGACGAGCGCACCCGGGCGATTCTCAAGGCCGTGGCGGACGGGCCATACGGCGATGCCGCCTGGATGCACTACATGGCTGGAGCCAACGCCCACGCCGGTCAGCTTTACGCCGCCGCGGCGGAAGTGGCCGGCAGGCTGGGGAACAAGTAAAGGAGGATCACACATGCGACAATCTTTCATGGCGCTGATGGTGTTGGGCGGGACGCTGGTTGCCGCCGGTCCGGTCGCCACAGAGCCGGCCGTACCGTCCGGCCCCGGCACGATCATTCTCGACACCGGCAGTTTCTGGCGTTGCCGCTTCGCGGCCAGCGCGCCGGTGGTCCGGATCAACGGCGAGCTTCAGGAAATCGACGACGCGGGATCCGCCGGCCCGCTCAAGAGCAAAGTGGCGGCGCCGCCGGCGGGCTGGGCGGAGCCGGACTTTGACGACAGCGCCTGGGCGCGCGTTCCCGGGCCATTCTTCCCCAGCCAGCGAGGCCATGCCTACTCCCCGGAGAGCGAGGGCATGGGGTTCATCCGTTTCGAAGAGACCAGCCCGCGCCTGGCGCTGATTTGCCTGCGCGGGGGGTTCCAGGTGACTGATCCAGGCGCGGCCCAGGGGCTCCGGCTCAGCATGAGCTTCCGCGGCGGCGCCGTGGTCTACCTCAACGGCCGGGAAATCGCCCGCGCCCACCTGCCTGCCCTGAGCCCGTCGAACGGGCCCAAGGACCAGCTCGACGCCTCGGCGCTGGCCGAGGACTACCCCAAGGAGGCCTTCGTCACCGCCGCGGGCGGTCCCATCTGGTATGCCTTCAACCCCGAGGTCCGCGATCGCCTGGCGCTACGCATCAGGAGCCTGGGCGACGTGGCCATCCCCGCGAATCTCCTCCGCAAGGGGCGCAACATCCTGGCCGTCGAGATACACCGCGCCCCGTACCACGAGACGGTCATGCTCGGCAAGGAGAAAAAGAAGTTCTATGGCAACGAAATCTACAATACCGCCTGGACTACGGCCGGGGTGACCCAGATGGCCCTGAGGGCCTACGGCGCGGGGGCCGTGCCGAATAACGCCCGTCCCGGGGGCTTCCAACTGTGGAACGCCGACCCGCTGGTCCCGGTTTTCGAGACGGACTACGGCGAGGCGGGAGAGGGTCCCCGGCCGATCCGGCTGGTCGGGACGCCGAACGGCAGGTTTGCGGGGCAGGTGGTAGCCGGCTGCCATGTTCCCATCAAGGGGCTCAGAGCCAGGATGAGCGACCTGGCCCTGGAGGGCGGGACGGGGCGCATAGCGGCCTCGGCGGTGAGCATAGGCTACCCGTTGCCGGCGTCCGGCGAGCAGTGGTATCAGGACATCCGCCCGCGCGTCCCGGGCGCCAAGGGGGTGGCCTGCTTCGATGCCCTGATGGAATCGCCGCCGGCCGAGGTCCCGGTGCGGACCAAGCCGATGCAGGGCGTCCCCCCGGCGGTCTTCGGAGCGGTCCAGCCGATATGGATCACCGTGAGCGTCCCCGCCGGCGCGGCCGCCGGCGAGTACCGCGGCAATCTGACCGTCGGAGCGGACGGCCAGCAGTCCGTGGATGTCCCGGTGCACCTCAAGGTCTGCGCCTGGGAGCTTCCCGACCCCCGGAACTTCCGCGCGTTCGTCGATTTCATCCAGTCGCCGGAGACGGTGGCGCTGCAGTACGACGCGCCCCTCTGGTCGGAGAAGCACCTCGCCATGCTCGACCAGTCTCTGAAGTGGCTGGGCAGCGTCGGCAACAAGACGGTCTACATCCCGCTTATTTGCCGGACGAACTTCGGCAATGAGCAAAGCATGGTCCGGTGGATCAAGCAGTCAGACGGGACCTACAAGCACGACTTCGGTCCCGTGGACCAGTACCTGGACTTGGTCGAGAAGCACCTGGGCAAGCCTCCGGTGGTCTGCCTCTACGTCTGGGACCTCTACGCTGGCGGCGGGCTGTACGGGGCCGGGGTCAAGGAATGGAAGCCCGTGCTGGTCAGCGAGCTCGACGCGGCCAGCGGCAAGGTGCAGGAGATGGCCGGGCCCATGTACAACGAGGCGGAGAAAGCCAGGGCCTTCTGGAAGCCGGTGGCCGAGTCGCTGCGCGAGCGTCTCAAGAAGCGGGGACTGGAGAAGTCCCTGATGATCGGCATTGTCTGCGACATCATCCCGGACCAGGAGGTGGTGGCCTTCTGGAAGGAGATTCTCCCGGAAGCCAAGTGGGTGTCCATGGCCCACGCCCTGAAGTGGGAGGTGCGCGGGGTCCCGGTGGGGTACGCCTCGACCGTGTGGCAGGCCTTTTTCGCTCCCGATCCGTCCGTGGAGCGGTTGTACGGATGGGACAAGCCGTGGGACAAGCGCAAGGGCTTGGCGCACGGGTTCGTCACCCAGTTTGCCCGGGTTGGCCCACTCACCCTGACGCCGCAGATGCAGCTGATCGACTATGCCTACCTTGCCGGAGAGAGGAACATCACCGGCATGCAGAATGGCGCCGGGAGAATGCCGGCGGATTTCTGGCCGGTGCTCAAGAGTGCGCATTCCTCCTGGGGATCAGCAAGCAGGGGCCTGGCTGCCCGCTACCCGGAAGAAAGTAACTGGAAGCAGCTCAATTTCGACGGCGCCTACCTGCACCCCGGGCCCGCCGGGGCGGTCTCGACTCTGCGCTTCGAGGTGATCCGCCAGGGCCTGCAGGAATGCGAGGCGCGAATTTTCATTGAAAGCGCCCTGCTGGACAAGGCCCAGCGCGCCAATCTCGGGGCGGAGATGGCCGAACGCTGTCAGGCGCTCCTCGACGAGCGCACCCGGGCGCTGCGGGGCGCCGGGGAAGGGACGGCCGGCGACTACGGTTTCGTGGCCTCCGGCTGGCAGGAGCGCGCCGGGAAGATCTACGAGCTGGCCGGAGAGGCAGCCAGGAAGCTGGGATTCAAATGACTTCAAGAGAACGCATTGAAAAGGCCTGGTGTTTCGAGGAACCCGACCGGGTTCCTTTTGAACTCTACATAACCAGGGAAGCTCAAGAAAATCCCGTGAGCCGTCGTCTCAACGACCTCATCGCGCAATACGCCGATAATTGGAACGCATGGTCACCTTCGTGGGGATGGTTCGGAATGGACTATGAAGACGAGGAAGCGACGATCGAAGAAACGAAAGGCGAGTTCAAGCGGATCCGATGCAAACGGCATACGTCCGCCGGAACGTTTGTGCAGATAACGCGGCATCCGGTATCAACGTCCGATTATCACTATGAAAAGCATTTCATCTCCACCCTGGACGATTTGGAACGGCTTACGTTTGCCGATCGAAAACGCATTAGCGGAGAGGGATTCGATAAGAACAACTACCGGGATCGGTTTGTGACAACCGGGATTCCCCATCCCTTTGGTCTTTTGTCTCGCGCGGCGGACCAGGTGGAATTCTACACATGGCTTGCAATCGAAAAAGAAAAACTGCACGCGTTCTTCAAGGCCTATACGGATTACATCGTGACGGAACTGAAGCGGTTAATGGCGTTTGATGTCCCCCGGTATTTCTCTCAGGGTGGGCTTGAGATGGCGATTGACCCATGGATGTCGCCGGTTTTCCTGGAGGAACTTGTTGTGCCCTATGATAAACATATCAACGAGACCCTGCACTCGTTTGGGGGCAAAGTGCGGCATCATTGTCATGGAAACGCCATGGATTATCTCGAGACCTTTTGTAGGATGGGCATGGATGGCATCGAGCCATGCGAACCACCCCCGCAAGCGAATGTCGACTTGAAAAGGGCGAAACAACTTGTCGGTGATAGAATGTTGCTTTGCGGAAATATCCCAT
>JAZDKM010000339.1:0-18008 GCA_043803085.1 Planctomycetota bacterium
GCGATCATCACGCTGATAAAACCGCACTACGAGGCCCCTGCCGATCGGCTGGTCAAGGGGATCCTGCCGGACGTGTGGTTTGGGCCCACGGTCCAGGAGGTGCTGAACTCCGTCTCCGCGTTGGGACTGCGCATCGTGGACACGGTGGAAAGTCCCATACGCGGGCATGCCGGGAACCGCGAGTTGTTGGCCCATCTTGTCCCGGCGTGATAGCCGGCGGGGCCACAGCCAGTATGGTGCGGAGGGTCAGCCGTCGCTCGTAGGTTGCCTCGCGCGGAGTTGGCGGATCAGGCGTACCGCGGCCGAGACCTCCTCCCCGGCACAGTGGACCACACGGATTCCGTGGCGGGCGATCTGCACCAGGTGTTCCGCCTTGGTGGGCTCTTCCTCGTGCAACGCACATGTGGCGGCCACGATCTGCCGAATGTGGAGCTTGAGCACGCCCACCAGTTCCTGGACCTCGCCGCCAAGATACTCGCACTCGCTCAAGATTCCTTCCTGCTCCCGGGCAGCCGCGCTCGGGTAGGCGCTCAACAGCCGCGCGATCTCCCGCCGGACTTCCTCGAGTTGTTGGGCAATGCTGTCCATAGCGCCCCCCCCAGCGACGCGGCGGCGACCGACCCCCTGCGCTGTCACCAGAACAAACTTACAATACATTTGCGGCCCGACGCCAGACGAGCGACGCCCCATAAGACTCCTTGTGGTTTGAAGGCCCGCCACGTATAACACCGCGCGGAGAGTACGCCAAACGCAAACTGCGGAGAACGCGCCGTGGATGTTTCCTACTACCCGCTCAACGACTTCGGCCCGGCCATGAAGGGCCTCGTCATCGGCGGGCTGGGCATCCTGCACGTGTTTCTCGCCCAGTTTGCCATCGGCGGCGGGATGCTGATGTGCTACTTCCAGTGGGTGGCGCAAAGGGGGCGCGATCCGGCCGCCCGGCTGCTGCTGAACAGCTTTTTCCGGTTTCTGGTCCTGCTCAGCTTTGTCGTCGGGGCCTTGACCGGCGTGGGCATGTGGTTCACGTCGATCCAGGTCAGCCCGCGCACCATCGGCCTGATGGTCGACGAGTTCCATTGGGTGTGGGCCACGGAGTGGACGCTCTTTTGTCTGGAGTTGTTCGCCGGCTACACCTATTACCGTTACGCGGCGCGGCTCACGGACCGGGTCCGCATGACGTTGCTGGTACTCTACAGTCTGGCGGCGTGGGGCAGTCTGTTCTGGATCAACGGGATTCTCTCATGGCAACTCACCCCCGGCGCGTGGCTCGTGGACCGCATGGTGTGGTCCGGGTTCTTCAACCCCAGCTTCTGGCCGTCGCTATTCTTCCGCACCATCGTCTCCATGACCATTGCCGGGCTGGTGGCCTGTGTGGTGATCAACACGATGAGGGACCTGGACCGGGCGGCGCGAACGGCGTTGATCAACCGTGCGGCCCATTTCCTGGCGCCGATGGTACTCATGCCCCCTATTGCCGCGTGGTACCTGTTGGTCATTCCCGAAGACAGTCGGTCCTGGGTCATGGGTGGCAGCACGGCGATGACCCTGTTCATGATGCTCGCCTTGGGGGCCACCCTGTTCATCGGCCTCTACGCCCTGATTGGTCTGCTCTTCCAGCGGCTGTACATCAACGGGGCCACTGCGACCCTTCTATGCGGGCTCGCGCTCGTGGCCACGGCCGGCGGGGAGTTTGTCCGCGAAGGCGTACGCAAGCCCTACACCATCCGCAACACACTGTACTCGAACTCGCTCAAACAGCCGGAGGTGGAGTACCTGCGCAAGGTGGGTTCGGTGACTTACGATCCCTATCCGCTGCGTGATGCGTCGGCTTATCCCAACGACCAGCTCCGCCTGGGTTCCAAGGTGTATCGTTTCCAGTGCAGCATCTGCCATACGCTCGACGGCGCCAACAGCCTGACCCATCTGACCGGCTCCTGGATGATGGAACAGAAGCGCATGAACATCGCCAAGCTACAACACACCAAGCCGTTCATGCCTCCGTTCGCCGGGACCGCGCCGGAAGTGGAGGCCCTGGTGCAGTTTCTCAGTTGGTCCAACGCGGGGCGACCGGCGAACTGGTCGGTCACGGATGATCTCCGGATCCTCGCCCGGATCGGGCAATGGCTCGAAGCGGCAGGAACGGCTCCCGGCGTCGCGCAGGCCCACGACGCCCCTGCGGCGGAGACGCACTGATGGAGAAAGTTTTTCCTTTCGGATTCCCTTTCCCGACCGGGTTCTACCTGGTCCTCTATGTGCTGACGCTGGTCATCCACGTGTTCTTCATGAATTATGTCCTGGTGGGCACGGCGTATCTGGCCGTGAGGAGCTTCGTGGGGGGCGGGTCGAAGGCGGCGGGGATTGAGAGCCCCAAGGCGTTGATCCTCCGCGATTGGCTGCCGTTCGCGCTGGGACTGGCCATCACCGCGGGAGTCGCCCCGCTGTTGTTCGTACAGATTCTATACAAGAAAAACTTCTACACCGCCAACCTGCTCGGCTTCCATCGCTGGATGTCCATCCTGCCGGTGCTGATCCTCGGGTACTACCTGCTCTATTGGCTCAACAGTCGGCGGATCGAGCAGTGGTGGCGCGGGTGGCGGATCATCGTCGGCGTCGGGGCGTTTACCTGTCTGGCGTGGACCGCCTACTCGTGGACCGAGAACCACGTGCTCAGCCGCCACGCGGAAGTCTGGCCGGAGTTGTACGCTTCCGGGTCCCTGACGTACTGGAACCCGGAACTCTTGCCGCGACTGGCGGTGTGGTTTTCCGGTGCGGTCCCTACGATGTGCGTGATTCTGGCCTGGCAACTGTGCTACGGGGAGCGCCGCGGACAGTTCCTTCCTGCCGGAGAGACGCGCGGGACTGCGATCCTGGCGCTGGCCGGGATCGCGCTGAGTGCCGTGAGTGGGGCACTCTATTGCGTATTGATCGGCACAGCCTCCCGCCGCGCGATCGTCAGCCCCCTAGCCTGGCCGTATCTGGTTCTGGCCGTCGTCGGACTGCTGATCCAAGTCTGGGCCTGGCGGATGCATCTGAACCGCACGACGTTTGACGGCCGGAAGTTGGCACTGGCCACGCTCGGCGTGGTGCTGACGGTGATCGGGGTGAGCGTGGTGCGGGAGGCCATTCGGCTGCAATCCTTTGGCGACCTGTCCGCTCTTTACTCCGTGCACCAGGAGGCCTTTCGCGTCGGCGGGTTCGGGTTGTTCCTGGTCTTCTTCGTGGTTGTGGCGGGCCTGATCGCCCTGTGCATCGTGCTGGTGAGGCACGGCCAAAAGCGCGAAGCTGTGGGACCCGTCGAGCAGTGACGAGGTTAGTCAGATACGGTCAAGGAGCGAGCCTTTGCGGCTCGCTCCTTGACCGACCATGCCTTACTCAGCGCAGCTCGAGCGAACCGATGTTCTCCGAAGTAGCGATCCCCAAAGCACTCAGGTCGAGAAACATCGTGTAGGTGCCCGCCGTCGTCGAGCCGAGCAACGTCGGGGTGAACTCGACGATATCCTCATCGGCCCCGGAAACGCCTGGCACCGAGAACGCGCCCTCGGTCGAGAGCAGAATCGTTCCGTCCGGTGTCAGGCCGGCGCCGTCGACGTCTTCCGCTGAGCCGGTGAGACCCACGTCGCTGCCGTCGAAGTACATCTGGAAGCTGCCGGAAGTGGTAGCTCCCAAACTGGTCGCGTTGAACTGGAACAGGTCTTCGTCCACGCCGTTGGCACCCGTCCCGCTGAAGTTGCCGAGCGCGGAGACGATCAGACGCCCGTCACTGGTCAGCGCGATGGCATCAATGTCCTCGTCGTTCGCGGTCAAGCCGACGTCGCTGCCATCAAAATAGAAATAGAAGGTTCCAGCGGTGGTTGCGCCGAGCGATGTCGGCGTGAATCGGATGATATCGGAATCATCCACGGACGTACCGCTGGGGCCGCCCACCAGCCCGGTGACATTGCCGGCGGCCGTAAAGCTCAGCAGAATGTCGCCGCTGGCCAGCACAGCCATCCCATCGATCTCAAAGCTGCTCAACCCGACGTCGCTTCCATCAAAGATCAGCGACCAAGTGCCCGTACCTTGGTCGTAGGCGACGATGTCCTCGTTTTGGACGCTCCCGACGCCCGGTACGGTAGTGGTAGTCTTGAAGGACATCCACGCCACTGCGCCGCCCACACAGACATCGTTGACCTCGTCGCAGGTTTGCCCGGGGCAGGGGTCGCCGCCGGCCACGCAGCCCGAGGCCGGATTGCAGGTTTCGGCCCCGTTGCAGAACACGCCGTCATCGCACATGGCGTGGCTCGGCGTGTGGTTGCACGAATCGGTGGACTCGTTACAGGAATCGGCGGTGCAGGCGATGCTGTCGTCGCAGTTGATCGGTGTACCGGCCTGGCAGCCGGAGACCGCATTGCATATTTCGGCCCCGTCGCAGTATACGCCGTTGTTGCAGAGGCCGTTGTCGGGCATGTGATCGCACGAATCGGTGGTTTCGTTGCACGAATCCACCGTGCAGCTTACGCCGTCACTGCAATTGGGGGGGGTGCCTGCCTGACAAGTGCTGCCCACGCAGGTCTCCACGCCGTTGCAGTACAGGCCGTCGTTGCAGTCCGGGTCGCCGGTGCAACCCGGCCCTACCAGTTGCAGCGTGTCGATTACGTCGATCCGCCCGAAACCATAGCCGCGGTCGCGTCCGGCCGGGCCCATGTCGATGGACCCGTCGCGAATGAGCTGGCGGACCTCGGCCGGCGTAAGCGTGGGATCCATGTCAAGGATCAAGGCAGCCAGACCGGCTACGTGCGGCGAGGCCATGCTGGTTCCCGACTTGGCAGTAATGGAACTGCCGCCGGCGGCCGTGCTGGCGGAGTAGATCACCGCCCCCGGTGCCGTCACGTCCAGGTAGTCGCTCTCATTGCTGAAGCAGACGACCTGGTTCACATCGGGCTGCACGTCGGTGCAGTTGGACCAGTAAAAAGTGGAGGTTGAGTCCTCACAGTTGGGGAAGTTCTCGTCGTAGGTGGCGCCGACCGAGATGACGTTGGCGCCGCAGGCGGGCGAGGTCATCGCATTGCTGTAGTTGTTGTTGCCGGAAGCGGCGACGACCACCACGCCGTTGTTGACGGCGTTGTTCGCCGCGACCGCCCAGCTATGCGTGCACGGGCCGGTGTACTGTCCGGTCCCGATGCTCAGGTTGATCACGTCCGCTCGTCCGCCGGAGGGCGACTGGTTGGCACAGTGGTCGATGCCGGCGATGATGTCGCTGTCATAGCCGCCGCCAGCGCTGTTCAACACCTTGGCGCTGACCAGCGTTGCGGCGGGGGCAATGCCCTGGAAGGGTTCGGGACCGACGCATCCGAAATCGACTTGGAGGCCGGTGCCCCCGGCTGCGATGCCTGCAACGTGAGAGCCGTGGCCGTTGTCATCCTCCGGGTTGGTATCGTCGTTGTAGAAATCGTAGCTGGCCGCGAGATCGATTCGACTGGCGTACATGATGTGGTCGGTGTCGATCCCCGTGTCCACTATGCAGATGCGGATGCCGGAGCCGTCCGCAGAGAGACCGGCCCCGGTGATCTGGCTTTGTAGCCCGCGAACGAGCGGCGTGCTGTCGTGGAGGTTGATCCGAATGTCGTAGGTATCCTCTTCCACCCGCTGTACGCCAGGCAGGTTCTCGAGGTCCTTCAGCGCGGACACGGGGATGTCGCGCAGATTGAGCACACTCGGAAGGATCGTGTACTCATAGCGCACATACCCCTCCGCCACGCGAGCGAAGTCCCGTACCGCGGCACGGTTGGCCGCCGCCCTGGCCTCGTCGCCTGCCTTCGCGGGTTCGAGGTATACCAACACGCTGACCCGCTTGGGTTCCACGGGAACCGCTTCGACCTCGGTCTCCGGCGGTACCGTGGAGGCCGCGGCAGGAGGGGCCCCGCCCGTAACTTCAGGCGGGACAATTTCCAGCAGGGCTGGATTGTCCGCCGAGGCGACGACGCGTCCAAAGCCCATGGTCTCGGTGCCGTTGACCGACCAGACCACGCTCGTACCTGCGCCTAGGGTCACGAGCAAAGCAAGCACCCACATCCTTCCCTTTCGTCCAGAATCCCAATTCATGGCCTGATACCTCCGTTTTAAGGACAAGTACACATGCGCTGACGGCGCGCCATCTACCCTTGCAGCCCGCTTGCATCACACGCCAACATCTCAAAGCCCTCGAACCCAGATTAATCGCCATCGTACCGAACCGAGGCAGACGAAACAAGCCAATTCATCGGCTCCGATTGCCGGTCCCCGAATGCAACTGTTTCTCCGATGATCGTACGCTCCGCACGCGGTCCGCGAATGCCGGGTCGGTGGGCCCTCGACTTTACCTCATAGGCAACGTACAGTATCCGCGTGCGTGGAACCGGGCCGCGGCGAAGCTCGGTTCTGGGTCAGGCTTGGGTAAACATGACGCGTCCGACCGCCGCGGGCTCGGACATCAAAGGTGCCGATCATGTGCAACCTCCCATCCGTCCGTCGTAGCGCTTTGGGGTTGTCGGCCTTGCTGGGGCTCCTGTTCGTGCCACCAGTGCGGGCCGAGATCCGGCAAATCGACGCCACCATCTCGGCCGAGGTCCAGGAGTTCATCTCCCGCGAAGAGGGGTCTTTCGACTCCGCCTTCGAGGAGTTCGGCGCCACCTCGGCGACACTTCCGATCCACGTCGCTGCCCAGTTGCTTCCGCCCGAAGACGCCCCGACCAACGGCTTTACTGCCGCGGCCTTTGCGGATTTCCGCGATCCGAAGGCGTCGCCGATCCCTAACCCAGCGGAAGTCGGCCTCGAAACGCACGTTTACTCCCGAGAACCGGAAACCAACTTCGCCGGCCACGCGATCGCTACCGAGAAACGCAAAGTCAGTTTGAGCGCCGAGGAACTCGGCCTGCTGGAGGGCGAAACCGAACGACCCGTGCTCAGCAGCGTGTTCGTGTCCGGCGCCGTCGTCATCTGGTCGGCAGACCCCGCCCGCGATCTGACGGGGCTGTCCGTCAGCTTGGAAATCACCGTCGAACAGCAGTTGCCCGACGCGGATCCGCAAGCGGTCTTTCACGCCTTGCTGACGGCCGCGGGGGGCCCGGACGGCACGATCACCCTGGATTCACCGGACGCCATTTTCGCACTGCTGGGCGGGCCGGAACTGATCCACGCCGCCGCCGGCTTCACTGAAGCCGAACTCCTGGACGAGTTGGCGGCGCTAGGTCAGGTCTATCTGGTCATCATCCCCAGGCAGGAATTGGGGTATTTCTACTCCGCGGCAGAAGACACCGAGTTCGACCTCGAGGCTACGTTTGAAGCCCGGGCCGTTAACCTCCCCGGCGACACCGGGATTGGAGCGGTCTACGGTCGCTCGTTTGAGGCCCTCGCTCAGGCGATCAGCGCCTCGGTGGCCGATGCAACCAAAGGGGCTGCCACCCAGGCCGCCATGAACCTGGCCATGGAGAAAGCCAGAGCACCCGCCCGTGTAGAACCCGGCGACGCTCCGCGCGCTGCAACGAACAGCGGCGCGTGTGGCGCGCTCGGCGCCGGCATGCTCGCCATGACTTTTGCGCTGCTGCTGGCTGCGGTGGGCACCCGCCGTTGGGACTGAGCGAGGTAGGTCGGGCTTTGCCCGACAGTGCCAGATGTCGGGCGGAGCCCGACCTACCAAGCCGAATAGTCGAGCTTAACGGAGAGGTTTCAACCCCGCGGCGGCGCGCAGGCGATTGACGCAGCCCCACAGCGCCGGGTCGTCTTCGAGGAACGAGACGAGATGGGCCGTACTGACGCCCAGCAGGTCGGCCGCCGTGGACACTTGCATCGCGCAGCCGTCCAGCAGGTCGAGGATTTCGCTGACCGCATGATCGTACCGATAATCCTTCCGTCCGACGCGCAACTGCTGCGCTTGGGAAAGGCAACTGCGGAGCAAGTCGCTCGGCCTGTAGGCCTGCGGATCGACGGGGGAGCGTAACGAGAGGGCAATAGTCTTGCGCAAGCGGCGCAAGGCCCGGGCCTTGTTGGTGTGCTGGGACCGGCTCTCCACGCCGATGGCCGACAGGCCCGAGGGCAGATGGCGCAACCGCACCGCCGAGGAGGTCTTGTTGCGTTTCTGCCCGCCGGGGCCGCGGGCGCGATACGTGTCCACCCGACACTGCGCGAGGAGTCCGGCGTCATCCAGGGAGAGATAGCGCGCCGCTAGCGTATCTGCAACTTCGTTCCGGGGGACTCGTTCGCTTCCGGTCATCGCGGCCATCCTACTGTAGTGCTTCGCCCAGATCACATCTTATCCGAGGCCCGACCGTAGAAGAGGGCAAAGAATGCTGATCAGTACGTTCCGTCACGGTCGCGTCTCGGTCTGCTTTTCCGGCGGCAGGTTTGGCGAATGCGGTTCCGATAACCCCGGTGCCTGCCCTTGCGTACGCCGTAACCCTCGCACACCCCGGGTGGCCGCCGCAAGTCGCGCCCCCCGCAAACCGATAACTCAGGAAACATACACGGACGATGCCGCGTCCCAGACCGGCCGATGGAGAATCGTTCCATGAAGTTATCCACCGTGCGTTTTCCCGTGTCTCTCAGCATAGCCCTGGCTGTGGTGTTCGGATGCCGGTCGCTCTACGAAGGCACGGGCGGTAGCGGCGGCGGACCCGGCGCCGGAAGCACCGCGGCGCCGGATGCCTTCAGTTCTGCTAACGGGTTCTTCTCCGCGGGCAGTCACGACGTTCCGGGAGGCACGCCCATGATTGTCGAGGAGGAGACCGCGGAAGGCGAAGAGACGGCCAGCCACTTCCGGGCCATCCAAATCGACCCGGCGCTGGAAGACAGCGCCGGTCCGGTCTTCGTCGAGGCGGCGGATATGAACGGCGATGGGCTCATGGACCTCGTGAGCGGTTGGAACCAGTCGCAGCCGGTCCAACTCCACCTCCAACAGCGCGACGCCGACGGCAAAGTGAGCTTCAAGAGCATTACTATCGCCGGCACTATCCCCGGCGCCGAAATCGGCAGCCCGGACGACCTCCGCGGCGTATCAATCATTGCCGGTGTGGAGCCCGCGGACTTCGATGGGCAGAACGGTCTGGATATCGCCGTTCTGGTCAAGTCTACGGGGTTTGCGTGCAACTCGAACGGCGTGCCGGTCGAAGGACCCTGCCGCGAAGGCGAGGTTTACATCTACTTCAATCCCGGCAGCGCCGGCATCACCGACGGACAGCAGTGGGTCGAAACTAAGCTCACCATTACCCTGGCCAATGGGGCGATCGTGCCCACGAGAACCGACGACGAGATCAAAACCATGCCCGAATGGGCGGGCTACACGGCCATCGACGCGGGGGACATCGACGGTGATGGAGCGCCCGACGTTGTCGTGGCCCTCAACCCGCTGGACACCAATCGAGGCCAGCTCGACTGGTATGCCAATCCCGGCGGGCAAAGCGCACAGAACGGCGCGCTGTGGGCCGAACAGGCCCGCCTGCCGTCCTCTGACTGGGATCCCTCCTTTGTCAAAGATGTCGAGTTGCTGGACGTCGACGACGACGGCAACCTGGACGTCATCGCGACCTATCCGGCCTCGGTTTCCTCAAACATTCGCTGGTTCCGCAACACGGGCGGGGGCGCGTTCGACGAGGGGGTTTTCCGGCCCGTCGGCCACCTGGACCGTGCCCCCGGTGACCAGAGTTTCGGCGCCGACGTGATCACCACCGGCGATATGGATGGCGACGGGTTCGAGGACGTGCTCGTGCGCTCGACCGACCGGAAGGTGGTGCAGTGGTTTCGCCGGCCGGTCTCTGAATCGCCGCTTGAGCCGCTCGATCCGAGCGAGTCACCAACCCCGAGCAGCCGATTCGACTTCCCGTGGCAGGTTTACACGCTGGTCGAATACCCGATCCGCGATCCGATGGGCATCGCCATCGGAGACCTGACCGGCGACGGACAAGTGGACGCCGTGGTGGCGGTCGGCGGTGCCCTGGAATGGTTCGATTCGGCGCTCGCCCCGGCGGGCATCTACTCCGAATGGGGCGGCACCTTCGTCATCGACGACACCAAGGAGCAGGGTACGACGGCCGACCCCAACGACCCCGACTTCAGGGACACCGCGACCTTCATTAATAACGTGATCGTCGCCGACCTCGACGGCGACGGCTTCAACGACATTATCGCCACCTTGAATCGCCGCGTGGTCAGTGGCCTGGCAGAGGACAGCCTGATCTGGTTCCGCAACACCCTCGGAGATGAGGTGAACGCTGCGTCGCCCTAGAAAATAGCAGAATGAGCCGCGACCGTTAGCCCTGGTCCGAATCGCGCCGTCAGCCCTGATCCGAACCGCGACCGTCAGGGAGCGGACTAGAGCAATTGCGGATTTCGGATTGCGGATTCGGAAAACTCATGCAGAGGCCGCGGAGAAGATAACTTTGGATCTTGGATTCTGGACTGTCTGGCTGATAGCTGAAAGCTGATAGCTGCGTACGACGCGGAGACGAACGAGATGAAGTCACACCCCAATACGGGTTTCGGATTCCTATTGATCGGGATCATTCTGTTTGTCGGCTGCCGGTCCATGTACTTCACGCCTGACGGCAGTGCCCCCAAGGGAACGGATTTCGGCCAAACGGGCACGGCCGGCAGCTTCTTCACCGCCCTCCAGGTGGACCCGCGTAGCGAGGATTCCGCCGGCCCGGTCTTCGTCCGCGCCGGCGACCTGGACGGCGACGGGCTGATGGACATCGCCAGCGCCTGGAACCAGTCGCAGCCCGTCCAAATCCACTTCCAGCGACGCAGCGCGGCCGGTGACCTAGCCTTCGAGTCGGTGCCGCTGGGAGGTACGGCTCCGATCGCGAAGGTCGCCGGACTCGAACTCGCCGACCTCGACGCCGATGGTCGCCTGGACGTCGTGGTACTGGTCAAGGACACGGGACGGGTGGCCAAGTGCGACGAGTCTCGCGAGGATTGCGACGTCACCGAAAGCGGCGGGGTGATCGAAGGCGCTATCGAAGGCGGCATCGTCGTTTTCTACAACCCGGCGGATGCTCCGGGTCAGCCTTGGGAGGCGACGCTGCTGACCACTTCGTTCTTGGCCGGCCGCGATGAAGGCGACTCGATCGAAGAGGGGGGATACACCAGTCTCGCCGTGGGGGACATTGACGGAGCCAACGGCCCGGACATCGTCGTAGCGCTAAACTCGGCCGAGGGTAATCCCAGCTTGCCCCTCGACTCCGTCGAGGGTCTGCCGCAACTTAACAGTGTCGATCTCTGGGCCAATCCGGGGCCGGGGCTGGCACGCAACGGCGACGCTTGGGCCCGGGCGATTATTTATGCGGACCTGACTCCCGTCGGGGCCTGTCGAATCTTGGACGCGGACCGCGATGGAGACCGCGATGTCGTTTGCACCTACCCGACGGCCGCCAGCTCTAATGTGCGGTGGTTGCCTAATCCGCTGGACCTCGGCGAGCTCAGTCGGGTGTACAGCAGTTGGGGACTATACGCACCCGTCGGGCAGATCAGCACGGGGGCGGACTCCCTCGAGATCGGTGACCTGGATAACGATGGGATTGAAGACGTGTTGGCGCGTTCGTCGGAAGGTCAGGTTGTGCAGTGGTTCAAGCGTCCCGCTTTCCCGGGTTACAACTTCATTCGCAATCCCTGGCAGGTCTACACTCTGGCCGAATTCCGCGACCGCAAACCGCAGGCCATCGCCGTTGGCGATCTGACTGACGACGGGCAAGTGGAGGTGGCGATTTCCGCGGGAGGCGCCGTCGCCTGGTTCGATGCCCAACAGGCCCTGAGCGTGTTCGACCAATGGGGCGAAACGCTCATCATCGATGACAGCCCGCCGGCCGGTACCACCGGCGACAACGCCAACGACAACACCGCCGGCCTCAGCGACCTACTCCACCTCCTCACCGATCCCCTACAACAGGGCCAGCAGGAGAGCACGTCCACGTTGGTGAACAGCTTGGTCATCGAGGACATTGACGGCGATGGCCTAAACGATATCGTCGGGACGCTGGACCGCGTGGACGGCAGCGGGTTGACCAACGATGCCTTGATCCTGTTTAGGAACCGACGAAGCCGGTAGTAACCTAGTGCTCGGTCAACGCTAAACTAGCGCGTTCGACCGGGAGGGCGAGGCTCCTGCCGGGAGGGCGAGGCTCCTGCCGGGAGGGCGAGGCTCCTGCCGAGCCAAAAGCCGTAGGCGCTGTGCGCGCCGGCTCGCCGATAGGCTCGCCCTCCCGCGGCCAGGCACCCGCAGGAAAGTCGTTGACAGAGCACTAGCCCAGAACCGCGGAAGGGTGCGGAATCGTTTGAGTTGCCGCGGTGAAAAGGTGGCGGCGGTTGGGCCCATCGATGAGCGTCGGCCTGTCCGCAGTTTTGAGACCGGGTATAATCTGGCGTTGCCACGAGACTTGCTTCTTTCAGCATCTGCCGGTATGGCGAACACATGCTGAACGAGGCGGATACCTGTCGCCGCTTTGTTGTACCCCGACTTCAACAAGCCGGCTGGGACGACGACCGTATCGCCGAGCAGCGGACCTTCACCGACGGCCGCATCATCGTCACGGGCCGCCGCACCCAACGCCGCCCCGGCAAGCGGGCCGATTACCTCCTCCGCTACCGTCCCGACTTCCCCATCGCCGTCGTCGAAGCCAAGCCCAGGTACAAAACCCCCGGCGACGGACTCCAGCAGGCCAAGAACTACGCCGAGATTCTCGGTCTCAATTTCGCCTACAGCACCAACGGTCGCGGCATCGTCGAGTTCGATTACCTGACTGGCCGCGAGCGCGAACTGGACGCCTTCCCCTCGCCGGACGAGTTGTGGGCGCGACTGACGGCCGCGCAGGGTCTGTCCCCGGACGCGGCCGAGCGGCTGCTCACGCCGTCCTCCCGCCTGAGCGGCAAGCCGCCGCGCTATTACCAGGAGATCGCCATCAACCGGACCGTGCAGGCCATCCTGCAGGGCCAGCGCCGCGTCCTGTTGACGATGGCCACGGGCACCGGCAAGACCCTCGTCGCGTTCCAAATCTGCTGGAAGCTCTGGTCGGCGCGCTGGAACCGCACATGCTGGGCCGAGAATCCGTTCTCGGCCCCGACGAGCGCCGGAAGGGATTCCGGCGGGACAGAGCCCGAGAAGGGATTCTCGGGCGAGCGGGCGATGGGCGAGCGGGCGATGGGCGAGCGAAAGGCGGAGTATCGCCGGCCGCGCATCCTGTACTTGGCCGACCGCAACATTCTGGTGGACGGC
This sequence comes from Planctomycetota bacterium, assembly GCA_043803085.1. GTDB lineage: Bacteria > Planctomycetota > Phycisphaerae > UBA1845 > UBA1845 > JAAEQG01. The sequence goes on from JAZDKM010000339.1 coordinate 13,217, forward strand.
CCCAAGGACAAGGACTTCGCCGTGTTCGGCGACGCCCGCTGCAAGATCGAGAACGGCATCGCCTCCAAGAGCCGCGAAATCTACTTCGCCATCTATCAGGCCATCGCCCAGGACGAACGCCGGCCCGGGCTGTACCGCGAATACGCTCCTGACTTCTTCGACTTGATCATCGTGGACGAGTGTCACCGCGGCAGCGCCCGCGACGAGAGCAACTGGCGCGACATCCTGGAATACTTCGAGCCGGCCTATCAGCTCGGCATGACCGCCACGCCGCTGCGGGAGGACAACCGCGACACCTACCGCTACTTCGGCGATCCGCTCTACACCTACAGCCTGCGCCAGGGCATTGAAGACGGCTTCCTCGCCCCGTACCGCGTCCACCGCATCATCACGGAGTGGGACGCCGCCGGCTGGCGCCCCAGCCAGGGCGACCTGGACCGCTACGGCCGCGAAATCCCCGACGAGGTCTACGAAACCGCCGACTTCGAGCGCGTCGTGGCGCTCAAGGCCCGCACCGAGGCTGTCGCCAAGCACCTGTCCGAGTTCCTCAAGAAGACCGACCGCTTCGCCAAGACCATCGTCTTCTGCGTCGATCAGGAACACGCCGACGAGATGCGCGGGGCGCTGAGCAGACTCAATCCCGACCTCATGCGCCAGAACCCCGACTACGTGGTTCGCGTGACGGCCGACGAGGGTAAGATCGGCGGCGGGCACCTGAGCAACTTCATGGATGTGGAGCGGCCGACCCCAGTCATCGTGACCACCTCCAAGCTGCTCACCACCGGCGTGGACGTGCCTACGTGCCGCAACATTGTGCTGTTGCGGGTCATCCGCTCGATGACCGAGTTCAAGCAGATCATCGGCCGCGGCACCCGCGTCCGCGATGACTACGGCAAGCTGTGGTTCAGCATCCTGGACTACACCGGCACGGCCACGCGGATGTTCGCCGATCCCGAGTTTGACGGCGAGCCGATCACCATCGATGAAACGCCTATCGACGTCGAGCCGGAGCCCGAACCGCCGACCCCGGAGCCGCCCGAACCTGAGCCCCCTGAGCCGCTCCCACCCGAACCGCCCGCGGAGCCCCGCAAGTTCTACTTCGACGGCGGGCAGGTGGCGATCGCCGCACAACTGGTGTACGAGCTCGACCCCGACGGCCGGCAGCTTCGGGTGGTGCGCTTCACCGACTACGCGGCGGAGAAGGTGCGTACCCTGTTCCGCAACGCGGCGGAGATGCGCGAGGCATGGGCCGATCCAGAGGCCCGCGCCGGGATCATTGAGAAATTGGCGGAGCGCGGCGTCGACTTCGACGAGTTGGCCACCGCCGCCGACCAGCCCGACGCGGACCCGTTCGACCTGCTCTGCTTCGTGGCCTTCAATGCCCCGCTGCGCACGCGGCGCGAGCGCGCCCAGCGCTTGCGGAGCGAGCGGAAGGACTTCTTCGACCAGTACGGCCCGGAAGCGCGCGCGGTGCTGTACGACCTGCTCGACAAGTACGCCGAGTACGGGGACGCGCAGTTTGTGATCCCGGATGCCCTGGAATTGCCGCCGATCAACCGGCGTGGAAACGTGATCGAAATCGCCGCCCAGTTCGGCGGCGAGGAGCAGCTTGCCGAGGCGGTGCAGCGCTTGCAATCGCTGCTTTACGCCGCGTGATGCGACGGAATCGTTATGGACCAGATTTACCTTGTTGACCCCGCCTCCAAGAAACTGACCGGCGTGTGCGCCGTGTCATTCGCCGAGATTGGCGTCAAAGAGCGAGCCGATTTGGAAGCGTGGGTTATCGATAATCCGCAGGTTCTGGGGGAGGATCTCCTCGTTATCACGGCGGAGTTTGACCGCTTCGAGAAAAGCACGCGGCGGCTGGATGTCTTGGCGCTCGACAAGGACGGTGTGCTGGTCGTTGTGGAACTGAAGTTAGAGTTGTCCGGTTCGTACGCGGACCAGCAGGCGATCCGCTACGCTGCGTTCTGCTCGACGATGACGATGCAGGACGTTGTGCAGGCCCGGGCGGAGTACCTGCACACCTCGGAGGACGACGCCGCCAAGGCGGTTTGCGAGTTTCTCGGGGTCGAAGACTTGCCGGAATTGAGTGATCGGCCGCGGATCATGCTGGCGGCCGGCTCGCTGGACGACGCTGAACTCACCTCCACAGTGCTTTGGCTCCGCAATTTCGGTGTGGATATCTCCTGCATCGAGTTGACGCCTTACCGCCTTGAGCACACAGGCACGCTCATCCTCGTACCCCGGACGATTATTCCGATTCCGGAGGCGCGTGACTACATCGTCCGCGTGGAGCAAAAGGAGGTTAAGAAGGCCGAGGAATCGAAGGCAGCAGCACGCTTCCGAACCTTGTGGCGCGCTGTGGCTGAAGAGTTCAATTCGCTGGGCACAGGTTTTCGGACAACCGGAAACTCCCGCGACACTTACATGAAAGTACCGGTTGGCGCTTCCTGCGTGCATTACGAGTGGCTCTGGCGCAAGCGCGCCTCGGCTCTGGACGTGTGCCTCCATTTTGAGTGGGCCGACGGCGCCCGATGCGCCAGTGCCGCAGACCGAATCCGTGCACACGAGCGTACGATCACCGCGGGCGTTGATTCCGAGTTTTTTGTGGGAGCGTTCGGCGCGAAGTGGACCGAGGCTCGTTTCCGTCTTCCGTTCCACGGCGACGTGGCCGATCCGGACATCGCCAAACGAGCGGCGGCCACGATGAAGCTGCTGATCGAGCGTACCCATCCGATTCTGCAGGGGATTCTGCAGGAGAACAACTGAAGGCGCGGTCATGGATAATTGCGTCGATTGCGGAGTCGAAGTCGAAGATCTGTTCTACGAGCGATGTCCCACCTGCGCTCAGCAGACCAAGTACATCCGCGACCTGTGGGACCTCTACGTCAGCGACGGGATCGTGATGAGGTGCAACCGCCGTTCGGAGTGCGTTGCCTGTGAGCAGGATGCCGGACCAGAGAACTACTCAACACCCGTCGGGGTGTGGTACGTGGGTAGGCTCTACCCTACGGCGTGTCCGCGTGTCCTGTTCGTCGGGAAGGCGTTGAATGGGTGGAAAACGCCCGAGGATGCCCGGCGGTCCCCGTTCGCGACCATGACGGGAGCGCGACCGGGGTTCATTCAGAAAAACGTGATCGAACAGATCATTCTTCGCAGACCCCACGGATACCCTTACGACCGGTCGCCGTACTGGCTGCGCGGTGTGTACCGGTTGGGAGCCGGCTGCCTCAATCTCCCTTACGAAAGGCGAGCCAGTGACAGGGAAGAGGCGACCGTCCAGCGCGTCTTCGATTCGATTTGCGTCACAAACATAACCAAATGCGGCTCGAACACAGGGTCGGGCCTAGCCACACCCCTGATGCGAGTGAACTGTATTCGTACCCTCAAACTCGCCGAGAAGGAAGTAATGATACTCAGGCCGCATGTCGTGCTCTTCATGACTGGTCGAGACTACGATGCGGATCTTGCGAAGATGCACTTCGGTACGGAGGATGCGACAGAGAACCTCGCAGGAACTGATCAAGAACATGATCCGTGGATCTGGCGGGTTGGGGAGTACATTTGTCTGCGCACCCGCCATCCACGAGGCATGTCTGAGAGTCACGCCACATGCGTGCTCGAAAAGCTTCACGAGGTGTTGGGCTCTGGCAAGATGAGGGGTGATTGATGCCACGCGCGGCTGGAGAAGACGTGAATTCCCAAACCTCCACCCAACAGCTCGGCTCCCTCATCAAGTCCGCGCGCGACATCATGCGCAAGGACAAGGGGCTGTCCGGTGACCTCGATCGCCTGCCCATGCTCACCTGGGTCATGTTCCTCAAGTTCCTCGACGACGCCGAGCAGATCGAGGAGTCCCGGGCCAAGCTGGCCGGGAAGCGCTACCGACCGGCCGTCGAGCCGCCGTACCGCTGGCGCGACTGGGCCGCCCCCGAGGACGGCATCTCCGGCGAGGACCTGATCCGCTTCGTCAACCAGGACGAGGCCGTTCGGCCCGGCGGCACCCGCGGGCCCGGCCTGTTCGCCTACCTCCGCGGCCTGCGCAGCGCCAACGGCGGCGATCGCCGCGACGTCATCGCCACCGTGTTCGCCGGCGTGGTCAACCGCATGATCAACGGCTACCTGCTCCGCGACGTGATCAACAAGGTCAACGGCATCCACTTCACGTCGTCCGAGGAGATTCACACGCTCGGCCACCTGTACGAGACGATGCTCCGCGAGATGCGCGACGCCGCCGGCGACTCCGGCGAATTCTACACGCCGCGGCCCGTCGTCCGCTTCATGGTCGCGGTCACCGACCCACAGCTCGGCGAGACCATCCTCGACCCGGCCTGCGGCACTGGCGGCTTTCTGGTCGAGTCGTACACGCACCTGGAGCAGCGGTGCAAGACCGTCAAGCACCGCCGCACGCTGCAGGAATCGAGCATCCTCGGCGGCGAGGCCAAGCCGCTGCCGTACTTGCTGTGCCAGATGAACCTGCTGCTGCACGGCCTCGAATTCCCCCAGATCGACCCGCTCAACAGCCTGCGCTTCAAGCTGACCGACATCGGCGTCCGCGACCGCGTGGACGTGATCCTCACGAATCCGCCGTTCGGCGGTGAGGAAGAACGCGGGATTCTGGCGAATTTCCCCGAGGACAAGCAAACCGCCGAGACGGCCCTGCTGTTCCTGCAACTGCTCATGCGCAAGCTCCGCCGCCCGGGCACCTGTGGGACCGGTTTCCAACCGGTCAAGGGTAGGGCGGCCATCCTGCCCGCCAGCACCGGCGGCCGCGCCGCAGTCGTCGTCC
>JAZDKM010000340.1:0-2909 GCA_043803085.1 Planctomycetota bacterium
GAGAAGGCCCTGACCTTCCTGGACGACCGCCTCCTGCCGTCCACCTCCAACGCGGTCGAACGCAGCAACCGCCGCTTCCGCAAGGCCCAGCGCAGCGTCTACTCCGTCCGCACAGCCCAACACATCCGACAACGTATCGCCCTGGACATGGTACGCGACCAACGAGCAGCGGACCGAACCGCCGCGATTCTCGCCCTTCATCTCGATCGCGCAGACGCCGGATAACCGCACCAACGATGCTACAGTCTCATGATCAGCGACAATTAGAATCCGCCACCGGCGACAATTAGAATCCGCCGGTGGAAGTGGCGATCGGCGACGATGTTCTGGACTCAACTCAAGGGAGCCCAGAGCATGGTGACGGATCGTCAGGTAAGGAGACTTATGTCGTTGATTCAGACGGAGCAGTCGCTGCAGGTAGCGGCGGACAAGGCCGGGATGAATCGGGAGACGGCCCGGAAATATCGCGAGATCGGGAAGCTTCCCAGCGAGTTGCGGCCGGATCACGACTGGCGGACACGGCCCGATTCGTTTGCCGAGGTCTGGCCGTGGGTGGCCGAGCAGTTGTCGGTGAACCCCGGCCTGGAGGCCAAGACACTGCTGGAGGCGTTGCAGCGGGCGTATCCCGGGCAGTTTGCCGACGGGCAGTTGCGGACGCTCCAGCGTCAGGTGAAGCGTTGGCGGGGCCTGGAAGGGCCTGGCCGGGAGGTGTTCTTTGCCCAGGTGCATCACCCCGGGCGGCTGGGCCAGTCGGACTTTTCACACATGACCAAGCTGGGCGTGAGGATTGGCGGGCGAAGCTTCGCGCATCTGATCTATCACTTCGTGCTGACGTACTCGAACTGGGAGACGTTCACGATCTGCTATTCCGAGAGCTTCGAGAGCCTCAGCGAGGGGTTGCAGAACGCCTTGTGGGAACTGGGCGGTGTTCCCCAGCGGCATCGAACCGATTGTCTCAGCGCGGCCGTGTCCAACACCAGCGACCTCGATGAGTTCACGCGGCGCTACCAGGGCCTGCTGGCGCATTACGACGTGCTGCCGGAGAAGACCAATCCCAACAGCGGCAACGAGAACGGCGATGTGGAGCAGCGTCACCATCGCTTCAAGCGGGCGGTGGATCAGGCCCTGATGCTGCGGGGCAGCCGTGACTTCGCGGATGTTCCGGCGTATGAGCAGTTCCTCCAGGCGCTGACCAAGCAGCTCAACCGTGGCCGCCAGTCGCGCTTCGCCGAGGAGTTGAAGGTGATCCACAGCCTTCCGCCGGTGCGATTGGAGGCGGTCAAGCGTCTGGAGGCGCGGGTAGATTGTGGCAGCCTGATCCACGTGGATCGCAATGCCTACTCGGTGAACAGCCGCCTGATCGGTCAGAGGGTTGAGGTTCGGCTGTATGTCGGGCATCTGGAGGTGTGGTACGGACAGAAGAAGGTAACCCAACTGCCACGCCTGCGAGGACGGAACCAGCATCGGGTGAACTACCGCCACGTCATCGACTGGCTGGTGCGCAAGCCCGGCGCGTTTGGGGATTACCGGTATCAGGCGGACCTGTTCCCCAGCAGCCTGTTCCGCGTGGCGTATGACCAACTCAAGAGCCAATGCGCCAGCAGTGCGGACAAGCAGTACCTCAAGATCCTGGAACTGGCGGCCAAGGAGAACGAATCGCTGGTGGAGGCGGCCATCGGCCACCTGTGCGACCTGGCTCAGGCCATGAGCTTTGAGGCGGTGGAGGCGTTGGTGCTTTGCGGCCAGAAGCCGGCGGCGCCGACGGCGGTGCGGGTGGACGAGGTGGACTTGTCGGCCTATGACCAGTTGCTGGATAGGGAACCCGCCGAGATGGGACTGGCCCCCGAGGGGGTGAGCCATGAGTAAGACCCACGACGAACTGACGGCGTGCCTGAAGGAACTGCATCTGCCGACCGCGAGGGGGTGCTACGCGGAGTTGGCCGATTCGGCCCGGCGGGAGGAGTTGGGTTATGAAGCGTACATGCTGGAGGTGATGCAGCGGGAGTGTCAGGGGCGGCGGCAGCACCGGACCGAGCGGCTGCTGCGGGAATCGCGGCTGCCGGTGGACAAAAGCCTGGGGGCGTTTGATCTGAAGCGACTGCCGCCGAAGGTGTCGGCGGTGGTGCGGGCGTTGGTGGACGGCAGCTTCGTGGATCGCAAGGAGAATGTGCTGGCGTTCGGGAACCCCGGCAGCGGCAAGACGCACCTGCTGTGCGGGATCGGCCAGGAACTGATTCGAGCCGGGCGAACGGTGTACTTCAGTTCGACAAACCTGCTGGTTCAGGAACTGCTGCTGGCCAAGCGAGAGCTGAAGTTGCCCAAGGCGATCAGGAAGCTGTCGCGTTACGAGGCGTTGATCCTGGACGATCTGGGGTACGTGCAGCAGAGCCGGGAGGAGATGGAGGTGTTGTTCACGCTGCTGGCCGAGCGGTATGAACGGGGCAGCGTCCTGATCACCAGCAACCTGCCCTTCAGCAAGTGGGAGTCGATCTTCAAGGATGCGATGACCACGGCGGCGGCCATCGATCGGCTGGTACATCACAGCGTGATCCTGGAGTTGAACCTGCCAAGCTACCGGGTGGAGCAGGCGAAGAAGTCCAAGGCCGCGGGGCCCATCGAGGCGCCGTCGCCCCAGGCGTAGAGGTCAAAAAGGGGCCGGACGTTCCGGCTCGCACGCGTGTGCTGCCCCTGTCTCGCTGCGCTCGACAGGGGCAGCACACGCGGAAGGAAGAGGCATCATGGTCATGGCGGATTCTAATTGTCGCTGACGCCGAAGAATAATTGACGCTGGACACGGCAGAAAAGTCCCGGCGAGTTGGGGGCTTGTCAGACGGGGGCGGAAAGCAGGATTTGCCGAGCTTTCCAGTGGGGTTACAAGTTTCATCCGAGCTGTAATGTGGCCCCTTCGG
>JAZDKM010000341.1:0-9322 GCA_043803085.1 Planctomycetota bacterium
AGTGGCTCTTCATCGGTACCCCGCAACTGGCTGCCACAGAATCATGGGCTGGACGACCACAGTGCAGCCCATAACGGTATCGGCAGCGCCGCGGCGTGCCCTGAGGAGCGAGCTTCTATCGGTCAAGCGTCCAACTGCGAGCGCAGGAACTCCACTTGCACATTGGTGGCCTCGTCAAACCGGTCACCCGGGTGGTACAGCAGACCGAAGTGTCCATCAGCGATCTCGTACCAGCGCTTGAAACTTGGCATCAGCGGTGCGAGCAGTGAGGGAGTGCCCAACTGGTCCGGCGACCCGACAGGGATCGGATCCGTGGTCGTTTCCGGAGTGCCGGTCACGTCGCCTGCAAGCAGGGTTTCCTTGATCACGCCAAAGGTCTCGGCGGACGGCACCGTAGGCGGCACTACGCGGGAAAGCGGTCTGCGCGCGTGGGACTCGATCACCGGGGTGCTGTGACCCCCGTGAATAGGCGGAGAGGGAGGACTCGAGCCCCCGGTAGCGGTTGCAGCTCACCCCTTGGACGGTCTGCTCGTGAGGAGGGCACCGACGTGACGGGAGACGATGGCTGCATCCTCGCCCACCCCGAAGAGGAGCGAGGACTTTCGCGTGCGCAGAAAATGGACGCCTGCGAAGAACAGCCCGGGGACGACACTACTAACGCCATCTCGTTGGAACGGGAAGCCGAATTCGTCGAACGCGTCGGACCACGGAAGCCAGGAGCGGTAGTCTGGGCGGAAGCCACCCGCGAAGATGACGACGCCGAAGTCGGAGAGATCAACCCGTTCGGGCGCGCGGGCGGCGAAGGTTCCCGGCTCGTCGATCGGCGGCAGATCAAGCCCATGTTCGGCTGCGAACCGTCGGATCAGACCCATCAGCTCGTGGCAGCGCTGATCCCCCCAGGCGGCGCTCTCTTCGAGATCCGGGGCGAAGTTGGCGAGACCGCCCTCCGTCCCCAGGAAGTGTCCAGTAAGGGTGACCCCCATCGCCTGGAGCGTACGCAAGTGCAAGTCGTGGCCGCCGCCGTGACCGGTAGCCATGGGGTTGGGGGTGAGGCGTGCGGCCGGCGAGGGAAGAGTCTCGACCGACTGGTCGAAGAAACCCACCCGGTCCAGCCACCAGACGATGTCTCGGTTGCCGAGGCGACGCGGGACCCATGCGGCCTTGCCGCAGGCCAGGACCACCTCGCGACCCGCCTCATGCAACTCCTCGCTGATTTGTGCGCCGGACTGGCCGCTGCCGACAACGAGCACTCTCCCGGGTGGCAGGGCGCCTTCGTTCCGATAGACATCAACGTCTATCTGCGGTAGGCCGGCGGGCAATGTGTCGGCTGCCTTGGGCCGGTGAGGCCGCTGGAAGGCACCGGTAGCCAACACCAGGGCGCGGCTGCTCACATCTCCGGCCGTCGTATGCAGGATGAAGCCGCCATCGGGCGGTGATTCCACCCCGGCGACCGAGACGCCCTCGCGTACCGGCGCCCCGAAGCTGCCGGCGAAGTCTTCCAAGGTGGCGACGATCTCATCGCGGGCCATGAAGCCGTGGGGGTCTGGCCCGCTGTAAGGGTGGCCGGGCAACTGCACGGTCCAGTTGGGGGTGACCAGGCAGAAGGTATCCCAGCGGTTCCGCCACGTCTGGCCGATGCGGCCGCGCTCGAGGACGAAGTGTTCCACCCCCGCGGCGCTGAGTTCGTGGCTTACCGCCAGGCCCGCCTGTCCGGCGCCCACAATGATGGCGTCGACGTGCTCCATGACACTACCCCCGTTCAGCTGTGCCTTCCGTCCCTCACCGCGCCGCTCATCCGAAGGTGAGCGTCAGAACGAGCGGCGAAATGACGCCCACGACCGGCATGCGCCGACGCCCTCAAACCCGCACTACTCACAGCTCCCCTCTGTTTTTGCGCGGCCAGCGAAGCTCAGCCGTTATGATCGGAGCCGATCCACGATGAGCAAGTACCCGTTCGGTCGCGCGGCCATTCGCAAACCCCGGCAACGAGGCCGTCTGCCGCGATTGCTGCTATCCCGTGCGTCTCAGTCCGGTCCCTCTCGCGGTGGCATGCGCTCCATCAGTTCGTTCCCTCGTTGACCGGTCGCTTCAGTATGTAGTACTGGGTGTAGCCGAGGTCTAGGCATGATTCGGCCACTTCCCAGCCTTCCCGCCCTAGTTCATTCAAGTCTGCCACAACCTTCTCCCGCTTCTTGCCCCATAAAGACCACTGGCTAGACCTCACGCTGAATTGCTCGTACTCCCACTTCGTTGTCTGAGAACCTGTCATTTCGTCTCCTTCCTTTCGGTGCCCGCCTTGAGGACGAAACGGAAGTCCTCTTCGTCTGTCAGCTGCGACGAAGGGAGCCCGGTCCCCGGGTAGCCGTACTGTTCCCGCAACCTAAGTCTCTCACGTGGTCGAGGCCGGGACATCAGGCGTTTGGGAGGTTGCACCATAGCCTGCCGGTGAGTCTTCGCCTGGTCAGACGGCGGGTCTAGCGCGCGTTCTCATTTGAACTATCCTTAGCCTCGGGGCTCCTTACTCTGTTCTGTTCACGCGGTAGACTGAGAATCGCCTTATTCACGACCCGGGACCAGGAAGGCAGTCGTGGGAGTAGCGGCTCCGGTTCCTGATCTTGTGGAACGGTTCAACCGTAATTGGGGGGCGGAAGGATTCGCGTTGCCTGACACGTCCGCACTTCGAGCACTCGGCTATTCTCCACGGTGGCAGGCGCTCTTCGAACCCTACCTTGCGCAGGGTCTGACGCCCGCCCGTGCGATCCGTGGCGACCGCGGCAGTATCCTGGTGGCGACACCAGATGGGATCGTGCGCGCGACGCCCTCCTCGCGTCTCTCAAGGTCCGCCGGCGGTGTCGCGGATCTGCCTGCTGTCGGCGACTGGGTGGCTGTGCTCGTTTCCCACGATCTCGAGATACCGTATATCGAAGCCGTGCTTGAACGCGCCAGCGCCATCACGCGCGGCGACCCGGGGAAGACATCCGACGTCCAGGTGTTGGCCGCCAATATCGACACGGTGTTCGTAGTTCACCCCATCGCCGAGCCGCCCAATCTGCGCCGTGTCGAGCGCGAGCTCTCTGTGGCGTGGGACTCGGGAGCCGTCCCCGTGGTGGTGCTCACGAAGGCGGATCTCTCCGCCGACCCAGATGCGGCCGGTGCAGCAGTGGAGTCGGTCGCGCTCGGGGCGGACGTGCTGGTCATGAACGCGCTCGCCGGTGACGGCATTCAGCCGATCCTCGAATACATCTCGGATCATCGTACCGCGGTTCTGGTCGGCCCCTCGGGCGCCGGCAAATCCACGCTTATCAACTCGCTCCTCGGCGAGCAGCGGCAGGCGACGCGCGAAGTCCGTGTGAGTGACGGTCGGGGCATGCACACGACCGTGGCCCGCGAGCTGATCCAGATGCCGGGCGGCGGCCTGCTCATCGACACTCCCGGGCTCCGGGCGTTTGGCCTGACCGGGTCGGAGGAGGGCATCGCATCGGTCTTCCCGGAGATCGACCAGGCCTCCCGATCTTGTCGCTTCCGCGACTGCACGCACAACGACGAACCGGGCTGCGCGGTCCGGGCTGCTGTCGAGTCAGGAACGCTGCCGCCCGAGCGCTTGGCCAGCTACCACAAACTCATGGCCGAGTCGCAGTTCGTGGCGGCGAAGGCGGAGGTGCGTCTCCGTGCGGGGAAAGACGGCAAGGGGAAAATCGTCGGCAAGGGGAAGATCGTCGGCAACGCGGGCAAGGATTACCACAAGCGGACCGGTCGCGGTTGAGCGATAGACTCAATACGTCAGGGATACTGTTTCGTAGCTCTCTCCAGTTCCCCGTCGGCAATGACGGGCGGACGAATCGGCCAAGCGTCAGGATGCGAAGTCGGCCGGATGACTTAGGGCCGCAGCGGCAGCTCACATCATCGCCAAAGCCCGGCTTTTGTGACCCGGGATCCGCCCCAAGAAACCCCAGCAAATAAGCGGAGAGGGGTTCGAACCCTCGGTACCTCTTGCGCGGCAGGGGTCGGTTCGAACGGTGGATCAAGGGGGCCGAGCCACCTGCCGATGGTACTGTACGATGAACGATCAGCTGGTCACCAGCAAGGCCCTAACCTGGAAGCTAACGTTCCAGTGGATCGTCGCGATTCTGGCCACTTGGCTGCTCGCCTGGCTCAGCTACTCGCGTGAAGGCTGGGTCCCTCTTCTCTCGAGGGCCGATCTTGGCATTCACGAGTTCGGGCACATGATCGCGTTCTGGGCTCCGGAGCTGCTGCTCCAAGCAGCCGGCTCGACCTTGCAGGTGGCCCTCCCGCTGTGCTTTGGGGCCTACTTCTGGCTACGGAACGACCGCTTTGCCGTTGTCCTGATGATCGCCTGGGCCGCCGAGTCGCTCAACAACGTCTCCGTGTACGTTTACGACGCTACCCGTATGGTGCTGCCTCTCGTGGGCGACGACGGCTCCGGCGCAGGGCACGACTGGCGCAACATCCTCGGGCGACTGGGGCTACTGGAGCACACGGACGGCATAGCGTACACTGTGCGCGGCCTTTCTTGCCTGCTCTTCGTAGTCGCGTTCGGTCTAGCCGTCTGGTGGTGGGCGAAAGCTCGACGAGGGCCTCTCGAGACTGGGGTAAAGAGCAGCACATGACTGCTTGAGCGACACAACGGTCGTCGAAACTCCAGACTGGTTTGTTCCTTCCCCAGGAGTCCAATCCCCCATGCGCCGGCTGCTCGCCGGCGATCGCATCAACTCCCCGTGATCTGCATGAGGTTATAGAGGATCTGGGCCACTTCGCCCCGGGTGGCGTTGGCGTTCATCCACGAGGAGACGGTGCCGCTTGTCACCAGCCCCCGGAGGAGTCCGTTGTATTCCGCCAGCTTGACGTTGGTGCCATGGGTCGGGTTGTTGTAGCTTAGGAAGAGACCCGAGTAGTCGACTCCCACAGGATCCAGGCTGATGCCGAAGTTCTGAGCCGCTCTTACCACCATGGTCGCCACCTGCGCTCTCGTGATGTTGGCGTCCGGAGCGAAAGTGGTCGCGGTCTTGCCTTGGGTCAAGCCGTGCGCTTTGGCGACCGCTATGAAGTCGTGCGGATAGGTGCTCGTGAGATCATCCTGGCCGCAATCGGTGAAGGGGCGGTTCGCGTCCTGCCAGTCATCCTCGGACACCGGTAGGTCCATGGCGCCGACGATCATCTTCGCGAAATGCTTGCGCATGACCAAGTTGTTCGGGCCGAAGGTGCCGTTGCCGTAGCCGCTTATGATGTCCAGGACGGCCATGGCCGAGATGGCGGTCTGGTAGGGGGAGGAGGAGATGTCGGAGAACATGGGGGGCCCCGGGGTAGCGCTGACGGCCGGTGACTTCGCGCTCTCCCGGCCGTTCACGATGGCCGTCACCTGGTAGGAGTAGGTAGCGCCGTTGGTGAGGCCGTTGTCCAGGTAGCTGGCCGAGGTGACCAGAGCGGAGTTGACCTTGACGCCGCTTCGGTAGATGTTGTATCCGCTCGCTCCGGTGGCTGCGCTCCAGGAGAGTTGCACCCGGGCGTCACCCGGGGTGGCCGAGAGACCGGTGGGGCTGACATTGACTTCGGCAGAGGTCGTCGAGCCGCGATACGTCGTATTCGTGCCGGGGTCGAAGCCGGCGGTGACCCAATGCATCCCTGCGGTCGTCAATGTCGCTTGCATTGACGCAACCCCATTGGAATCCGTTATCGCCGTGCCCAGGGAGGTCGGATCCGTGGCGATCCCACCAGTGGCAAACGACACCGTCTGGCCCGAGACCGGCGCACGCGACGACTCCTCAATCAGCGACGCGGTGATCGTCACCTGTTGCCCGATGGTCGGGGACGACGGGGATGCTGCCAGTTCGATGTAGGTGGGGGATGGAGTCGGCGTCGTGACGGAGCCCGTAAGGTTCAAGACATCCTGCCGAATAGTCGGCAAGGTGTTGTAGAACGTCGTACCGGGGCAGTCGGTCGAGCGATAGTCGCGGTGCCCGGTGATGTTCCAGGTTTGGATCGTTGAGCTGCTATTGAACGGGTTGTGGTAGGGATCCGACCCGGTCGGGTCGATACCGTTCTTCTTCGCCTCCCAGGCAAGGAGCTGCTCCAGCGAGGCCCGGGCTGCGACGCTGATGTCCCGACTCGTGTAGGTTCCCAACACAGCTATCCCTACCGTCCCGGTGTTATAGCCGTAGGTGTGCCCTCCGATGACCCCGTTGCCGTAGACGTCCTCACCGCTCGGTGAGTTGCTGTCGTTGTCTGAGTAGCGGCCTTCATATATGTTGCCCAACGGGTCGATGAGGAAGTTGTAGGCGATGTCGCCCCAACCCTGCGTGACCGCATGGTAGTAGTAGATCGACCGAACCAGTTTCGCGTAGTACTCCTGGGTTCCGTTCGAATTCAAGTTGTCCGTAGTGTGGTGCACGATCAGCTTCTTGGCGGGGTAGAACTGCGGAGCCCAGTTTAAGTACTTAGGATCCGCATTCCAGCCGGCACGTGAGATGACCGTCGGCTGGTCGACCGCCGCGGCGGCGGGCGCCCCCGCAGACACCAAACGGGACGGGGCGTGGTCCCCAGGAGATATCCCGATCACACTGAACTGGGCCAGCGGAACGTCCGTTGTGACACGCACCGCTATCGCACCGTCTGTCACCTGGACTGCGCCGTATGTCATGCCGTTGTGGAGTTCTTCCCCTGCGTCGTCGCGACCCGCGTCAACAGGCTCGCCGAAATGCGTTCCGTCGGAGGAGAAAGCCAGGGTCACGTGTGCGTCTTTGCCGTCACGCCAGTAAGCAGCTACATGATCCGCCCGCTGAGCAAGCGTGATGGTCTTCACGTCGGTGACGATGAGGGTGGTCTTCTCTGCGCGTGTTGGTACCGCGTACGCCGTGGATACCGCCGCGTACGCCGAGGACACCGACACCGGAGCAAGCACCCCCAGCGCGCCAAGCAGCAAACAAAGCACGACATAGATAGAAGAGCGACGCACCAGGCTACCCCCTAGTTACTACTAATCTGTCTTTTTAACTATTGCACGATTGCACGATTGCACGTGATCAACCCGAGGGCAACCAGATCCACGCCGGGACGAGGCAGGTCGGTGGGTCGGGCGGGGCGGTCTGTTCCATGCGGGCGAGTTCGCCCCGAGTCGCTGCCGAACTCGCCTGAAAGACGCCAAGACTCGGCCTCGCTGACCCGGCCGCGACACATTGTTCTTGGCTTTCTGAAGCGGAGAGGGGGGATTCGAACCCTGGGTACCGCTTGCGCGCTGCGCTAGCTTCGCGCACGCAGTGCCAAGGTCACTGCCTGTCCACACCCGGTCATGATTTGGCCCAGATGGAGGGATCGGCACCACCCGACCTTATAGACTTATCAGGGACAGAAGCTTACATTGGGTGAGACTTGAGCGAGCAGGATGCGACGCCGGTTTCGCCATGCTGGTCGAAGTCGCACAAAGTCTCAACCCCTGATTCGCATCATGGTCAACGGCACCATCAGAGGGTGTCGTTCGGGCAAACAGGAGACAAGCGACAGATGAGCAAAGCAGGCGACGGCAAGCTTGGATTGGCGGCGGTGGTTGCCATCGGCGTCGGCGGAATGGTCGGTGGCGGGATTTTTGCGGTGCTGGGGTTGGCGGTGCAGTTGGCGCGCGGTGGCACGGACGTGGCCTTCGCCGTGGCGGGCGCGGTGGCGCTACTGACGGCGTATTCGTACGCGAAGCTTTCCGTCGCCTATCCGAGCCGTGGTGGAACGGTCACTTTCCTCGACCGGGCGTTCGGCGCCGGTATGTTCACCGGCAGCCTGAACGTGTTGCTGTGGCTGAGCTACGTGGTGATGCTGTCTCTGTACGCGCTCGCGTTCGGCAGCTACGGGGCGACGTTCTTGCCCGGGGCATGGCAGGGGATCGGCAAGCATGCGCTGATCAGCCTCATCGTGATTCTGATGACCGGCCTAAACCTGCTGAGCGCCGAGTTGATCGGCAAAGCGGAGGATTGGATCGTGGGATTGAAGGTGACGATCCTCTTGTTGTTTGTCGCTGTCGGAATTCTCCACGTCAACACTTCCCAAATCGGCCCCAGTTCGTGGTCGTCGCCTCTGCAGTTGGCGGCGGGCGGGATGATCATCTTCCTAGCCTACGAAGGGTTTGAGTTGATCGCCAATACCGCGCATGATGTGCGGGATGTCGCCCGGACGCTGCCACGCGCCTACTACATAGCGGTGGGCTTCGTGATCGCGTTATACGTGCTGGTCGCGTTCGTGACTGTGGGCAATCTCGCCGTGGACAAGATCGTGGCAGCCAAGGACTACGCATTGGCAGAGGCGGCTCGACCCTTTCTCGGTCAGGCCGGCTTCACGCTGATTGCGATCGCAGCCATGCTATCCACGGCTTCCGCGATCAACGCCACTCTCTACGGGACAGCCCGCGTGAGCTATAGCATCGCACGCGACGGCGAATTGCCGGCCATGCTGGAGCGGAAAGTGTGGAGCCAGCCTGTGGGAGGACTGTTCATCACCGCCGGGCTGACGCTCACTGTGGCCAACGCCTTTGACCTCACCAGCATCTCGACGCTTGGCAGCGCCGGATTCCTGTTGATCTTCGCCGCAGTGAACGTCGCCAATGCGCGGCATCGGCGACATACGAATAGCCGAGGCTGGATTTCTGCGACGGGAGCTATCGCGTGTCTGGCTGCGTTTGGCGCATTGGTTTGGCAGACAGCTCGGACCGGGCCCGGCCGGCTGTGGGTGCTGGCGGCGATGGTTGCTTTGGCGGTGCTAATCGAGGGCGGCTTCCGGCTGGCGAAACGGGAGATTCGATTACATGAGTGACCACCCAGCCAACATGCTCCCGGGCTCAGCGTTGATTCTGACGATCAAGGGCGGCTAGGGCGGCTCTTCGAGTATCGAGCGGGCGCTGTGTGGGTCAGCGCCGGCATGAGTGCGGTGGCAGAGCATCGAGCCGACAGAGGAGGGGGCACCCCCCCTTGCGCTACTCGTACGAGTCCAGCGCGGGAGGCTGCCCCCTTTGTCGCGGTCTGCTTCACCTCGCGAACTGCATGGATGTTGGGCCAGATCGGTTGCCTTCCGTCAGCACTACTCAGACAGCGTGAACGGCGGATACCGGTCGGTGATCAGCAGTATGGCGTACGCTTCCACCCGCAGGGTCCAGCGGTTCACTCCGACGACATAGTCGAAGAGGCTGCGAGGGTATTTGCCTGTGAAAAGGATGGCGAACCAGGCGATGATGACGCACACGATGGCTCCGATCCACAAGAACCACAGCACGATCCAATGGGGGATGGCCAAGAACCACTTGACGAGCGGTAGCCCCCGGCTGAGTTGC
>JAZDKM010000342.1:0-3258 GCA_043803085.1 Planctomycetota bacterium
CTGCGGAAAATCTGCGCCCAAGCCCGCTGCGGCCCAAGCCTGGGCCCTTCCACGAGTACCGCGCCCCGCGGCGTGAAAACGCCACCACTCCAAAGCTTATCAATCCCCGTGCCGAACAGTATTGTGCCTGTCCCCTTTTGCTACGGGCTCCTAGACTCTCGCGGGGATCCAAAACCGCCGATCGCCGGTTTTCCCTGAAATGCCGAGCGCACCCCAAGTACTATGAATGCGGTTTCCGGGGGCTTGCCCACGGGAGTGTTGGTGCGCGCTTACCGCGCCCAGGCCCACCCAGCCCGAAAACCGGGTTCTGGGGCCTAAGAATGCAGGATTTCCAAACGAACCCATTTCTCCCCAGCCCCCACGTCACCCCTACGCGGCTAAAGTTTTGGGTGTGCCACTGCTCTGTGAGCAGTGCTTTCCAGGGGGCCTCCTGCGACCGGCACTGCCGAGACGGCAGTGGCACACAAGGGTGATCGACTCCGAACCCGCAGGTTAAGGTGCGTTGGAGCACTAGCCACGAAAGACGCCCATCGGACATCGGAGTCTGAGGCTGGCCCCGCGCGGATAGCGCGGATAGGCTTCCGCGGGGACCCTGGAGGCGTACGGGTGCGAAGCGCATGGTTGCTTCCAACGCTGGTGGCCGGCATCGTCTTCGCCGCGTTCTTTCCCTCTCTGCGCAACGGGTTCAACTACGACGACGAAGCCAACATCATCAGCAACCCGCACTACCGCGGCCTGGGTGGGGAGCAACTGAAGTGGATGTTCACCACCTTCCACATGGGCCATTATCAGCCGCTGTCGTGGATCACCCTCGGTCTCGACTACCTGATCTGGAAAGACAACCCGTTTGGATACCATCTGACGAACCTTCTCCTGCACATCGCCAATGCGCTAGTGGTCTACGGGTTGGCGCTGCGGCTCTTAGCAGCCCGTGGTAGAAGTGGCCAAGAGCGGTGTGGCACGGGCATCCAAGCGCCCGCGGAAACACAGGCTGGAAGCCTGTGCCACAACTTCTGCCACGGGCTGCTAGGACCGCCCAACTCTTCGGCGGGGTCCACGAAACACCGCCCGAGCAGCGCCGCCTACGTAGGGGCCGCGTTGGCCGCTTTGCTCTTCGCCGTGCATCCCCTCCGCGTGGAATCGGTCGCCTGGGTGACCGAGCGCCGCGACGTGCTCAGTTCGTTTTTCCTGCTGGCCACCGTGCTGGCCTACCTCCGCGCCCACCAGCAGAGCCCAGAACCGCATCCGCGTCGGTGGCTGCCGGTGGTCCTCGGGCTTTACGTGCTGTCCTTGCTCAGCCGGGCGATGGGTGTCACGCTGCCGCTGATCCTTCTCGTGCTCGACTGGTATCCGCTGCATCGCCTAGCAGCCCGTGGCAAAAGTCGTAGCACAGGCTTCCAGCCTGTCCTTTCACGGGCAAGATGCCCGTGCCACACCGCGCTTGGCCACTTTCACCACAGGCTGCTAGGGGGAGGAAGCGGCCGATGGCTCGGACGCGAAGTCCGGGCGGTCTGGCTGGAGAAGCTGCCGTTCGCATTGCTGGCCGCGGCGTTTGCGATCGTGGCCCCACTGGCCCAACGCAACGTCGGGGCCGCCCTGTCGCTGGCGGAGTACCCGCTGCAATCCCGGATCGCCCAGGCTTGCTATGGGTTGGTCTTCTATCTATGGAAGACAGTGGTTCCGATCGGCTTGGTGCCGATGTACGAACTGCACCCGCCCCTCAAGCTGTTTGACCCCCGCTATCTGCTGTCAGCGCTGATCGTCATCTTGGTCGTGGCCGGTCTGCTCACGTTGGGCCGCCGTCGGCCGGCCGTGACCGCCGCCGCCCTGTGCTACGCCGTTCTGCTCCTGCCCCTGTTGGGACTGGTCCAAAGCGGGCAGCAAGAGGTGGCCGATCGCTATAGCTACCTGCCGTCCGTGGGGTGGGCGGTTTTGATCGGCTCCGGCGTCGCTAGGCTTTGGCACTCCGCGCGGGCGCGGCGTCCGGTTGTCGTGGGCGGCAGCATCGCCGGTGTACTGCTGATCGCCGGCGGGTCGATCCTCACCTGGCGGCAGTGCGCGGTCTGGAAAGACCCCTACACTCTCTGGAGCCATGCCATCGCCCACGGGGCACCCTGTGCGACGGCCCACTATAACCTCGCCGTCCTGCTGGCGCGCCAACGACGCATTACTGACGCCATCGACCACTTCCACGAAACGCTGCGCATCAACCCCCGTTATCCCGATGCCTATTACAACCTGGGCAACGCTTTGACCGAGGTCGGACGGACGGAGGAGGCGATCCAAGCCTATCGCCAGGCTCTGCGGGTCAATCCCGACTACGCCCAGGCGCATTACGAACTGGCCAGGACTCTCGCGGCCACGGATGCCTCCGACCAGGCTGTCCAACACTACCGCCGGGCGCTGGAGATCAACCCTGATTACGTGCAAGCGCACTATGAATTGGCCAACGTGCTGGTCGCCCAGGGCGTTTTTGACCAGGCGGTCGAGCACTATCGCCGGGCGCTCGAGCTCAAGCCCGACCACGCCGACGCGCACGTGAACCTCGGCGTCGAATGGCAGCGCCAGGGCCGGTACGACTTGGCAATCGCGGAGTACGCGGCCGCCTTGCAGATCGATCCCGACCATGCCCCCGCCCACTACAACCTGGGCAATGCCCTGAGCGCCCAAAACCAGACCGACGAGGCCATCGCCGAGTACCGCCAGGCCTTACGCATTAACCCACGGTACGTCGAGGCCCATATCAACCTGGGCAACCTGCTCCGCAAGAACGGGCAGCCGGAGGCGGCCATCGCGGAGTACCGCGAGGCCATCCGTGTCGGCCCGCGCGAGGTGATCGCCCGCTGTAATCTGGCCGCCACCTTGGCCGCGGAAGGAAAACGCGCCGAAGCACTGGAGGTGATCCGCGAGGCTCTGGAGATTGCGCCGCACCACCCCGCCGCGCGCAGAATCTTCGAGATGTTACAGGCGGGCCGGTAGTGGAACCGCGCATCCCCTTTTTCCGGAACCGCCGCTTATGAGGGTGGCATGGCCAAGCCCACCGCAAGGTGGGCGCCGCCATGCGGAACGCCACGAGCCGGTGAGCGCTTGGGCATGGCGGCGCTCGCCGTTGGCGAGCTTGGCCATGCCATCTATGAAGCAGCGTTTGTCAAGCCGCCGGTGCAAGGAATCTGCGGAAGAAGTCCTCGCACGTTCCCTCTCGCCGTCGGCATCGGTCGATCTGCCCATCTCAGCCGAGGCCCGCGAGACCGGTCGTAC
>JAZDKM010000343.1:0-2271 GCA_043803085.1 Planctomycetota bacterium
GCGGGCCAGTGGGGCAGCGCACTCTCCTTCGCCTGCAACTTTTTCGGTCTCACCTGCACGGTCCCGGTGACGTGCGTCAACGGCACCTGCGCCCCGGGCACCTGCTCAGGAAAGTCCGGCGATGGTACCTGTGACAGCTGCGACCCTGGTTCGGTCGGCACCAACTGCGATACCTGCGACGTCGGCCATACTGGTGCCCTTTGCGATGAATGTACGGCGGAGGCGTTCGGCGTCTACCCTTACTGCTTCCTGGCTCCTGCTGACTTTTGTGATTTCAATAGTTGCTGGCCGGTGCCGCCCACCGAGCAGAGCGAATGCTCCGACGATGCCTCGATAATCACCTGCCCCGCGTCGGGGGCGGCGTACTACGGCCAGGATGCGCAGTATCCTGGCCAAGACCGGCAGTTTGTCTGCTACGACAAGGCGGATCCAATCCTGAGCGCGGGTTCGCAGTGTAGTAGAATCGCTGGAGAAATCAGTTGAGTTCTCGGTGCTTGAGGATCACGCTGGAGGGCAACAACCCGCCGGAGGTGACCCGATGGCCCGCAAGCCCAGATACCGCGGCCCGACCCCAGGCTCGGAGGCCGACAAGCGCACCAGCGAGATCGCAGACCTCGTTCGCCGCGAGGTCGAGCGGCGGGTTCGACCCAACGCGACCTTCGAAGAGCAGGCCGACGCGGCTCTCGAGATCATGAAGGAAGTTCTCTGGAAGAAGGAGGACGGGGACCTCCGCAAGGCGGTCTCTCACGCCGACGAGGTGGAGATCGATGGTCGGCGCTATCGGCGGCTGCGGCAGGTATCGGGCGCGGAGTACAGCGGATTGTGGGGCGCGCATTGGATCGAGGAAGACCTGTATCGCGAGGTGGGCGTTCACAACGGGCCAACCGTAAAGCCGATGGAGGTTTCCGTGGGTATGGTGGCGGCGCACATGACGCCGCCGTTGGCGCGCGTGGTCACCGGGTTGTTCGCAGAAACGAGCAGCCGTGGCGTGGAGCGTATCTTGTCCTTGGTAGGCTTCGAAGCTCCGAGTCGGTCATTCCTCGAGAAGCGGGGCAAAGCGATCGCTATCGAGCTCGGCGCCCACACAAACGAGCTCGATGCGCAGTGCCGCACGGTCACAGAGCTACCGGCAACTATCACCGCGGTGAGCTGTGGGATGGATCGCATGGCGGTGCGGATGTCAGAACCGGTTGATGCCGCCGTGGCGCCCAAGCCGCAGCGCCGCGAGCCCTACGAGCGCACCCCGCCCGAGCCAAGGCAGCACAACTACCGGATGGCGTGGGCTGGGAGCACGACGTTCTATGATCAGCGCGGCGAGGCCCTGCTCGTCTACCGCTACGCCGCCGACGCCAAGACCACCGCCGCGCAGTTGGCCAAGCGCATCGCGGCCGACGTGGCGTGGAGCGTTGGGCAGGACCCGACCCGGGTGGTGCATTGCATTCAAGATGGCGCAGCGGAGCTCCGCATCCTACCGGAGACCCTGTCCAAACAGCTTCCCGCAGGTACGACGATGCGCGAGTTGGTCGACTTCGAGCATCTCATGGGCTACCTCGACAAGGTCGTGGATGCCTGTGAGCCGGAGGGCGACCCGTATCACATGAAGGGGTGGTACCGGGGCGAGCTGTTACGCGACGACGGCGCCATAGACCGCATCTGTCGCAACCTCCGGGCGCAAGGGGAAAGGTTGCCGCGGAGGGCCGCGCCCCAACGCGAGGCGATAGCTGCAGCGCTCCGTTACATCCGCAAGCGTCGGCAAAGAATGCGCTACGCCTCCTTGGTGCAGGAGAACCTACCGATCGGCAGTGGCGCCACCGAAGGAACCTGCTGGCTCATGCAAGACCGGGTCAAACGCCCCGGCCAGTCCTGGGAGCAGGCTGGCTTGCGAGGCGTGCTCGGGCTCCGCAGCTACGCGATCTCCGACCGTTGGCCCCAGGTCTGGGCTGCCTTTGCCGACAGCCACCGCCGGGAGGTGCGGGCGTCTTGATCAGGATCGAATCCGCCTTGTGCTACGATGCTGCTGGCGCTGTCCAGAGTCCTTGCGACGCGAGTGCGGATGTTGATGAAACCGTGGCCGATTCGTTGACCGGGCTAATTTGGCAGCGGACCTCAGTGTCCGTGGGCACCTGGCAGCTCTCGCAGGACGTTCCCCTTATGGTTGACTTCGACAATTTTTTTACCATAGGCTCCCCGCAAGGCGGAGTCGTAGGCAGCCTCGACTCGCTGTTTTTATCAATGACCACATAGGCGCCGGTTAAATTCAGCCGATTCATT
>JAZDKM010000344.1:0-2517 GCA_043803085.1 Planctomycetota bacterium
CGGCGCGACTTGCAGCGCGAGACGCCCGACTTGACGCTCGCCATGGCCCTGCGGTTGCTCCGCTCGGCGTTGCCCCGCCCGCAGTTGTCGCTGCAGGACGCCGAGGACCTGGTGAACTACCACCTGGCACGAAACCGTCAGGCGACCAAGTCGCATCGCAAAAAGTGGTTGGCGGAACACCTGGAATTCGTTTCGCGGAAATGATGCTGTAGAATTAGACGCCTGAAAACACGGAAGGTTTCGAGTTTTCTTATACAATCAACGCGAAAAGGTCGCTTGGTTAAGGGCTAACCCGAACTGTTTTGTTTTTTGGGGGCAGTTTTTGGCCTGAGACGCGGGGAATACGTCGAAAACAGCAGATTTCGGAATTCGGGATTCTGGCTACGTTCCGAGGGCCAGTCCCAGGAGGTCGAAAGCACGACGTTGGAGATCGGTCGGCAGCGTCAACTGGTCGAATTGCGCATCCGGTGATGACTCCCCTGCACTTTCTGAGAAAACGTCCGTAACTGATATTCACTGAAAATGGCTCTTCCATCAAGCTGCGGCGGGTAAACACGCGGCAAGATGGGAGAGCCAAGGATGGCTGGCTCGAAATGTCGTTGGCAGTGTCCCGAGCAGTGGGCGGAGTGGAGCGAGTGGTTGGCGGCCGGGCTGCACGCGCGGAACCGTTGGCGACTGCCGGTGCTGTTGGTGGGGATGGTCTTCGCCGGCGGCCGCCGCACGGTGACGGCCTGGCTGCGGGCGGCCGGGGTCAGCGTCGAGTACCAGGACTACTATTATTTCCTGGCGGCGCTGGGACGCAATACCAAATCGGTCGCCACGCAACTGACGCGGCTGGTGCTGCGGATGCTGCCGCTGCCCGAGCGCGTGCTGGTGGTCATCGACGATTCGCCCACCAAACGGTACGGGCCGAAGGTCGAGGGCGCCGACGTGCATCACAACCCCACGCCGGGACCGGCCGACCAACCGTTTCTGTACGGTCACGTGTGGGTCACGATTGCGCTGGCCGTGCGTCATCCCGCCTGGGGTGCGTTGGGCTTGCCCTTGCGGGCGATGCTCTACGTCCGCCGCAAGACCTTCGCGTCGATCCCCAAATCGCGTCATTGGCAACGCTTCGCCACCAAGCTCCAACTGGCGGCGCGGCTGGTCGAGTGGCTGGCTCCGATCCTCATCCGAGCGGGCAAAACCGTGTGGGTCGTGGTCGACGGCGGCTACGTGAAGCGGCCGTTTCTGCGGCGCGTGTTGAAGATCCCCAAGCTGGTCGTCGTCGGGCGGCTCCGCAAAGACGCCGCGCTGCGCGACCTGCCGCCGAAGCTGCGACGGGGCCAGCGACGCGGGCGTGGCCGGCCACGCAAGTATGGCAAACACAGAATCAGTCTCGCCAAGCGCGCCGGGCAACGGCGTGGATGGCAGACCGTCGCGTGCCTGGTCTACGGCCAGCAGGTCACCAAGACCTACAAGACCTTCCTGGCGACCTACGGGCCCGTGGGCGGCGTGATTCGGGTGGTGCTGGTCAAGGAAGATCATGGTTGGTACGCCTTCTTCTGCAGCGATCCCGAGCAAAGCGTCGCCGCGATTCTCGAGGCGTTCGCCGATCGTGCGACGATCGAGCAGGACTTCCACGACGTGAAGGAAGTCTGGGGCGCCGGCCAGCAGCAAGTTCGCAACATCTGGAGCAACCTGGCGGTGTACAACATGAATCTCTGGGTGCATACACTGGTCGAGTTGTGGGCGTGGCGCCGGCCTCGCGGGCAACTCTGCGACCGCCGCGACTCGCCCTGGGACAATGCCCAGCGTCGCCCTTCGCACGCCGACCGACGTAAAGCCTTGCGCCGCCACATCATCCGAACCGAATTATCAACCATCACCGCCGCCTGGCGACTGCCACGAAAAATCATCCAACTAACCCAAAGCCTGATCGCTTTGGGCTCCTGACAAAGCAAAGTTCTCAGAAAGTGCAGACCCCAACCCACCGATTATCAAACTGCCCACAACAGCCCAACTCCATAAGGCCAAACAACTAACACCAATTGTTCTGCTGGTATAGTGGACGGCGTTGGGTGCCACTGGCTTCGCCAGTGCGGGCAGAGATCGAGTCCCGCCGGTCAGGCACTGGCAGAGCCAGTGGCACCCGCGCGGGGTTCGATGCGGCCGGGGCGATTGGCGACAAGGACTTGGCTGATCCGTCGCAGCAGTGTTTGACAGAGCCGCAGGGCGGCCTCCGCAGGGATCAGGTCCGCGGAGAGCACCATCCACGTGTGGAGCAGATGTTGACAGGTTCCCGTGAAGCTGATCTGACGCGGTTGTCGGCCGTGCAGCAAGGCCGCGGTGGCGGCCGTGGTGCGGACGAGGTTGTAGCCCAGCAGCGTCGTCCACAGTTCCTTGCGGACCATCTCCGGCGACTTGCAGCGGGCGTGATCGAGGTGCAGCGATTGCTTGATCGACCGGATGTCGAGTTCCGAGTGCCAGCGAAAACCGTACAACGAAGCGACGTCCTCCGCCGTGAATGCCCGCGGG
>JAZDKM010000345.1:0-12967 GCA_043803085.1 Planctomycetota bacterium
CACGCTGTCCGCCATCGGCTCAGCGGGAATCTTGAAGGCGGCGAAGTCCGCCAGCGTTCCCCCGCGAAAAGCGGCGATCGTGGCGTGACATCCCGCGCAGGTGGGCTCCGGCGCAGCGCCCCCGGTATGACACCGATCACACCGCACCGTGGCGTGGGGGCCATCGAGCTTGAGCGAATGAATAAACTCGCCGCGCTGGATGTACTCGGCCTTGCCCTCCTCGGCGACCGGATTGAGGAAGGTGTGACAGATATCGCAGGCGTGACTGATCAGTTCACCGCGCTGGTTCACGTGGCGCCCTTCATGGCAGCGGAAACACCCCGGCGAAGTTTTGTGGCCGATGTTGTCGGGATAGGTCTGCCAATCCACCTTCATCGTGGGGAAGAAGTTGCGGCGATAGATTTCTCTCACCTTGTCAATGGCAAGATTGATCGATGCTCTGCGTGTCTTCCAGATCTCCGGATAGTGCTCACCGTAGAAATCGCTGAGTGCCGCGCCCATCTGCGTCTCTGCGTTTTTCACGTCGCGGTAGGGGCGAGCCAGGGCCGCCACAGCTTCACGCTTGATGAACGGCAGCGTCGTGTCGATCTGCCCGACTTCGAGGAAGAGATCGACCGCCTCGGACGGGGAGAGGAATTTGTGCGCCGGCCGGTTGTGACAATCCATGCAATCCAGGTTCCGCACCTGCCCCGCGGGTCTCGGGTCGGAACTGGGCTTTCCGTCGGAGCGGTAGATCAGCTCCGTCCCGTCTCTTTCGATCATTCTGACCCAGGGAATATCCTGCAGCTTTTCGTCCGTGGCGATGTACTCGATGCGTCCCGACAGAGCCATGTGCATGTGAATACCCTCGGCTCGACCCGTGGCTTCGTCGCCGCCGCCGGTCTTGAGCAGCATGTTGATTTCCCGGCGGGTATTCTTTTCGTCGGTGGCGAAACGGACGCGTTCGGCCAATTGGGCTCCGAAGAACTTCTTCGGCCAATGGCACTGCTCGCAGGTCTCCCGCGCGGGCCTCAGTTCGGTGATGGCCGGAGGGATGGGACGCGGGTAGGTATTACGCCAGGTGGCGATGACCTGCCGCGTCCCGGA
Source organism: Planctomycetota bacterium (assembly GCA_043803085.1). GTDB lineage: Bacteria > Planctomycetota > Phycisphaerae > UBA1845 > UBA1845 > JAAEQG01. The sequence continues at coordinate 1,087 of JAZDKM010000345.1, forward strand.
GAGTTTGGACTTCACGAACCAGCTCGCCCCCGTACCGATGTGGCACTCCGCACAGCGCACGCGGGCATGGGCCGAGTGCTCGTACGCCGTGGCCTGCGGCTCCATCACGGCGTGGCAGGATTCGGCGCAGAAGCCGGCCGAGTCGGTGTAGTGGTAACCGTGGTAGCTGCTGACCCCCACCACCGGAAGCAGAAGGAACGTGCCCCCCACCACGAGCTTGGCCGCCTTGCGCTGGCTGGGGTCGGCGAGGTCGATGTGCGGAAACAAGAAGGTCAGCCGTTCCCGGGGGTCTCGCCGGTGGAGCCTCCAGCTTTTGAACAGAATGCCCAACGGCATGAGGACCAGCCCGACGACCAGAATGCCCGGGACCACCAAGTAACCCACGATGTCCACGTAGGGATTGGTCACGGGAGTTACCAGGGTAAACAGGCCGAACGTGAGCAGCCCCAGAACCCCTGTGATCGCCAGGAAGATGCCGGTCACGGTGAGCAGATTGTTCCACAGGGGGGTGTGTCGGGGTCTGTAGGGAGATGGACTGGAACGCCCGGGCGGAGGCACGTCCACGGCAACCGGATACGGGGCTTCCGTTCCTGATATCCGGGCATCGTTCTTTTCATTGCCTTTCTTGTGCATTTTGTAGATCTCTACTGGCTTCGCTGTCCTCAGCTGTCGATAAGGGATTCTAATCCCTACCTCCGGTGGTGTGAACAGGGGGCACCCACAAGGATCGGCCCTGCTTCAAACGCTGGAGTCTGCTCCGCCGTCAACCAGGGCTGGGAACTCCCACTCTGGGTGTCCGTATGGCGAGCGCCCCGAGCTCGGTAGCACCTGACCCGGAGCGAGCGAGGATTGACGCCCCGTCGGATCGCATGGATAATGAAAACCGTGTTACAAGAGTGGCGAAGCGAGGAGGGCGATTAGCAGTGCGCGGAATTGCGCAGAGAATACGCCTATTCCTCCAATGGCTGTTCTCACCTGAGCAATTGCCTGAGCCGCCCGGCGAGCCTCCTGAAACCACGGGGCAGTCCGCACGCTTCTGGGATTGGGTGTGCAGCGGGGCCGAGCTTCCCCAAGCCTATCTGCCCGACGGCCAACCGGTGGCTCAGGCGCGGTTCTTGCATTGGCTTGTGATGCCGGAAGTGTGTCCGGAGGACGAAATGTCCGTGGACCGGCGACGCGTAGGCGTCCTGGGCTCGCTGTTCGCGGGAGAAATCTGTCCGGAGTACCCGATAGCGGCCGCCCCGTACCGTGTGGGATGCCTGCACGGGTTGTTCTCGCCGGAGAAGTGTCCGGAAGTCGAGCCACCGGCTTGTCAGCCCCGAGCGGGTCTCTTGCGCTGGTTGCTGTCTCACGAGAAGCTCTGAATCTCATCGCCGATGGAACACGCCAAACACATTATTCGGGCGGTCTTGTTGCTCGTTCTGAGCACGGTGGTCTTCGTCTTCGTGCGCCATTTTCTCATCCCCGAGTCTTTTGGGATGTACGGACACTACCGGTTTGCCAATGTCGCCGAGCACGCTTCCAAGACGCCCCAGCACGGTGCGCCGGGAACCTGTGCCGAATGCCACGATAAAGAAGCGAAAACGCTATCCGGGGGCCAGCACCGCTCGGTCTCCTGCGAAGTCTGTCACGCCCCGCTCGGCAATCACGTACAGGGGGGCGAACGGGTGGCCCAGATGCCGGCGCAGCGCTCTTATCTGCTCTGTGCCCGGTGCCATGAACGCCTCGCGGCCCGCCCCAAAGAATTCCCCCAAATCGTGCTGAGTGAGCACGCGAGTGTGAAAGGAGCCAAGCTGTCCGAGGACGTATGTTGGGAGTGCCATGAAGATGCCCACAACCCCACTGGAGAATAAACCCGGGTCGGACCCGGAGCCCGCGGCCGGTCCGCCCGGCTGCACGCGTCGGGAGTTCCTCAGAGGCGGCGCACGCGCCGCTGGCGCGGGCTTGGTCATCCTGGTAATCGGCGACCTGCCCCAGGCGGTTGGGGAAGCGGGCGCCACGACCCAGCCGCAGGACGCCGCAACCGGCAGCTACGATTGGACCAAGCACCGCTACGTTTATTTGATTGACACCCGCAAGTGCATCGGGTGCGGCTTTTGCGTCCGGGCCTGCAGCCGGGAGAACGACGTGCCGCCCCGTTACTTCCGCACTTGGGTCGAGCGCTACCAGATCTCGCGGACCGGCGAGACGATCGTGGATAGTCCCAACGGAGCCATGGACGGCTTTGAGCCGACGGTCAGCGGTCAGGAGGTCACCAAGGCCTTCTTCTTCCCCAAGCTCTGTTGCCACTGCACCCATACACCCTGCGTACAGCTTTGCCCGGTGGGGGCTTCCTATCGCACGCGGGATGGGGTGGTCCTGGTCGACGATCAGCGGTGCATCGGCTGCGGCTACTGTGTGCAGGGGTGTCCCTATGGGACCCGCTTCATTCACCCGCTCACGCACACCGCCTCCAAGTGTACCCTGTGCTACCACCGGATTACGCGGGGACTTCCGCCCGCCTGTGTAGAGGTCTGCCCGGTCGGGGCCCGGATGCTCGGAGACACTAGACAGGTCGGTGACAAGGTCGCCGAGATCATCGCCACGGAGCGGGTGCAGGTCTTGCAGCCCGAACTCCTCACCGAACCCAACTGTTACTACCTGGGGCTTTCGAGCGAGGCCATTTGATGGGTGAGCACGCTGGATTCCTCTTCCCCAACGATCTGCACATCCTTTGGGGATTGATGATCGTGATGTACCCTTACACCACCGGCTTGGTGGCCGGGGCCTTCATTCTCGCGTCGCTCTACCACGTGTTTCAACGCAATGAACTACGGCCCATCGGGCGACTTTCGCTGGTGGCCTCGTTGGGCTTCCTGCTCTCTGCGCCGCTGACCCTGCTTCTGCATCTGGGGCACCCCGAACGAGCTTTCAACATCATGGTGACGACGAACGTGTCCTCGGCCATGGCGATGTTCGGGTTTATCTACGCGGCCTATCTCGCCCTCCTGGTCTTCGAGATCTGGCTGGTGCATCGTGGGGATATCATCATGCTGGCCAGCCGTAGCAGGGGAGTCGTACGCACGTTCTATAAATGCCTCGCCCTGGGAGTGTACGACATCTCCGAGGAGGCCAAGCGCGTCGACCATCGGGTCCTTGTGGTGCTGGCGGCCGTCGGGATACCGGCCGCTTCGCTGCTGCACGGGTACGTCGGCTTCATTTTCGGCGCGGTCAAGGCCAACCCGTGGTGGTCCACCCCCTTGATGCCCATCATCTTCCTGTGCTCCGCGATCGTCTCGGGCATCGCCATGGTGGTCATCCTTTACCAGATCGGGATGCGCTTCTCCGGACGGCGGATCGATCCCCCCTGCATGCAGTCTCTGGCGCGCTGGCTCTGGCTGTTCGTCATCCTGAGCGTGACCCTGGAGTTGCTGGAAATCATGACCCTGGCCTATGAGCGGGCTGACGAGTGGATGGTGATCGGGCCGCTCCTGGGGGACCAGTTGGCGTTTTCCTTCATCGGCATCCAACTGGTCCTGGGGGCCATGGTCCCCATCATTCTACTAGGCATCGTCGTGCTCATGAGCCCGTTTCTGACCGATCAGATTCGGAATACCCTGTGTTTCGTCGCCTCACTATTGCTGCTTCTGCAGGTCTTTGCCATGCGCTGGAACGTGGTCATCGGCGGACAGATTTTCTCCAAGAGCATGCGCGGTTTCCGCGAGAGTCACGTTCCGGGCCTGTTCGAAAAGGAAGGCGTCCTCCTGGCCGTTATCATCTTCCTTTTGCCGTTGGTTTTCATCGGCCTGTTCAATCGCGTCCTGCCGGTCTTCGAACCGCCCGAAGCAGCCAACTCCGCCATCACTGATCCTCAGCACGCCTGAGTTCCCCGGCGCCACGCGCTTGCGCGCCTCTGATTCGAACGCCCCGACCAGCTCTTGACATACGGCGAACGCGATGCGTTCTTGGACGCGGCCCGTCCACGCGGCGAAGCTGCACTGCATGTCAAGGGCCGGCGCGCGGCGGGTTGTACCCACGAGTTCGGCCCCGACGGGACCGCGGGCTGTAGCCACGAGTTCGGCCCCCGACGGGGCCGCAGGTTGTAGCAACGAGTTCGGCCCCAAAGGGGGCCGGGGCTTGTAGCCACGAGTGTAGTTCGCCGAAGGCGAACGGAACTCGTGGAAGAGAGGCAGAATGCCCCTGCCGCCCCAGCCGGGGCGGAGGAAGGTTGCGGACCACCGCACTGGCCGGCTTCGCAAGTCGCCTTCGCCCCTTCGGGGCGAGGAAGAACAAAAACTCGACCGATTTCCACGGGTTCCACTCGTGCGCCTGCGGCGGACTCGCTTCACCCGTGGGTACAGCCCAAAGCCCCTCCGGGGCTTGTGATTCCTCTGGTTCTGCATCACAAGGCACATGTCCCTCGACGGGATTACCTCGACCTGCATAGTTCGGTGAGTCCTCCGGTCGGCAGGAAGGCTCAGCGTAACGCTACGAGTAGGCGCGCAGCTCGTGCGTCTCTGCTTGAGCCCACTGTTAGGTCGTTTTCCTCACCATCCCAATGCTTGTGTTCTGTCCCGCGAAGAAAATCGCTTCGTCATCCGCAGGGCCTTCTGGGTAATCATACCGAGGGATCTGGCGAAGGTTCACCCACACCTGTTGCGTTTCGTCTATTCCCATGCGCCTCTCGGAAAGCAGAAGGGGCAACCGAATCGGTACGTCGTGCGGCCTACTCCACAGAATCCAGAACCCCAAAGGGAAGAACTTCATGATGTGTCCCAAGAGGACCCCCTTGCGGTTAAGGGACACCTTGCACGCTGCCTTGACGACAACTTGGCGTCGGTACGGGTACACCCAGTAGTAGATCTCTACCTCGTCAGGCAAAGACGCGTTGCAGTCTAGCAGGTATGCACGTAGAGCATCCGGGAAAGGTGCGCGTACAGGAGGCGACGCGACCTCCGATGCAGCGTTGGCGGCCATAACGTGGCCAACGATAGCCCTCGCCACACGCTGTGGTTTCATCCACACCGGCAGGCTTTCGGGCAAAGACAGCCCGCACTCGTACGCGGCACGCGCTGAGCCCGAAATCGCGGTCGCGAGTTTCGCGAGTTCTGGATCGTACTCGCGCCCCAGCAGTTCGGTGTTACATGGATGGCAGATGCTGCGGAAATGGGTCCCGCCCTGACAGATGGTAGGATAGTCGGCCCCGTGGGGCCCCCGCTGATCGGAGAAGGGGGCCAACATCATGTCGCTGACGTTCCCGCATCCCCGCGGAGGAACATGGTCTCGCGTCAGCTCGCCATGCTTCCCGCAGAGCGCGCAGTACCCCTCCCTGGGTCCCCGGAGTTGGACCCGATCCTCGGTTTGCCTCCGACGTCGTTTATTTCGGTTTCCCATGGTCTAGCGGCTCTCCCCTCAGTCGCCTGCCGCGGGAGGGGGCAAGACCCGCGACCAAAGTTATCCGTGGGCGCCCGCGTGCAGCTCAACGGCAGCGGCTGACTGAAGGCGGCATCATGGACGGACGAAACGACGATACAGCTCGGCTAGGAAACGACCAGCTTGCATCAAGTCGACGCTGATGCCCAGGATACCTGGTTTCGCTTCAAAGAGCTTCGCGGCGTCAGACAGGCGAATCTCATGTTGAATCACGTGCGCGGCCTCGAAAACGTCAACGTTGACAGCGCTCACTGCTTCCGCGAGTTTCCTCAACGCATCGCGAAACTCGTAGACACCAACAAGCCCTTGAGTCATCTTGTCCCCGAAGCTCAGGAGAAACCAGGGATGCTCCTGGGGATCAAAGGCGTCAAAGTCAACATTGATCATCAAAAGAGCGGGCGTCCTTCTCAGTTCCTTATGTTGCTCTGGGGTCCAGTTCTTGTGGAGGATGTGCGAACGGGTCGCTTCGATGTCCCCCCTAAATGGACGGACAAGCGCCGCGGAGTGGCCGAGATTGCGGGCAAATCTCTCGAGTTCGAGGTCCAGTTCCCTGGCGAACTGGCTTTCGGCGTCGATGTAGTCTTGGTACAGCAGGAAGAAGAGACACCGCTTGTCGTCGCGAGCGATGCCGAGGTAGGTGTGTGTGATCCACATTGGCGTCCTCCGAAAGCGGCGCCTGGCCGAGCTTCGCTCAGTGGCGAGCCGGCTGCCGGAGCAGACACAGAGCCCAAGCTCATTCTCCGCCGCGGGCATCGCTTGTCAACCAGAGCGGTTGGTCAGCCCACCGTAGCGGCGTCGAGGAATTCGACTACCACCCGGTATCGCGTGTGCTCTGATTCCTCGAATCGAAACCTCAGCTTGCACACCTGGGCGTCATTCTCAAAAGCGATCGGGAGAAACGTGAATGTCAAACCGCTGCTTCCGTCAAGCGTATCCTCGATGCCAGCGGCGAAATCGAGCATCGTTGGTTTGGAAGGCAGTGAGGGGGCATACAACACAAAGTCGAGGCCGATGGGTCCAAAGGACCAAGCGCAGCCGTTCATGACCTCGGTCGCCTTCCTCCGCAGCGTGAGAAAACGTTCATGCTGCGGATGTGAGGAGTTCCGAATGGAGTGATGCTCATCCTTATGCGGAGGAAAGCCATCCGCCTCGATCGTGACGCTTTCGCCAGGTGATGGCGCGGGCTTCGACGGGAGAACGCCTGGATCGTATGGAAGATTGCTCATGGGTCAGGCGGGATAACTGCTGATTATCCGGTTTCCAGATAAACCTACTTTCTGACTTCGTTTCCAGGGCGTACGCCAACGGAATACCTGCGTAACGAGCCTTCTGTCCACGGGTTCCGGCCCGTCGCGCCTTCGCCGAGTCGCAGGAACCCGACCGCTATCGAGTCTACGCGGGTTGCAGCGGCCCTGTTGCATAGGTCACACTCCGGCGGGCGAAATGGCTCCAGCAGCCGCTGGGCGTCAACGTAGCGGCAGCATACGGCCGGGCGCCGGGCGCAGCAAGGCCGGCGTTGCGGTCCAGCCGAAAGATCAGCCGTGCCGAGATGCTAAGCAGGAATGCAGAAGGGTTAAACGAATGCCATTGCGGCCCCGACAGGGACCACGGACTGTAGCCACGGGTGGAGCCTGGACGTTTCGCGCAGCGAAGTATCCAGGCGGAACCCGTGGTCCGGAAATGTGGAGATCCCCCCACCCCGCCAGGGGCGGAATCGACCCACGATCCCCTACCACGGGTTCCGTCCCAGCTTGCGTCGGATCTCCACCCGTGGCTACAGTCCGCTTCCCCTTCGGGGACGAGTCTGAGGCGCCGATCGGGTCACGCATTCGCAGTGCGTCGTCCACCACGGGCGACGCGACCTCACCTCGTTATGCCGCGCCTCCGAACTTCGCGAGAGGGATGCTCTTCTCCACGGTGAGCTGACGCCAGTGCAGGCGGATACGCTCGATCTCCTTGAGGGTGTCCGCGGTCAGGTAGCTCTCGCCGCAGGACGGGCACGTCACCAGCGGCACGTTCTCGATCAGGAAGGTCGATCGACCGCGTCCGCAGCTACGGGTCACGCGCCGGATTCGAGCTCCCTTCTGGCCGCAAATGTCGCAAACCATCGAATCGTCCTTTGGCACTACACCCAGTAGACCGTGATGATCACCAGCTTACGCGTGGGCCCGATCTTCGCAACGATGTGCACGTTCTCGTCGTCCAAGGTCTGGCCCTCGATCACGTATTTCCGGTCCCCCGTCCGGCGATCGCGCTGCCTCTCCAAGATTGTACCGGTCAGGATGCCGTGTTCGACATCGAAGATCGTCAGGCCGTCGGCCTCCATCTCCTCGACGGCATGCGTGGATGCAACGTACCGGCTCGTCCGGACGAGTTCTCGCATCCGCCGCAGGGTTCAATCGAACACCGGCTATCCTCAGCGTGGCTCAGAGGTCGGCCCTTGCTGCATAGGTCACACTTCTGTTGACGAAGTGGCTTGCGCGACCGCTGGGGATCGACGTACCCGTAGCATAAGGCCAGGCGCCGGGCGAGGCAAGGGCGGCGTTGAGGACCAACCCCGTTCACGGGGCTTTCCCCTGGGCACCGAGGTGCCCAGGGGAGTCAGGCCAGCCCCTGGGGGGCTGGTCGACCGGCCGGAATCCGATTTCCTCCCTCGCTGGGCCTGGGCGGCGCGGGGCGCGGCCCAGTCCCAGCGACGGAGGGAGGAAACGGTGGTGCTCCGCAAACCAGCCGTCAAACAGCCGGCCTACCGCCCTGCGGGCTACGCCGTGAACGGCGGGGGAATGTGAGACCAGCCGCCCGGGGTGCCGGGTCGTCACCCACGAGGGGTGACGTTACAACCGTTTCGGGTATCGCTTGCGCATGACCGGCTGGAAAACTGGTCCCACAGGTAAAGGTTGCGTCGATGCGACGTCCGACATGGCTCGGCAGGAGCCTCGCCCTCCCGGCAGCCCTCACCCGCCCCTCTCCCGACGGGCGAGGGGCCGTCAGAAGGTGCGTCGTTGACGCACCCTACGTAGGCTGGAAACCGGTACCACAGGTGAAGGGTGCGTCGGTGTGACGCCCGACATGGCTCGGCAGGTGCCTCGCCCTTTTGGCAGCCCTCACCCGGCCCTCTCCCGACGGGCGAGGGGCAGTCAGAAGGTGCGTCGTTGACGCACCCCACGTAGGCTGGAAACCGGTACCACAGGTGAAGGGTGCGCCGATGCGACGCCCCACATGGCTCGGCAGGAGCCTCGCCCTCCCGGCAGCCCTCACCCTGACCTCTCCCCAAGGGGAGAGGGGTGGCGGTCGGGCTCGGAGCCAGTCCCCTTTTGCCGCGGGGGTCTGGCAGCCCGTGGTGAAAGTAGCCGAGAGCGGTGTGGCACGGGCATCCAAGCGCCCGCGGAAACACAGGCTGGAAGCCTGTGCTACAACTTCTGCCACGGGCTGCTACGGCTCGGGGTGCGCGGCGCCGCCGCTCGGCGGCCCCTCGATCAGATGCGGCCGCCCAAGCAGGTCGATATGGTAGCGCTTCCCGAAGAAGGTCTGGTCCGTCTCGGAAACGTGTCCAAGGTAGCCGAGCACCAGGGCGGCGAGCAGGCCGACCACGCCGAGGCCGACGGCCAACGGCCGCCGGCGCGGGTGCCGCTCTTTACCGCGATCGAGGAACGACCAGAACAGCAAGAGCAAAAAAGGCAGCCCGCACGCCATGATGCCGAGGACCACACCGTACGGGCCTTCGAAGTACTTAAGCAACTGGTAGCTTGGCAGAAAATACCATTCGGGCTTGATGTGCTCGGGCGTGGACAGCGGATCGGCCGGCGCGCCGATCTCCCACGGGGCCACCACCGCCAGTGTCACCAGCAGGGCGAACACCAGCGCCATCACCACCCCTTCCTTGGCCACGTGGACCGGGAAAAACGGGATGCCGCGCTCGGGGGGGATCGGCCGCTCCTCGCCGACGCGCTCCAGCGTCGCCAGGTTGTTGATGCGCATGAGGATCAGATGCACGACGACCAGTCCGGTGGCAATCCACGGCAGAATGATCACGTGCATGACGAAAAAGCGCGACAGGGTCTCCCCGGTCACGTTCTCTCCGCCGCGCAGGAAATAGCGCAACCAGTCTCCGATGAGCGGGACCTTGTTGGCGGACTCGGTGCCCACCGTGGTCGCCCAGAAGGAAATCTGGTTCCAGGGTAACAGATAGCCGGTGAAGCCGAACGTGATCGTGATGATGAACAGGAACGCGCCGGTCAGCCAGGTCAGCTCGCGCGGGCGCTTGTACGCCCCCATGAAGAAGGTCCGCATCATGTGCAGGACCACCAGCAGGATCATCAGCGACGCGCCCCAGGCGTGCACCTGGCGATAGAGCCAGCCGAATTGCACCTCCGCAGTAATGTACTTGATCGACTTGTAGGCCGCCTCGGGCGTCGGGCGGTAGTAGATCAGCAAGAGAATGCCGGTGATCGTCTGGCTGATGAACAACACCAGCGACAGACTGCCGAAAACGTGCAACCAGCCGGTGTGGGGCGGCAGCCGTTTGTGTACCTGCTGGTCGATGAGATGCGCGGCCGTTTCGGTGTCAAACCGCGTATCGAGGAACGTTCTTAATGTTCTTCCCAGACCCATCCTCTTCTCATCCGCAACGCCGTGCCAGTGCTCCCTCAACGCTCAGTCTGCGGGTTCGATGGGAGGGCGAGGCTCCCGCCGAGCCAGGTATGGGACCGGCTCTCGGACCGGCGGCTCGCCCTCCCGCGGTGACGCAATCCGTACGAATACGGTTGACGGAGCACTACGCCGGCGAGACGAACACTTGTTCGCCGACCTGCTTCACCGCGTATTCCGGCAAGGGCGCCGGCGGCGGACCGGAGACCACACGCCCGTTCTCGTCGAAGATCGCCGCATGACAAGGACATTTGAATTCCCGCGCCGGCCCGTCCCACTTCACCAGGCACCCCAGATGAGTGCACACCGCCGAGAAGGCCCGGTAACCCGACGCACCTCGCACCACGATAACGGCCCTGCCCGCCACCTGCACCATGGTGCTTTCGCCGGGTTTTAAGCCGGCGGCGCCCGCGACTTCCTCACTGGCGGACTTACCACCCCGAGCGGCGGGCCAGAGATAGAGCAAAGCCGGTATGGCCAGGGCCACCCCCGCGATCGCCGTCCCAAGCCCGATGAGCCAGTCGAGAAACCCGCGTCGGGTCAGCCCCGGTCCGGCCGCGGCCACGGCAGCCGGCGCCGGCCCCTTCACGCCCTCGGCCGGTGCCACGTACCTGGCCTTGAGTCTCCGGAATTCCACGTAGCACAGTCCGGCAAACCCCAGGGCGAACAGCCAGAGCGGCGCCAGCAGGCGGTGCCGCAACCGCAGCCCGCCCTCCAGCTTATCGAGGTCCGCGTTGACCTCCGTGCAAACGGCGGCCAACTCTCCGACTTTCTCGCGTATCAGGGAAACATCCAGCGCATGCTGCACGGGGGCCAGGGCGATCAAATGCGTCTTGGCGTCCTCGAACTTGAAACGCTGGTTGTCCACCAGCAACACGCCGCGGCCGACTTCGTCGAGGCGCGCCGCGGTCTTGACATACTGCCGCTCGGCGTCGGCGATCTCGTCCAGCAAGCCGAGCAGCTTCGGCAGGTTCTCATCCTCTTCCACGGCGCCGTGGCACTCGGTGCAGGTAGGCAGGATCTGCGTGATGAGCTTCTTGGGATCGGGATGTATCTCCTGCGTGATCTGCTCCGGTGTCGGCTGGACTTGCGAGGCCAGCAGGTGCGCATAGCGCTGGATCATCAGACCGGTCGGATTGATGATCCGCTCGATCAAATGGAAATGTCGGCCCGGCCCGCCGCCGTGGCATTGCACGCACCCTCGGAACGCCGACTCCCCGGCGTGGACGCTCAACCTGAAGTATTTCTCGTCATGTACGTGACAACGCCCACACACCGCCCCCACCGAGGCAAACCCGGGGGGCGCCGCGGAATGGTTTCCGTGACAGGTGGCGCACGTCGGTGCCCCGGTGTCCTTCTGCTCAAGCAACAGGTGGCCGTGGACGCTCTGGCGGTATTCGCCCACGACTTCCGCCGGCAGGCCGTACACCGTCATCAGCGCAGCGTCTTCATGGCAGGAGGCGCATGTCCCCGGCACATTCAGGGGGTGCGTATGACTTTGCGGGTCCCCGGAGGGCAGCACGCGGTGAGGCGCGCCGTGGCAATCGGTGCAGACGGCCACCCGTTCATCCTGGCGGCCGAACAGCGCCTTGCCATGCCCGCTGGTCTTGTACTGGGCGAGCTGGTCGGTACGCAGACCGTATGGGTTCATCCGCTCCACGTCGGCGTGACAGTCGCCGCAGAGGGCGGGAACGTCCTTGCGCCCCGGCTTACCCACGAAAGCCGACCCGTGGTCGAAGGTCGGCGCCGAGCCGCCCTGCCTGCCGGTGAGCTGTTGGGCTTGCCCCGGCGGCACCGCGTAGGATTTCTCCCCGCCGTGACA
>JAZDKM010000346.1:0-47617 GCA_043803085.1 Planctomycetota bacterium
GACGCGGCCCACCGTGCCGTTGTAGTTCAGCCAACTGTGGTTCAGCCCGGAGCCGGCGGAACCTCCAACACCCGTATAGCCGATCCACATCCGCCCCAGGAGGAACTCCACGCACTGCGGCCACTCGCCACTGCCGGCAATGTGCGGCACGTTGTCGTAGGCGTTCCGGTCACCCTTGAGCCACTTGGCCAGCACGCGCGGCGCCGAGGTCGGCGTGTCGATGCAGTAGACCCGGAAGTACTCGCTGTCGTTGGGCTGGCCGGGATAGGTTCCCGAGGTCAGCAGCACCCGGCCGTCGGCGTCCACGCAGCCGTACCAACCCAGGCCCAGCTTGATCGTGGAGATCACCTCTGCCTGCCGCAGGCCGCCGACGGCGGTCCGGGGCGCCCGCAGGATGAACGTGTCTCGCGTGTCCGTTACCCAAAATGCGTAGTCGCCGCTGAACAGCACGTCCACCGTCTTGACGTCACTGGAGACGCCCGAGCCGCCGTAGGTAACGCAATACGTTGGATTGGCCGCCAGGTACGCCGCTCGCGCGGCACCGTGCACGTCCAACCCCCAGCGTGTGATCCACGTCCCCGGATTGGCGACCAGATCGGCGAGGTCATCGCAGATCAGCAGCGAGTTTGCGCTGTCGAGCGTGTCGCCGTCGCCCGTCATCACCCACAGCGTCGAGTTGGTGTCGTCCCAAACCGCCCCGTGGAAGTGGGTGATGCTCAGGGCGTCGGTGGCGGTCAGGAGTGCGTGGCCGTCGTTGAACGTCGGGGAGTTGTTGCCCCAAGTCACTCCGCCGTCGATGGAGTAGTAAATGGTCAGGGCCGTCCCGTAGGACAGGTACAAGACCTTGCCGTCCCCGATGGGGCAGACACTCCGTTGGAGCGTTGCGGCTCCCGTGGCATCGAGCACCGCCGCGCCGTTGGCTTTGACCCACACACCGGCCGGATTGTCCGGCGTCGCGAGGTACTCGATCGTGCAGTTGTTGCCACTGTGGCTGGCGGTGAGCAGTTGCTTGCCGCCCACCGCGTCCGTTTCGACCGTCCACACGTACCGCCGCGTGCCGCTGGTCAGGCACACCGGCAGCGCCCGCAGTCCCCAGCCGCTGTACAGCACGAAACTCTTCGTGGTCGCCCCGGTCATCGGCTCCCAGAACACAGGCAGGCCGTCCCAGTTCCCCGCGATGGGCGCCCCGCCGCAGTACTTCCGCAGCCGGTCGTCCTCGTACCAGCGGGCCTGGATGTCAGTCGAGACGATAGAGCCATCGGCAATCTCGGAAGTGCCGACAGCACCAGCAGCAATCTCGGACGCCTCTACCGAATCCGCAGCCAAGTCAGCAGCGGTGATCGTGGCGTCTGTGATGTCCGCAGAGCCGATCTTCTTGCCCCGTCCGCCGAACTGTCCACTATAGCTCATGATTACGGCTCCCCAAGGGCGATGGCGACGGAAGCGCCGGTCGCCGAGCCAAGGTCCGTGTCGATCTCGATGTAGTCGAACCCGGCCACGTCCAGCACCAACATTGCCACGCCGTTATCCGCCGGGGTGTGTGTCGTGACGATAAAGCCGACTTGACTTCCGCTAGGAGTGAGCGTGTCGCAGGCGAGTTGGCCGGTGCCGAAGACGCCCGACACGTCGAGGGTTCCGACCGTCGCCGCGCCGGCTGCGATCCGAACCGGAAGCCAACGCTCCGTCGCGCCGTGCCGAATCCGCCTCCAGCCGATGGCCTGATAGTTGATCGTACCGCCGTCTGCCGTGCCGGCGAAGAAGATGCAGGCGGTAGCGAAGTCAAAGCAGTTCGCAACGGCTATCCCGGCCGCGCAGACGGGGGGCGTCGTAGCCAGTGCGGGGAAAGTCAAGGAAGCTGTCGCGGTATCGACGCTCAGGAGCACCGCGGCCGGGAACTTGGTAATTGCTTGTCCCATTTGTCATCTCCGTCAGAACCCGGCCAGGGGGCGCCGAAGCGCCCCCCAACCGAGCCTGGAAAGGAACTCAGGAGAGGTCCATGATCCTCGCGATGCCCAGGTAGCTGATGATTTGGTTGATCATCGCGCCGTTGCGCAGGATGCCAGCCTTGATCGGAGTGATCCCGGTAATCGTGGTGATCGTGGTGCCGGTGCATCTCTGGGTGAGGCCGGTGTATGCGACCGTGCTTCCGGTGGTCACTCCGGTCAACAGGCCGGGGGACAGGCCCGGCGTCTTGGCGGGCTTCGTCGCCTTGATCCGGTCGCAGAGCCGGACCAGAAGGCTCTGCGCAATCCCCGTGCTCCCGGTCTGGGCGGCCACGGCCACGGCCGGGATGCTCGTGGTGGCCGCCTGGAGCTTGAAGCTGCCGTTGGCGATCCCCAGTTTGGTCGTGTTGGCCGTGCAGGTCGAACCGGTGATCCCGGCCTGCACGAGGGTCCCGGGATACCCGACGGCGGGTTCGCAGATTTCGACCCACTGCCGAGCGGTCTTCCCCGTGGGGGCGGCGACCTTGGTCCCCTTCCTGAGGATGCCGGCGAAGTAGCCAAGGTTGGCCGTCGCGGGCTTCTCGACGACCAGAAGACTTGAAGCGGTACCGCCGGTGGAACCGTTCTGGTCGTAGCACACGGCCTGCCCGCCCACGGGGCGGTCGGTCGTGGTGGTCCCGACGAAGTACACGCGCTTCATGTGCACCTTGTCCAGGTTGTCGTATCGAACGTTGCTCATGGCATTGTCCTTCTAGGGGTTGTCCCTCTTACGCCGCGGCGACGTAGCTGATGACGCCGCCCGCCCGCTGGCGGTTGATGCAGACGAAGTTGAACTGGATGTCCTCGAACGTCGTGAACACGTCGTGCTGGCTGCGGTCGTTCACGTCCGGGGTCTCCCGGAAGAAGTCGCCTTCCATCACGAACGGGTAGCAGTAGTCGTGGTTGATGGCGATCAGGGGGTACGCGTAGTACGTGCTGACCTCCACCCAGAGCGTCTCAACCGGGATGCCGGACACGAGAGGCCCGCCGGCGCTGCTCTTGATCCCGGCGAACATGCCCACGTCGGCGCCGAGAGAGTCGTTGTTCTGCCGGGCTCGCTGCTCCAGCGACTCGACCACCGTTTCGACGGCGTACAGTCGCGTCTTGCGGTCCGTGCCCGCTTCCAGGCCCGCGATGTACGGGGACGTGAAGCGAAGGCGGCGGAGCATCCGCGTCATCTTGATGACATCGGCGGCGGCGATGCTGCCATCCGTGGTCGTCCACACGTCGTTGTAACTCTTCCAGCGGGAGGCGTCGGGACTCGTCTGCGCCGGGTCGATCCCGAAGCAGTCGCTGAACCCGCTCAGGTACGTGCCCTGATGGCCGTGCGTTGCCGCCGTCACCTGCGCCCCGGTGATCGGCACCAGGAAGTAGGGGATGCCGAAGGCGTTCAGGGTGTCGCTGGAACTGGAGGGGGCGGCCCACGCCTGCTCTTCGAGCAGGTTCGCCAGGTCGGCCATGCACGCGATGCGCTTGCTCTTCACGAGGTCGATCAGTTTGGCCTTGCCCCGGTTGCGGAGCATTTCCTGGCGGCTGACCGAGTAGTCGGCCGTGGCCTGCACCCAGTTGGCCCGCAGCCTGCCTTGCACGTCGGCGGTCGCCGGCGCGGCGGGTTCGTAGGGCTGGGTCATGCGCGCGGTCCCATTCTCCGTGAGTTGGACGTTGCGGACGATAGCCGTCCCGCCGTCGAACATCACCTTGTCCTGGCGGAACCACTGGTTCACTACCATGTAGTCGTTGTACTTCAACAGAGTCTCGAACTTGCCGTCCCACGGGAGGTTCTCCTGCGTGGTTCGCAGGAGGTCCCGCAGGGTCGAGTTGCCGAGACTCGCGGTTACTGAAAGGTCAACACCGGAACCCATGTTTGTTTACCTCAGTCGAGGAAGAAGCCTCCGCCGTGCCGTTTGTCGGCTTCTCCCATCGCGGCCATTGCCGCCTGCGTCTGATCTGTAGGCGGGCGGCGGGTCTGGCTCGGTCTGGGAGTGGTCGTCGGCTTCTTCCGCTCGGGTGCTGCGCCGGGTTCCAGCGCCGGATACAGAATCCGTGCCGCCCGTTGCAGGGCCTCGCTTTCGGGGAGGTTCTTTCCGTGGACCTTCTCGTGGCCGACTTGAATCACCTCGGCCTCGGAAAGAAGGTCGTGCCGCGCCTGCATCTCCGGGGAGTCCTGGCCGAACTCCGACCCGGCTCCCTTGCCGAAGATGACGTGGCCCGCCTCCCCGAACGAATCGAAGAAACGGTCCCACGCGGCGTGCTGCTCTGTCTCCGTGCGCTGCTGGTGCTCTTCCAGGACCGGGCCGAACTGCTCGCGCATCTCGCGGATGGCCTTGTTCACGCCGGAGAGAATCTTCTGGTCCGACTCGCTCAACATCGTGTCGTCCCCGAAGTTGATCTCCTCGGGCAAATCACCATCCGCCGGCTTCGCGTCAGTCGGCTTGCCCTGGCCGAGCGCCCCTTGCGCTCGGCCGATCTGGGCGTATCGCCTCGACTGGTCGGCGTACACCTCGACCAGTTTGTCGGCGACCGCCTTGCCCTTGTCGCCCAAGGGCGCGAGCGCCTCGGGGTCAACCCCGTGACGCCGCATGGCGCTGAGTTGGGTCGGTGTCCAGGCGGGGGCCTCGGGCTCGGCTGCCGCTTCGGGAGCCTTGTCCTGGCCTTCTTGCGTGGTCTGCCCATCCGCGCCTTGCGAGGTCTCCGCTTCCACGGAAGAGGCGTCAGCCTGTCCCGTCTCGGTCGCGGTTTCCTCGATAGTCTCTTTGTCTTCGCTCATTGCACTGTCCTTTCCGCGAGCACGGCCGCCGGTTCGGCGGTTGCTGGCTCTTCTTCACAATCCCAATAATCCAGGCAGGCGCCGTTGTCGAACCACGCGGGCAACCTATCTGCTATTGATTCTTTATCATCCGGGCCGCCCTTCTCCACATTCTCGCATCGTTCCGCGTCCAGAAGGACGTTGAGGTCATTCACGTGAACCCACACCGGTCGCCAACCGGCGAGCGCTGCGATATACATCGCCTGCGGACCCGTCCAGCCGTTTGCAACATGGCCCCACAGGAACCCGGGGCACTGTTTCGGGACGGCCAGAAACAGCCGGCCGCCAGGCCGAACACACGTCGCCATATCATGAAGGGCGTTCACCGGGTCCGTCGAGTGCTCCAGAACGTGGTGACACCAAATCGCGTCGAATTCCGAACCCGCGTCGCGCCAATCCCCCTCGAACCACTTGCAGCCACGAGAGGCGAGTGATGACGGATGCAATGCCAGCGACCGATCCGCCCCGACAACCTCTTTCCCCTTGGTAGCCAACATTCCCGCGTGCAGGCCATGCTGGCATCCGGCATCCAGGAAGGTATGGCACGAACTCTTGAATGCGCGCCGCATAAGTTCCATGTAGTGCGGGCGGAAGAACGCATCTCTATCTTCCCAATCTGTCGGGGTTCTCGGGTCCTCAATCCGCTTGGATTCAGGTCGCAAATCGGCGGTTGCCGACTCAGTAATCTCCACCGCCCGGTCGCACCGGGCGCAAATCGAGTACGCGCGCCTGTCCAGGTCCTCCCATCTTTGGGAAAACAGGTTGCCGATCACCGCCTCCAGGCCGTAGTCCATGCAGCAGAGCACCACATCGCCGTTGGGCAGGAGAACGTTCTGGCTGTATCCCGGCCGATTGCAGTCGACGGAACCGCTCAACACGCGCGAGGGGTAAACGTGCCCGGCCCTTGAATCAACCTCCCACACGTAGATGCTTTCCACCGGCCCCGCGATTCGCTTATAGACCCCGCCTCCGAGGCTGCCACACCTCAGATTGGGTATGCAGGTATTGAGCCGCCGAAGAACGGCGTCATAGTCGCCCCCGACTGCGATACGGCAAAGGCCGTTTGCGTCGGGAAGATGCACGACAAACTCGACGAATCGCATCCGGGCGAGTCTCTCCGCGTCCTCAAGGGTCATGCCGGACAGGGTTGTATAGACGGCCACGGGATGGCCGGCCGCGTGAGCGCACTCCACCATGTCCGTGCAGTGCGGGTTCGCCCAAGGCTCGCACATGCCCGAGAAGTCAATCCGAAGATCAGGCGGAACGTTATTGAGCGCCCGGATGAAGTTGTCGAGTGCGAGTAACCCAGGTCCGGCATAGGCGCGAAGAAGGACGTCCTGCGGGCAGCACCCGCACGAGTTCGGGCAACCGACAGCTGTCGTGATCTCAAGCCACGGCGTATTCGGATCGCGCTCGTTCACGATGCGCCTCCACCAGCTTGAGGTAATTGGCCGTCTGTTCCGACCCGCCTCCCTGCGCCGTCATCTGCCCGGCGTGGCGACGGTAGTAGTACAGCGGTTCCTCAACGTGAATCCATTTCAGCCCGGCCTCGATGGCCTTGAAGTTCCAGGCCGCATCAGCAGCCTGGTCGAAATCCTCCGGGAAGGGACCGACTGCCGCATAGGCCGTCGCCCTCGCGGTCACAGTTGGCATTGCCGGCCAGCAGCAATCCCGGCGCACGATCCCTGGCGTGTTCGGAGGATAAAGGGGCTCCTCCCCGTTCACGTAGCGCTCGGGGTCTAGCGGAACGCTCTGCCGTACCTCGATCACTCCGCCGATGTCATTGAAAGCCCCGCACGTGCAGATAGCCGCCTCGGGATGCTCACGGAACGCGGCGACCTGTTCGGCGATCCGGCGCGGGTGCATGTAGTCGTCCGCGTCGAGCCGCATGATGATCTCGCCGTTGGCTTCCGCCAAAGCCATGTTGAAGGACTTGGCGTATCCGCCATCATTCGGGCCAAGACCCACAAGAATCCGTTTGTCGCCCCCTGCCGCCTCTGTCGCTGTCTGGAAAGTCCCGTCCACAGGCCCATTCACCACGACGACCAGTTCCCAATTTCGGTACGTCTGGGCCTTACAAGACTCGATAGCCTGCCCGATGTACTTGGCCGCGTTGCGCGCGGGCATGAGGATCGAGACCAATGGGTCGGTGTTCGTCTCGGTCAAGTCAGGATGTCGCGCCCCGTAACCATGCAGACTCGCTCGTATTCCCGCTTGATCCGCCGGCGAATAACGGATCGGCCCGTGGGGTGGCATTGACTCCCACCAGACAAGGCCGATGCCCGTGCCTATCGGCATTGGGAGTTTCGCTGCAAATCGTTCGTGGTTGGCCTCGAATGCCGTCGCCCTTACTTCGTTGCTCGCTGGAGAGTAGGGCGGATGGAACAGATGGATGGACGCCGGGAGATCCGGCCACTCGAATTCGATCCCGTCCAGAAGCAGGCGCGTCACGAAATCGTTGTCGCCGTAACCCGTGCCGTGCGCGAACTCCTCGTCCCAACGGACGCGAATGTCCTGCCGCCAAGCAGCCCACGAAAACGGGGCCGCGACTTGGCGGTCTGGGCCGATATGCCACCGTTCTTTCTCGTCCTTGACGGGCAGGATCAGCACGGTGTTCTGCTTGATGATCGGGAACACCAGATGCGGCGGCACGCACACATCGGCGCCCACGTACCAGACCACCGAGCCCGTCGCCATGCCCAGCGCCGCGTTGCAGGCCCGCGTCTCGGGCGTGTAACAGCCTTCCTCGCTCACTCGCGTATGTTTGACGGCGCCGAATCGTCCCTCTCGGTTCAGGATGTCCAGCAACGGCGCTGGGTCGCCCCACGTCGCGATGCAATACTCGATGTGCCCGGCCCACGGCAGGGAGGCCAGGGCCTTGACGTGCTGCTCGAACAGGCTCTCGCGCCCACAGGCGGGCACGATCACCGAGACCAGCGGCGCCTTGTCCGCATCACCAACAGGACCGGCAGGATCAGAAACAGCAGGACTACCGTTGCCGCCATGATTGCCTCGCTCCAGCATCTTCCGCCGGATGATTTCCTTGCCCTCCGGCCCGGTCCAGTGAATGATCTTCGCCGCGGCGTCGCCCGACCGGTCATCCAACCGAAGCCACTGCCAGGACCGATCCACGATACGCACCTCGCTCATCGTGTCCATTGCGGCGGCGCGGTCGGCCTCCAGTTCAGCGACGATGGAATTGAAGGCCTCCTGGTCGCTTCGCCACTTGGTCGGCTGGCTCACCAACGCCGTGGCCCATTTGAGGATCAGCCAGTCGTTGCGGTCGAACGCGATAACGCCCGTGGCCAGCGGAAGGGTACGGAACGCCTTGGACCACGGATTGTAGGGGTCGTCGGTCACGACGAGTTCATGCCCGGCAAACAACGGCCGCAAGTCGGCCTGTATCTCGCAGTCCGGCTCGACGAACAGCGTCCGCCGGAACGGCGTGTTGAGCATGGCGAACACCTTGCGGAACCACATCTGGGCCGGCCCGTCCGCGTGGTAGACGACGCCGCGCTCCTCACACCATGCGCGCATCTGCGGGGACAAGCCGTAGTCGCAGAACGCCAGAGGCACGCCCAGGTTGTGCTTACGCAGGTTCTCGTACCACCACGGCAAGAGCCACTCGAAAGCCGCATCGCAGGCAGTCAGAATCCCGCATTGCGCGAAGGGCTCCGCCTGCGTCCAGCGGAGAAGGTCCGCGTCCCGGCCGTCCAGGACCGGACCTTGTGCCACCGCCGCCCGCTCTGTACTCGCGGCGACGGCCTCTAGCAGGGGCACGTAGGGCACCGGGCCGTTGATCGGGCTGTCTGGAGTGCAGGACACGATCTCCACGCCGCGCGTCCTGCCCCTGGCCGCGACGGCGACGGTCATGTCGGCCAAGGCCGCGTAGAGCTTTCGGTTGCGGTCCCGTTGGTCGTCGCGCAGTACGCGGTCGTCGTGGTAGTCGGCCGCGCCGCCGAAGTCACAGCCGATCAGGTGGATTCGTTTGCACCCGAGCCACACGGCGATATGCAGAGCCATGAGGAACGTGCCGCCGGGCCAGGCGCAGTTGCCTCCGTTGTCGTTCCAGAGGAAATCCGTGTCGAACCGCGTGCGGTCGAACAGGTCTTCGGGGTTGCCAGGGCGCCCCGTGGCGAACCACACCGCAGGCTGGTCCTTCAAGAGGCCGTAGGGCGTCTCGTCGTTGATGAACTTCGAACCCATGATCTTGGGGAACGGCTCGCGGAGCAGCGCGCGGTCGTAGCACTCCACGCGATCCAGGCCGATCCATAGGTCGGGCTTCGGAACGCGCGGGTACGCGGTGTTGACGGCGATCACCAGCCGCCCCCGGTCGCTCAGAAGGGACGGGTCCACGTCCTTCAGCGAGGGGCCGGGGCAGCAGAGGTAGCAGTCCAGGCCCTTGTACCGGCCGGCCAACAGCAGGCTCACCCAGAGCTCTCCGTCGTTCTGGATCAGCGGCATGGGGCAGCCCCTTCTGTCAGCGCGCGCAGGGCCTTCGCCGCCCTAGTCAGGTGCGCACACTGTTGCCACTGTCCGCGCTCCTTAACGTAGCCCTCGAACGCCTCGGCGACGATCTCGGCCACTCGCTGGACCAGGACATCCGCGCTCCTGGTTTCAGACCATTCGCCGGGCAAGCCCTTTTGTACCTCAATCTCGCCTTGTTTCTTGCTCTCTGCCATGTTCTTTCCCTTTCCAGTTATGGGGCCGGTTGTCAGCCCCGGATTTCGTCCTTGTCGTGGAAGCCGAAGGCTTTCAGGGCCTTCAGTCTGCACTGGCGGTTGCGGTAGATCGCCTCGCCGGTGGTCGGGTCGTACCGCACGCCCTCCAGGCCCAATTCCTCGACCTTCCGCTGCGCCTCGGGGACTTGGTGCGGAACCACGCCGGAGGACAGCGACCGGATTTCGTGATTGTCCCGCCGAAGCGCCGACCCCGCCGCGAGCCTGCCGCCGCGCATGACGAACCGGCTGGTGCCGGGCTTTGGCTCGGCATGCCCAAAGGCCGCTTCGTAGTTACGCCGGTACGCTTGGGACGGCATTGGCCGCTCCTTGTGCCGCGGGCAATCTGCCTCGGGTGCTGGTCGGCATGTTCGGATCAGGGACGGGCGCGGAACCCGGCTGGCCGGGGACCTGCGCCATCATCTGCGGCTGGATTTGTCGGTAGAGACGTTCTGCTTCCGGCAAGTGAAGGAGTTTGCCGGCCAGCTTCGACAGTTGCGCCACGTCCGGCACCATGCCCTGCGCCGCCCCAATCGGGGCCAACGGAACGATGACCTTTTCGAGGAACAGCATGGTCCGCTGAAAGACCTTCTCGGGGTTGTCGGGCGAGAGAGAATAGGGCTCGATGTCGAACTCCAAGTCCTCGAAGTCCCCCTTCCGCTGCGTCTGGTCGAAGGCCATCTCGATGGGCACGCCGTCCTCGCCCTGGACCTTCACCATCGGGTTCCGCCACTCATCGCGCCAGATGTACCACGCCATCCGCGTGCCGACCCGGCGGACGAACTGGTGCAACTGGGCGCGCATGTCGTCAACGCGGGCGGTGGCCTGGGTATAAAGCAACTGGTCTTGTCCAAGCGTCCCGGACTCGGCTTGCGCTCCGCCCAGCAGGTCGATGTTGCCCCCGATGCGACTCTGCAACTGCTGGAGGTGGGCCAGGTACTCATAGCCTTCCTTGGCCGCGCCCCCGAAACTCACCGACTCGTACTTCGAGGTATCCTGGACCGGCACCATTTCCCCGTCGCTGGCGTCCCGGAGCGCCGCGGCCTCCGTGGGGTTGGAGGCGTTATACAGCAGAATGTCCTTCTGGCGGTCCGCCTGCCTGCCCAGCTTGCGGGCCTGCTTGTTCATCGCGTAGTGCAGGTCCAGCAACACGGTCAGGATCCCCACCGGCAGCAGATTGCCCGGGGTCCAATGGAAGCCGAGCATCTCGTAAGGCCCGCGCTCGGGGCCGGTCCACTCCTCTTGCCAGAGGAAATCGGTCCATCCCGAATCAGGCAGACCCGGAAGCACAACCAAAGTGTTTTCCTGCGGGAGCCACAGACGGCAAAGCTCCAGCGTCTCCCGCTCGTCCTGCTGGCTCTCGCCGTCGCCGGTCGTGAGGCCCTGGGCGCGTCGGTGTGTGGTCTGATACTCCGCCAGCTTGTCGATCTGCTCCTTGCCGTACAGGGCCTCGGCGATGTCGCGGCGAATCAGGTAGCGGTCGCCCTCGAACATCATGGCCTCGCGCCGTCGGGCCGACATGTCGCAAACGTAGTCGTCGGGATCGATCTGATCGACGTAGACCTGCATGGGGTCGTGCAGGTAGCCGCCGGGATCGCTGGCCGCCTGCGAGGGGTCACAGACTCCGATGATGCAGACCGCAGGCCCACAGAACGCGTCCAGGACGCTCCCCCGGAGTGTGTCGCCAAGGTTGATCTCGTCGGCAAGCATGTCCCACGCGGCCCCGAGTTGGTCGGCCTGGGCGGTGAGCCCCTCCTGCCTCGACCGGCAGAGGGCCTTGGGGGCCTGCATGACCAGTGAAGGCAATAGGGCGGCGGCTACAGCGAACAGGGAGCCGACGGGTTGAGGCCCGACTTCCTGGGCGGCCGTTTTGGACTGGTGCCCGTAGTAGGGTCCGGCAATCTCGTGGGCAAGCTTGCGGCGGGTCTCGCGCCAGGGCTCCAGCTTCTTGTCGCTCTGGTCAACCAGGGTAGAGAGTTTCTTTGGGTCTAGCTTCACCACTCGTTCCTCGCCCGTTGCTGACGCTCCCAATCCTGCCGACGGGCGGCTGGGGATCGCTCGGGGGGTTGAACTTGGGGAATCGTCGCCGCCGGCTGCTGGCGAAGGCACAGCACCAGGCCCGCAGCGGATACAACGCGGTCGCCATGCGCCTTGCGGGCTCCGGCCGGGTCGTCAATCTCGCCGGCGGGCATGGGAACGCCAGTCGGGGCGTAGATGTACTGCTCAGCCTCAACGATGGTCTGGAGGTCGCTCTCGATCAGTTCCCCCCGCGCCCAGGCCGCCCGAAGCTCCCCGAATAGCAACTCCTTGGCGTTGACAGTCGATGTCCAGCCGATCCCAGGCCGCGACGGCTCCCACGTCTGATTGAGATCGGGGTTGCCCAGCACGCAGTTGTAGCCAAGTTGCCAGACGCGGCGCCCGAACACCTGGCCCGGCCCATTGGCCTCCCAGCCCAGCAGGCAAGGCGTCTGCCCGCCTACCCACCGGCAGACGGCAACGCACATCTCCGCGAACGTCGCGGGTTCAGAGTCAGAGCACGTGAGCTGGGCCACAACCGCCCGTGTGGCCCTGGAGGCTACCTTGAGCACGCTGTTGGAACTACCTACCCCGTGGCTGATGTCGGCAAAGGCGACATAGTTGTCATCCCGCCGAAGCTGGTCGTGATCGCTGGGAGCCTCCCAGAGGGCAAAACGCCGCCGACCGTGGTCGGGTGCCCAACGGATGCTATTGAGGGCGTAGGACCGCCCCTCGGCTCGCGTACTGACCTCGTAGACGACCTCCCCGAGCAGCAGGGGGGCCTTGCAATCGCCCCGCATCCGGCTCAGAACGTCCAGGTCGAAGAAGGCGTCGCCGCTGGCCAGGTAGTCGATATCGAGTTCCTGGGCAATCTCCTTGCGGCTGGTACGGCGGGCGCACTCGCTCTCGTACCAAGGGCTGGTCCACCGCTGCTTGCCGTCGGGTCCTGGGACCAGCACAGCGCCGCGCCCCTTGGTCGGATGGTCGCTCCAATGCAGGGTCACCACTTGACACTTGCCGCTGAATCGCACGTCGGCGAAGGTGTTTGCTCGTCCCTTGGGCGTCGAGTTGTACACGCGGCAGGGCGTAGCGTCGGCGGTAGCGGCAAGGATCTCATTGCCGTTCTCGCAGGCCGCGAACTCATCGAGCAGGATCGCCTTGCGCCGGCCGCCGCGGGCGACATCGGCGTTGGTGCTCTCGCCGTCGATCACGCTCCCATTGTGCAGGTTAGCGAGGTGCATGTACGTCCGGCGCATACGCGGGAGCATCCAGGCCGGCAGATGGGCGAGCAGGTAATCGGCCTTCCAGAACAGCGTGTCGGGGTCGCCGCCGCCGTCCACGTATTCCTGTTTGCGACTCACCATCAGAAACGGCGTATCGGGCACAAACAGCCACCACCAGACGAACACGGCCAGGCAGAGCCAGGAGGCGCCCATGTCGCGGGATTTGTCGATGATGAGATCGTGCCCCTGGTCGATAGCTTCCCAGAGTTCAACGATGGCCCGCTCCTGGACCGGCCACGGCGTCATCCGTCGATGTGGGTTGGCATGGCGCGGGTCGAACGTGACGCCGAACAGGCGGAGCCACGCGATCGCCGCCCCCGGCTCGCAAGCACCGCAGACCGCGAGGAGGTTGCGCCGCTCCTTGCCCTTGGCCGCGTAGGCGTGCTCGCGGTCGATGACCCTGGGCCTGACCGGGATGCAGTCGAGTACGGTCACTCGGCTTGCTCCTCCTCATGCCACTTGGCGAACATGGCGCGAATCGCGGGTTGATCGACTACCACAGGGCCGTCATTTGCCCCGCTCAGGTGCTGGTGCTGCTCGTCCCGCCATTCGTCGGGGCGCGTGTTCTTCAGGGCGAAGATGGCAGCGCCGGTGTATCTCGGGTCGGTCGCGACCTTCTCCGCGCCCTCGTGGAGGGCTGCCTCGATAACGGCAGCGCGCAAGTGCCGCCCCTGTTGCCTCGCTGTGTGCGACTCTGCCGCGAACGCCTCATCGTCCTCACACCACCGGTGAACGGTCCGATAGGACACCCCGCCCTTGTTGGCTGCCGATGGCCATGTCTCCCCCTGCTCAAGAGCCTCGCATACCGCCCTTTTTTGCTCTGCCAGGTTTGCCATATCCCCCAGACTGCCCAAGTCCCCCAGCCAATGCAAGCAAAATCTTTTGCCTATTTTACCAAGCGGGGAATCCGACGCGATAAACGCCCCCAGAATCGAAAAGCTCCGTTTGAGGCTACCCTACCCCTACCGAGAGGCAGATCGTTGATCCTGGGGCCGTCGGCGGCCCTTTACGCCACGCCCGGCGGCCCCTAGTCTGCCAGGCCCCCCGCAGTGCAGCCAAGCGCCTCGGCAAGGCGTTGGATCGTCCGTAGGGTCAGCTTGTCGCCGATGATGCCGCGCTCGATCTCGCTGATGTACGGCTGGCTCATGCCTGTCCGCGCACCAAGCTCGATCTGCGTGAGCCTCAGGGCCTCGCGGCGCTGGCGGACGCGCTGGCCGATGAGGGACGCTTGGCTGTCGGTCACGGCTGCACCTTGTCTTCCGCCGGTTCGGCCATGACGCTCCCGCCTAACGTGGTTTCCATGCAGGCCGAGTCAGGCTGGCCGTCCAGCGGGCTCAGGCTGCCCTCCACAAGTTCCACGTCTCCATAGGCCGCTTGGACAATGGCGTCCTCGGCCGACTCGGCCTCGACCTCCTTGCTGTAGTTATTGCGACTGTTCGGGACTTCGCGTGTCACGCTGTAATGTCTCATTTCTCAGTCTCCTGTCTCTAGGGGCCGCGTTGTGCAGGCCCAGGCCGTCGGGCTCCGGTGGGAGCCCTCGGGCGCGGGTCCGATCAATCGCCTGTCTGATCTGATGCGGCGATCAATGCCTCGACCAGGTTGAGATGTCGTGCGCGGTACTCCTTGCCATTCGGCCCGATCACTCTGATCGCATAGTCCGTGTACGGCGGGAGCCCTGGCGTCTGAATCGTGACGATGTAGCCGTCACGGATGAGATTGGTGATGACGGTTTTGGCGGTTGCTGACATTTCTTTGCTCCTTGTCTTTGCCCTTGCGGGCGTGTCCTGATCGTCACACCTACACTATACACGACCGCAGATAGCCTGTCAACAGGATAATATATTTTTCCGCATATTTATTTCAGGGGGCCTTCGCCAGCCAGCCCCGAGCCAGCGTCCGCACGTCCCGCCAGCGATCCAAGCGGACGCCCCAGCCGAGGGAGTATCCGTAGGCACCGTCGGCCACCTTGACGCGAGCCAGAGGCTTGCCCAGCACCGCCTGGATCTCGGCGATGGCCTCACAGACTCGGTGCCGCTCGCACTTCGGGTCGGTGGCGAGCAGTTCATCTTCGGCGATCTCCACGACCAAGGCCCCCTGCGGCAGCAGCGGCATACGGGCCAGACAGCGCCAAGCGAGATCAGACAAT
This sequence comes from Planctomycetota bacterium, assembly GCA_043803085.1. GTDB lineage: Bacteria > Planctomycetota > Phycisphaerae > UBA1845 > UBA1845 > JAAEQG01. The sequence goes on from JAZDKM010000346.1 coordinate 14,952, forward strand.
TTGGGTTTCGGCATCCGTGCTCCTATGCGAATTGTTTGTTGGCCTCTCGGCCGCGTTTGTCGCCCTTGCTCTTGGGCTGAATGATTCCATGCTCCCGATAGGTGAGTGTCCTCCCGTCGAACGTGTAGGCCAGTCTCATGCCCGTGCCCCGTGCGTTGCGTGCCTTCAAAACCCAAAGCGTCCGATTCACTGGCATATCGAGTACTCCAATGGCGACGCTCACTGTCATGCTCTCGGGTGGTTCGTGAAAGTCCAGCCACAGCACGGTATCGGTAAGGCGCTCAAAGACCGCCCCTCCCGCAACACTATCTAGCCCCGCGCCCTTGTGCCCCTTGGCCGGGTGCATGACGAGCAGAAGGCGCGATTGGCTCGCCCGCAGGATTGCTGTCGCTCTGCCCACGAATTCAGCATCGGCCAGATAGACGCGATCCTCCGCCCTTGCGACGGAATAGGGATCGAGGATGATGATCTCGGCCTTCTCTGCGGCCCTTTGTTCGATCCAGTTCGCCAACTGACCCCGCGTGGGCGGCTCCGGCCCGGTCGTCCAGATGCAGGCACCGAACGAATCCAAGAAGCCCTGATTCTCCGCGACGATGGCTTCCGCCTCCGCAGCGTTCTCTCGCACCCACTCGTCGTCTGTCAGGCGTGAATCCCCAATCCGCTGAGCCAGCGCCCGCATCAGGTGAAAGCGGCGCGTCTTCTCCAACTCGAATAGCGCTACTCGTATCCCGTTTTGATGCCACCACTGGGCGGCCTGGAGGATCAGGAAGCTCTTGCTCGATCCGCCGGCTCCGCAAAGGATTGTTGCGGTGTCCGGGATGAGCGCCCGCGTAAGGTTGTGAAGTTGCCCCCAAGGCCAGTGAATCGCTACTCGTTTGCCCTCGCCAGTCTCACGCACAAGCTCGGCGACTTCGCGAGAGGCGCCCAGGGGAACTGCTTGGGTCAGCAAGCGCTCCACGGCCTCCCGTTGCCCCCTCGTCTGCTCGCCAGGCATGGACGCCAAGTAGTCGGCCGCGTCGCCTTTGGGTTCCAGGCCAAGCCCGGTGGGTTCAAGCCAGGACACACTCGGGGCCGGGACAAGATGCTCCAACATGGACACGACGCTTCGCCCGTACTTCTCGCCCGGCTCATCGAAGTCGGGCCAGATAACCACGTTCTTGCCGGCGAGCGGATACCAGTCGGCTTTGTCCGCTCGGTCTGATCCGCCGGGGCTCGTAGTGGCGACGATGCCGACGCCGTGCAGGGCATGGACACATTTTTCGCCCTCGACTACGACGATCCGATCCGCCGACCGAATTCGCGTGCGGTTGTACAGTGGCCGCGGCGAACCCGCCGGTTGTCGGTCGATCCAGGCGTCATTATCCCACGTCCACGGGCAGAACCACTTTCGGCCATCCGCGTTTCGCCAACGCACAACAATCAAGTCGATCTGCTCGGTCTCCGGGTCTGTGTACTCGTAAATGGCCTCAGCCCGCCGTGCGTCTTCCCGTATCTGTTCGAGGGTCCACCGGCGCGGAGGTTTCTCCGTTGCTGGCGGGCCTTGGTGTTTGGGCTTTCGATCAGCCGTGAAGTCCTTGATTGCTTCCACGACGCTTATCCCTTTGAGCCTGGCCCGCACGTTGAAGATGTCGCCTCCGAACCCGCAGGCTAAGCATTTGAATTTCCACGCCCCATCATCGGCAAGGTACACACCCGCGCTCGCGTGCTCATCCGAGTGGAACGGGCATTTGCAGTTTTTGCCTTTGAAGATGGCCCCGGCCGCCCTCAGTTCGTCTTCAAGGGCCGCACGGTCAGCTCGGATGGCTTGCAAGTCCACTTGCCACTCCTTCCTCGCCCGCCCACATTTCGGGATGTTTGTCTGGCGGGTATGCCTCTCGCCACTGTTCTTCCGTCCGGCCTGGGATGGCGACTCGCAGATCGGCTATTGTGGGAGCGCGGAAAGGCGGGGTATCGTCTCGGCCAACGAGGTCCGCCGCGCCGTCAGCAATGGCTTGCTCAAAGAGCGCCGCCCCGAACTTCGGCCGGTCCTTGGCCCACCACGCCCTGACCGCTTCCGTCAAGTCGGGTTCGCCCATGTCCTTGAATAGCCGTTTGAGGGTTCCAGCCGCGCGGCCCTTGATGGAGCGTGGCAGGGGCTTGCCGATCCGATTCAGGTAGCCGTCGCACCAGTCCGCCATGATGTCCCGGGAGGTCCGAGGAGTGGGCGAAGGCGACCTTGACTTCGCCCCTGGGGGTTTGGGGGGGGGAGCATCCCCCAATGGCACAGGCACAGGCACAGGCACAGGCACAGGCACAGGCACAGGCACAGGCACAGGAGGGGCTCCACCGGATGTACACTCAGTGCGCACCGGATGTACATTCGATGTACACTCGGGGCGCATCACCTGTAACCCTCGCTCTGATAAGGATTTCTTGACTGACCTATCGAGGTGATCTCCCCAGTCATGGACGAGAAGGCGCACTCTTGGGCGCGCATCCTCATCGAGCCACTTTGCCGCGACCAGTGCGCACCGGAAGCGCACCGGGTCGCCATCGAACGCGCACGCGGTGGCGATTTCCACGTCTGACCATCGACCGATGTCGCCTTGCCATGCGTACTTTGAGGTGAAGTGCCAGAGGAGTTCCAAGTGGCCAATCGCCTGCGCCTTGCCGATGCCAAGCTCAGCCATGAGCCTCGATACCTTGGGGTGTTCCGTCGTCCCGCGTTTCATGGTCAATCTCTCCAGATTACATACGGTTCTTGACCAACCTGCGAGGCGGGAACCTCGGTTACGGTGGTCCAGGTCGTGCCCTTGTGGAAGTGGAAGTTCACCCGGAAGATCCCGCCGCACTCTTCGCAGAAGAACGAGAGTTCAATCGTGACTCCACGCCCGACGGGTTTCTTGCTTTTGTCGAGGCTGATCCCGGAGTGATTTACCGTCAAACTGCCCGGATAGGTTCCGGCTGGGTTGACCTCTACCGCTACGGGATGACAGTAAGTTGAATCACACTCGGGGCAACAGACTTCCGTCGTCCCGTCGGTGGAAATTGGCAAGACGAGTCTAGGTGAGCCTGACATGGTGGACATCCTTTTCCCGAAAGCCCTTGGCCCCGGACCCGGCGGTTGTGAAGCCAAGATCGCCAGAGGCGAAATGGACACGTCGGGCCGGGGGCCAAAGGCTTGTCGAGGTTGACGATCTCAGCTTCACGCCTACCATTTTCCCACGCTCCATCGGCCATGCAACACAATTCTTCAGCGTGTTGGCGCGTGTTGGAACTACTGTTTATTGCTCATCTTGCGCACCGATATTCGCTCTGGCAGCCGTATCCTCCCAGTCCGCTTCCTCGCCCCGGCGCACCGCCCAGATGTGGTTCAAGGCTGTTCTCGCCTCGCGTTTCGTCTTGTACTTGGCAGCGTCGGCCATGCCCTTCGTCCAGCCCATATCCGAACCTATCGGGGACCGCGTGCGATAGTAGTCTACATAGGTGTCCTTGATGGCATAGAACGCTGGCTCCTTTGGCCACTTGACGCGCAGGATCTTCTCATTGGGGTTCTCGATCTCGTCTTCGGTCATGGTGATTGCCGTCTGCTCGGTCATGAGTTTTTCCTTGTCTCTGGGTTCAATCGTTATCGCTATCGGTGCCGGTAAATGCAGTCTCCATCGGCCGGATAGCGGGCCACGGCGCCACGTCGCCGTCGATCCAGTCCCGTTCTTGCTCCCGCGTCTGGCGCCCGGTGCAGACGGGGAGGTATTTCGCGGCTCGCTTGGCGTAGAGGGTGAGGCGGGCCTGTCGCTGCGGGTCCTCGAAGTCGAGCCTGGGCACGTGGCGGTGGTTCATGGGTATTTACCCTTCTTCCATGGCACGAACGGCGTTGTCCCAACTGGGGGAGGTATCGTCCGTGCCGCCGCCACCACCGCCGCCCATGTGTAGGTGGCCATCGCAGCGCGAACAATAGTGGGGCCCGCAAAGATCGTCTTTGGGGACCCGGATCGGTTCGTGGCAGATGGTGCAGTAGGCGCGCACGAAACGGCTGCCGGGTATCGGACTCCCTTTGGACTCGCGGGTCTCCTTCTTCACGTCGGCCTCCTCTGGTCGTCCTTGGCTTCGTGGGTCTCATGCTTCGCCAGGGCATCCGCGGCCTCCTCGCACGCAGCGCTGGCCGTTCTGCCGTAGCCAGTCACCCCGCCGAGTTCAGTCACGATCCACGCGCTCCAGCCATACGTTCCATCGGACAACTTCTCGGAGCGGCGCAGAGACACCTGGCACCCCGGCGGCGCGTTCCAGAACTTGCGGAGGAGCGATGCGGGCGAGTCAGGCATTGGTCGGCCTCCTCTGGTTGTCTTCGACCGAGAGCAGGGCGAGCCAGCCGCCGTGGTGCCATCTGCGGTGAATCAGGCTTTGCGGGTGTCGCGTTCGTGACTTCCATTCCACCGGCGACCAGCCAAGCACGATGTACTCCCGGTCCTCGATCATGACGTGCTGTCCCGGTTTGGGGCGGCGGGCGTTAGTCAGCATGAGGCAGTGTCCTTCTGGGTGCAGGTCCAATGGGCCTCCCACGTGTTGCAGAACCCGCTGGGGACAACCGGGTAGAGTTGTCCCTCCTGGTAGCAACAATGGGGATAGCAATACCACGTGCACGTCCCGCAGCATTTGGGCGTCTCGTCCAGGACTCGGTAGTGTCGGGCTGAAAGGGTCACGTTCATGGCATTGCTCCTTGCCCCTGATAACACTGGCAGCCTTCGCCCTCATCGACCATAACATCGGGCATGAATTGGATGCGAAAGTCCCTGCAACGATCCAGTACCCAAATGGGGACGGGTGCGGAACACTCCGCAACCCCGGCTCCAGGCTTGCCCGTCCAGTGTTCGCAGGTTCCGCAGTGATAGACGAGTTTCTTGCGCTTCATGGAATTGCTCCTATGGGTAGACGTCGTACCCGTTGATCGTGTGTGTGGCGGCGGCGACCTCTGCCTCTGCCATAGCCTCCGACACGGTTGTGAAGCGGCATCTCCCGTAGAAGGCATCGCCGCGCTCGCTCGGGATGGGCTCGTGCTCCCAATCCCCGCATACGTTCAAACAATGACCGCCCCAGCGCACCGCCCAACGCTCGCCGACATAAAATGGGCTCTCCGTTCGCTCCACGACAATCGAGAAGTCCTCAAGTCCCCTGGCCGTCGGCAACAGCCGGTAAGACTGGATGGTCCATCGCGTTGCGTTCATATTCATTCTCCAAACAGTGCCATCAGAATTGGCACACAATCGCCAGTAAATACGATGGCCTTCCGCAAGTTATCGATCTCTAGGAGCAATTCCTCGACATCATCAGGCGATGGTATCGCAATCCCATCGCTGCATCGACGGAGTTCTGCAAGTCGTTCTGGCGTCATGGCTGAACCTCCACTCCGGTATATCCATGGATCAGCCGCTCTACGGCAGCCAGCACACCAGGCCCGTTCTCTACAAGTTCACAGGCCACGTCATCTTCAGTAGATGGATCATAGATTGTGAAACTGACCACGCCAGTCGTCAGCACCTCGGCCTCCAAACGGCAACCATCGTCTCGAATCCTCTGCACTTGGTCCGCGAAGGAGGAGTCTAGGTCCACGTAAATGGGCACCTGCCGTCCGTCGGGTCGCATGTATTGCCTAAACATGACTTTCATAAACCAGTCTCCCATTCTTCTTTTGACCTAAGTTCCGCATCTTCCCGCAGTGCCTCATCTCGGTCATTTTCGCAGTACCAACAGAGCTGTACCGGGTCCGCATCGATCTCCTCGTCGGATTGAAACTCTCGCCCACAGGTTGTGCATGTGAATATCATGTTCGTTGTCCTTTCTGGTCAGGGGCGTCCGCACAGTAGAGCACCACCGCCCGCCGTCGAGGCTCACGGGGTCAGTCACGCGGGCACTCCCTTCTCGCGTTCGGTCTCCTCGTACATCGCCTGGGCGCGGGCCATGATGGCGTCGGTGTAGAGCGCCGCATTCCACTGTTCCTTGCGAGCATGATCCTTGTGCCACCGGCGCGCGCCTTGCAGTTGTTTCATGCTGTATCTCGCCACTATCCGAGCGATCTCGGCCTCGCGCTCTGTCGGACTCATCGCCATCGGCGTATCTCCAGGAACCCCAGGTCCAGCGACCAGCGGTACAGTAGGCAGCGGGGGTAGCTAAACCTCCGCCAGTGCGGCCAGGCCAAGTAGCCCAAGCCATGCCAGACGAAGTGAAAGCGGGTCATGTGGGCTCCTTGGGTTTCACGTCTGCCAGAAACTCCTTGATGATGTCCAGCGCTTCGGCAACGTCGTCATCGCTGATCCCTGGGAACCGCTCGCGGACCCAGGCGGCGTCGGCCGACAGGACTTCGCCGGCTTTCCAGTCCCTACACGATCCTTCACCCTCCGCTCGCTCGGCACAGTGCCAGAGCGCAAGCTCCTCGTCCTGCCAAATCTGTGCCTTTGCGGAACAGTGGAAGGCGTACCAATTGCTCGTGCTCCATCGGGAATAGCTCATAGCAGAATCTCCGCACAAAGCTCACGCCGTCGCTTCATCGTCATTGCCTTCCTATCGCCCATTGTGGTCCTTCTCCTTCATGGCGGCCAGGGCCGCTTCGAAGCTGGAGTGGATGTGACGCCATTTCAATTTATGGCCGTCGCGCTGGACGTAGATATCTCCCTTTACGAGCAATGTTTCGCCAAGCATCCCACAATAGACTTCCATTCCAGGCGCCACGGCCACCCCGTCCTGCGTCTTCGGCAACTTGCCCACGATCGCCTCCAATTCCGCGATCCGCGCCTTGTCGTCCTTGTGCAGCTTCCGCGCGTTCCGATCCATTGCATCGCGAGCGCTCAGGGCCGCGTCCCGTTCCGCGACGAGTTCGATGTTCCGCGCCTTGGCGTCGAACCACCGATTCTTCTCGGGTTCCTGTTTCGTCGCCTTCTCCTCCGCGATCAGTGCCTTGCATGCCGCGTAGGCTGCGGGAAGACGGGCGGGGAAGTGGGTTGCGGCGGCGATCACGAAGGTGTCCCACCCGCTCGCGGTCCACACAGCCCGATGCGTCTTGCAATCCTTGAGGATATACCAACTGCCGGGAGTACCAAAATCCCAGATGACGCATACGCCCCGCGAGTCCAGCCAGGCGATCATTAGGCCGACGACCTGCGAGCGGGCATACCGTCGGCCGACAAGCCAGCGAAGGTAGCCGTCGTGGGTATCCAAATGCAGATCGCCGTCCTGGTCAATCGCGATCGGCCAATCATGCTCACCCGCCAGCACGGCCCGCACGTCAGGGTCGTTGATGATCTGCCGCAAGAGGTCGATGTCTACCTCACATTGGTTCATGAATAGATTCCTTCCCGCTTCCCTGGCACACAGGGCATGTAATGCGCCTCACCAATCCAAGGCGAAGAGCCAACTGGCTCTTTTCCGGCATGGCCTGCCACATTGACCACGGCTCCTGATCGTCCGTGTCAGCCAAGCCGCCGCAACCGTCACACCGTTTGCATTCAACCACTAGATCATTGCTTGCCATTGTCCTATCCCTGCCTTTTCTAGCTTCGCCACTCGCGCTTCGAGAGCCTGTAATTCGTCCAGTGTCACGACTCGCGTAGTCTCTGGAGGCTGCTCTGGCACCTTCACGCGCGACTTCGCCTCGGCCTCGGCGACGAGCTTACGCAGGCCCGAGGCAACGCAGACGTCCTCATGCGCCGTCCATAGGCCAGCAGGGAACTCCTGGCCACCGCCATCGACGTAAGTTGCCGCCGTTGCAGAGTCCCGGCGGACGTACCCAGGCCAACTGTCGCTGGCGTAGAACTTCGGGTACGCCGTCTTCGCCCGCTCCGCCAGCACGGCGTCGCCGAGGGCAATCGCGGCGTGGAGACGGGAGGGGCAGCACATTGAAACTATGTGGCGATCAGCGACGAGATATCCTCCGCCCACCGCCGGCCAGATGAACATCCCCGCCGCATCCCCCGCCCGCTCGATGCGGCCAACGAACAGGTCGTCGCCGTCGACACCCGCTAATAGTTGTGCCGATCCATTGGGCACACCCACGGACCATCCAAGGAGATGATCGAAGCAGCAGAACGTATGGTTTTCCCCTGTCAGCAGCTCCCTCAGCCTCTCGCACGCGGCTTGAAGTTCTCGGTCGGTCGGTCTGTCGGTCATGGCTGCTTTCCTATGCACAACAGGGCGGGATTGAGAACCCCGGTTCCCTCATTGGCCTTATCGCCTTCGGTTCCGAGTTGGCTATCGTGGTTCCACTTTCGGCGGAACTCCTCTCCCCGACTGTGGCATTGCGAGATCATCGTAGCCACGCAGCCAGCCATGAACCCAGTGATCCCATAGTCGTCAGTTTCCTTGTCCGCTCGGGTAATTAGCTTCTGCGGATCAAAGTCGCCGGGCTCGGCATCAAGAATCTCCATCGCCCGCCGGGCAGTATCCACGCACTTCTTGCCGTAGGGTTCGGTGTTTGCGTCGATCCAACTCTGCCAGATTTCTGTGTCAGTGATAGGCATGTTACTTTCCTTTCCCGTTCTTGCGCTTGATCTGCTTTGCGATCCACTTGCCGGCGGCCAGGCGGGCGCAGAGGGCGTCGGGGAAGTAGGCTATCGGGTCAAAGCGTCTCCATTGGCCTTTCGGGCTCAGCCAGTAATCGCCTCGTCGGCATACCCACCTCACTCGACTATCTGTGATGGTGGTTTCGATCCCCAGCTCGTCCATCGCCTCGGTGACGATCCCGACGAGCAGGGAGAAGCCGACCGGGCGAGAGACGAAGCAGTCATCCTCGTTGCCGATACACCACGGCCACGGTTCGGCAGGACCGGAGTTCGGCCCCCATTCCAATCGCCCCCTCAGCAGCGGCTCTAGTTCTGCCGCGATCTTTGCCCATTCTTCGTCGGTGCGTTCGGTCGTCATGTCACCGCCTCCTCGACGCTCGCCTTGGCGGCCGCGACGGCTCTCGCTCGCTTGATGGCGCGAAGCAGGTCTTGGGCGAGTTTCTCCGCAACCGCGAACGACAACTCCACCGCAACACCCCCTCGCTCGGGGTTCTGTTCATGAATGCATACCTTGCCGCACCAATCGTGCTCGGTAACGAATGGTGCGGTCATCGAGAACTTCACTTGGCTTTCCAGTACGATCATGTTCGACTCTCCTGTCGATCCCACCCTATTGCCTTGCTCGCGGCAGTGTGGGCCTCATCGCCAACCTGCGCATGTCGCTCGCCCATTACCTTGGCGTAATAGTCGCCGACTTCGCCCTGGAACCACGGGCTTCCCACGGGGCCAAAACGCCATCGCTCCAACAGTTGCGCGTAAGAGGCCGTGTCGATCCAATTCTTCATGTCTTCTGGAATTGCCATGTAATTCTCCTTTGCCCCTCTGGGTTAGTCATTGTCAGTCTTCTTCAATGCCCTTTGGCTAGCCAATCCGATGCGAGAGCCTGCATCGTTCGCACGGCGCCAACGAACCTGGTCGTCGCCAACCTCATCTCGTCGTCGGTTCCTTGCCGAGACACGCGCACCGCTTCCGCATCCGCCAGCACCAAGTCCGCGTATTCTGCCGAAGCGACACAGTAAACATCCCAGATCGTTCGGCACTCATCGCACAGGCGAGTTGACAATCCGCCTGCGAGGCGCACGTCAGTGGTCGGAGCCGTTGCACCACAATGCTTGCACACGAAGTCGTCCATGTTCATTCTCCTCTGGCCCCACTGGGGCTGTTGACTGACGCGGGCGGGATTCGGACCCGCGATCTCCCATGCCTGGGCGACTTACCATTCGACTACCGCGTCACCGGGCTTTCGCCCATGCCCGCCGCCGAGGTTTCCCACGACGGCGAGCGAGTGCTACATGCCCACGGGGCGGGTCGCCATCCCTGCCGTATGCAGCATGACCGCCACGTCATCGACGTGCAGGCAGTCGCACATGCAGGCGGCAGTGTCGTTCAGGACCGGGGCGATTGAACCGTTGCAATACTCGTTCCCCGGTTTCGCATCGTACAGAACCCCAAAGGCGACGATCCTGCCACTGTCGTCCATAGACAGCTTCACGATCTTGTCACCGTTCTGCGCTTCTCGTCCGTTCCGGTAGTGCATCTCGTTCTCCTTTGGGCCAGTGGCCCGATTAGTCTTGTTGGCCGCGCTTCACCGACGCGGCCGTGAGGGGCGGAAGATTGCCGGGCTCGTTAGGCTTTCCGTCCCACGTCGCCGCCCTTGGCGATGGCGGCCAAGATCATGCCGGCGTGGGTCCCACGCAATTTCCACTCGCCCCACTTGGCGGGCTTGGCCGTGCTAGGCTCTCGCTTCGCTAGGCTCGCGCGGTTCGTGGCGTTACCAGTCTGGTTGCTCACAGCAACGAGAGACCTGTGGGCCATGATTGCGCTCCCACGTTGCACGCCAGCATATTCCAAAGAGGCGAATCGGTGCGTTATGTGAGGACGACGATAATAGGCCCAGACCGACTACCAGGCCACCGCCGACCTCGCCGCCGCCTCTGTGTCGCTAATTCGGATGTCAAGTAGGACCGTTACTTCGCCCGCCCCGCCGCGACGACCGCGACGGCCAGGGCGCTCCACAGGTGGGTTTTGATCCCATACAGCGGGCCGGGGGCCTTCTTCGTCCCGACGGCCTTATCGCCGCCGAAGAGGTCCAACAACACGCGCCGGACGTTGGGGTCCTTGGCCTTCGCCGTGCCGCAGAGGGCGATGACGATCTCCTTGCGGGGGATCAGGATCGGCGATAGTGCCCACTTATTGAGATATCGCCAGCGTTCCACCAGTCGCCCGATGAAGACGCAGGTATCGAAAGTCTCTTGCCCTACCGACATGCCGTAGGAGACGATCTTCTCAATGGCCATCGTGGCGCGAATGTCCGGCCAGTCCGCATTCAGTAAATCCGCGTTCGGCCAAATGCCGGTGAAATGCCACTCGATCCGGTGGGCTTCCGGGTCGTAGAGCACGCCGGCGCTCTCGGTCGTTCCTGGGTCAATGCCCCAAATGTAGCGGGCTGCGTCCATGCTCAGGTCTCCGATACACCCGGCCGGGCGAGCACCGCTTTGGCGACAGCGCCCGTCGGCCGGGGTCCAACGAGGGCTAGGGGATTTCCTCGGGAGGGGCGTCCAGGGGCAGTTCCGCCTCAGGCGCGGGCGCCTCGGCCGCCTTGGTCGTCTTGCCCTTCCCGAAACTCATCTTCTTGCCGTTGGTCGGCGTGGGTTCGGTCTTCTCGGGGAAGAAGCTGTCCGGGCTGGCCATGTTGTCCCGCAGGGAGACGTACACCTTGCGGAGGTTCGCCAGTTCGGCTTCGGTCGTCGCTTCCAGTCGGTGCCCAAGGCGCGCCACGATCTGGGCCTCGGCCACGCCGTATTCCGCGAACGCGGCAACCATCGCCCGAAGCCGGTCGGCCAGGGGTTCCTTGACGTTGCCGGCGACGGTCTGCTCGCACTGGGCACAGGCGGCCTCCACCACGTCCCCGGGGATGATCCCCAAGATGCAGGCCCGAAGGCGCCGGGCGCCTTGGTTGGCCGTCATCTCGTAAATATCGCGCGGGTCGGTCAACTTCGTGACGCCCTGCCGCGTGTGCCGCTCGTGTGGGACCGTGAACACCTTCGTCTGCCGGGTGTTGGTCTCCAGGTCCCAGCAGTAGGACATGATGATGCTCTCGCCGTCGCGCTGCTCCAGTTCGACGATCCCGAAATCCAGGTTCCCCCAGTTCTGTGCCAACATCTCGGCCAGCCGTATCGACGGCCCGGTCACGGTCTGCCCTCCGCGGGGATAGGCGTACATCGCCTGCTCGGCGAGCTTCTGTCGCCCGCAGGCCCGCATGATCCGCGTGTACGCGGCCCGCTCATCTCGCGGGAACTTCTGCGCCACGATCATCGCGGCCTGCACTTCCTGGGCGGCGCGAGTCGTCGCCACCTCGATCGCGCTGTGCTCGCGTCCTTGAAACTCCTCTTCTCGGCCGGTCAGTTCATGGTCCGGCATTGTTGCCAACTGCGTCATGGTCCTACTCCTCGTCGGTTGGGAGGCTGCGAAGCCTCAGTTGCTCGATGGTGCTCATCTTGACCGCCCCCTTGGCCCGCAGGTCGCCCATCAGGGCGTCCTTGGCCTTCCCCTTCTGGCCACGGCTGGCCTTGTCGCTCACCGCGCTCAGCACGGCCGTCTTGGAGATCTGGCAGGCCCCGGCCAACTCCTCCGCCCCGATGGCGTCCAGGAGCGTGTCCCATGCCGCCAGGGGGTCAATCACCTCCCGCACTTGCTCGACCAAGGCCAACTCGCGGCCGTCGCCGGTCGGGATGGGTCCGCTGGCGGCCACGATGGCCCGAGCGAGATTGCGGAACCGCTCGCAGAGCTGCTCGACAACCTGCACCCGCCCGTACATGGCGCCGACCTTCGCGGGCTCGATCTGGCTGGCGTCCTGGGCGTCCACGCCCTCCAGGTCGGCCACGGTCGCCCGCATCAGGGCTCGCTGGGCCGGGCAGCCGGTCAAGCGGGGGCAGTAGCGGCAGTGGTCGCCGGCGATGTAGGTGTTCCCGTCCCAATGCATCCAGGCCCCAACGATCTCGCGCCACCACGCCGCCAGTTCTTCGGCCGTCCAGGTCCAGGTCTGCTCGGTCTCGTCCCGTAGCCAGACAACAGTTGCCGTGACGGTCTGGACGCCGAACTGCCGGGCGGCCAGCAGGGCATAGCCCCGCATCTGCGGCTCGGCGTCGGCCTCGGTCAGGTATCCGCTCTTCCAGTCCACCAGCCGGGCCTCGGTGCCGCTGGGCAGGCTCAGCACGTCGGCATGCCCGGTCAGGGCGTAGGCGCCGGCCTGGAGCTCCATGCGGGCCTCGGTGCGAGCCCCAGCGTAGGCGCCCTTGTTGGCATCCCACCACTGGAACGCCCTCCAAGTCATGCGGCCCACGTCATCGGGGTCGGCGGCGTTGCGGGCCGCGGCGGCTGTCACCGCCTCCTGGGGCCGCTCGCTGGTTGCCACGATGATCCGGCAGACCTCGTGGACCGCAGAGCCGGTCCGTGTCACATCCGCATCCTGGGAGGTCACACGCAGGCCCTCGTCCACAGCCAGGGAGGCTGGGCACTTGGCGGCGATGGCCAGGAAGCTCGCTCGGATGGTCTGCATCACGGGGCCTCTTCAGGCTCGGATGCGTCCAGGAAGGTTTCTGCCTCCTCCTCGACCACAACATCCTTGACCATGCCATCCTCGATGATGACGGTGGCGCCACCCTCGGAGACTTTTTCTAGCCAAAGCTGGAAGCTGTTCCGCTCGGCCAGTTCCGCCAGCAGCCGCATGTGCTCCTCGTCCAGGCTGGAACCCTCCCGGATCAGCCCGATCCGCAGCTTGGGGTTTGCGGCCACGGCCATCGCCACGGACACGGTGAGCCGCTCGCCGGTGGAGCACTGCTCGAAGGGCACGTCGCGGTAGGTCACGCCGGCGTCGGTGAAGGCAAGCCCCTCGATGGGCATCTTGGTCTCGGCCAGGCGCTCGGTCTTCTGGTCGTCCACCGCCTGGATCTCGCCGGTCAGACGGTCGTACTCCTCTCGCGCCTTCTCGAATCGCCCCTCCAACTCCTGCCGCGCCTGGTTCTGTCGGACCTTGCGGTTGGTGGTGTCGGCCTCAGCCATCTGCCGCTCGATGTCGCCTGTGTCCACCACGGGGGCGGCCTTGGCGTCCTGGATGGCCGTCTCCAGGTGATTCGCGAGCGTCTCGGCGGCCTGCTCTCGCTGCTTCAGGGCGGCCTGCCAATTCGCGAGCTGCTCCTTGGCCTTCTCGACCTGCTCTTTGGCGGCGTCCTGAGCGGCCCGGACCTCCTGAACAATTCTGGCCAGACCCGCCGCCCGGTCGTTGGAGGCATGGACCTGCTTCAGCTTGCCAGCCAGGTCGGCAACGCTGACCTCCATCGCCGGGGCGCCCTCGTTGAAGGGCATGTCCTCGATCTGCTTCTGGCGCCCCTGAACGTCCCGGCCGGCCAGGGTCCGCTGGTCGTAAAGGTCCTGCCGGCGGGCGTCCAGGTCCGAAAGGTCCAGGCCGGTCAACGCCCGCAGGGTTTCGGCCTGCTGGCGGGGCGGCTGCTGGCTGAAGGCCAGGGGATCGAAGGTCAACGCCCCTGCGAGCTGGTCCAGGAGGGCCTGGGGGCTCGCCTGCCGGGCGCCCTTGGCGTCCTTGACCTCCAGGGTCGTGCCCTTGGGCGTGATCGTCCGCGTGACGACGAGTTCGCCGAGGTTGACGGTGATCTCGCCCTTCTTGGCCCCGTGGCGCAGGGGCTGCTCGGGCAGGGCCCGCCCGCCGGCCAGCGCGTACATGATGGCGTCCAGGACGCTGCTCTTGCCCTGAGCGTTGCGCCCGGAGACCACGACCAGCTTGCCATCGGGGGTGATGGTCGCGGCCTTGATCCGCTTTACGTTGCTGACTTTGAGTTGGGTGACGTGCATGGGCGATCTCCTCGTCGGTGTGGTTTGTCGATCCAAAGGCGGGAGCCGGGCTTGAACCGGCGACCTCCGGGTTATGAACCCGGCGCCCTACCAACTGCGCCATCCCGCTAAATGCCGCCGTCAGGTCAGGGAGGACGGTCAGAACCCGGCGGCGGCTACTTTGCCCGCGATAGGGGCGCGGGCGGTCTACGGTTGTCAAAGCGGCTGCTGCCGGGCTACTGCTTCGCCGCAGTTTTCTCGGTCTCTGCGTACAGCGGAGCATCCGCCCGCCGCATGGCGTCCAGCACGGCCTGGTTGTGGCCGATGACCATCTCGGCCCCGTACTTGGCGAGTTCCTCATGGAAGGCGGTGACGGGGTGCCGACCAAGGCGCCAGAGCCAACGGTTCTTCTCGTCGCGCTTCTGCTCGCCGTTGGCATCCTTGGCCGGATGGACGTGGCAGAGTTCGTGGAAGATGCGGTGCTCCTTCTCGCGCTCGTCCAGCATCGGCCACTGCTTCTCCGGTAGCTTGATGAACACGTCAGGCGTCTCTCCGCCGGTTTCCTCGACCAGGTTGCGGTCGATCTCGCTGGCCTTGCAGACCATCGCCCCGGTGGTAATCCCGTCAGGGTCAACCTTCCAATCCTTCTGCCACCACAACCTGACGCGGCAGTTGCGGATCTGGTTGAAGCTGGGATCATCCTTGAGCAGGGCCTCCAGGATCGCCCACGGTTCGGTGACTTTGCCGCCGCTCTTGCGGGGAATGGGGCGGACTTTGATCTTGGTCCGCTTCTCCTCTTGCTGTCCTTGTCTCTTTGCTCGTCGCGCCATGCTTCTTGCTCCTTCAGTTAGAGGGTGGTTCCGGGTGGTAGGCGGAGCATCGGGGGCGATGGCTCAACCCCCGTGCTCCGTTGACAGCGCCCGCATTGCCTCCGTGATTCGTCCGTGTCGGCGCCGTCTTTACAGAAACAACCCAGCGTTATGGGAACCATGACGATCAGCCAAGCGGCGAGGTAGAACATCTCTGCGGGGCTCATTCGTCCTCTCCTTGCGGTGCGTTCTCTTTCACATCGCGGCAGATGAGGCGTTCAATGGCCGTTGCGTTCTGGTCGGGCGACAGGTCCAGAAACACGCCGCAGTCGCGCTCGAACGCGTCTTCGCAGCGGGCCTGCTCCCAGGTGATCGTCGGCCCGCCGGGATCGTCGATGGCGTGGCCGTCGTGGTTCATGCTGGACACCGACCCGCACGCGGCCATCGCCGCTGTGTAGGCGTACTTGAGGCTGAACGTCAGCACGATCTCGCCTTCGATGGTGTCAGACATGGGCAGTCTCCAGGACTTCCAGGGCCATGCGCTCCAGCACGGCCAGGACAAGATCGGCCGCAGCAAGCTGCACTAGCGGGTCGGCCTTCACGTCGATCATGTCCTGGTGGGTCACTTTGCGGATCGCCAACTCGGTCAGGAGTGCTCGTCGGCGGGCGGCTTGGGCGGCGTCAATCGGCATCGGTTTCTCCTCTGCGTTCCTGCGGCCTCTGAGGGGGCTTGTAACGCTTTTTGGGGCTCGGAGGTCAGCCCCACTACTTACCGCCGGATCGTGTCTCTACGGGCCATCTATTGGCCTTCCCTGCGGTTCGAGGCCACGCCTGACCACCGACCAGTCCACATGAATCCATCTGTGGTCTCGATCAGCCAAATTCAGAAGGATGCTTGCTCTGGCCCGGCCATAGGACAATATGCGAACGGCATGTTCGCGCGGTCCAACTACGCGGGTGGGCTGGAAACGCGGCCTCTTGACCTCTTTGGCCTTCTCGTGCTCAAAAATTCCGGCCAGTTGGCATTTTCGCGGTGGACTACCGCATACTTCGAGTTTCGCCTCTTGTGCCATCTCAAGAGCGTCATGGCAATCTGCGCAAATGAGAACCAGATTTGGGACTTCATCCCCACCACCACGGCATCGAGGAAGCAAGTGATGGATGCTCGGTCTGACGGCATTCCCGAACTTGCGGTTACAGCAGAGGCATCTCCCTCCCGCCTCCACGGTGATTTTTGCAAGTACAGCATTGTCAATATCTGGCGGCATTTGTCTTTTTTTGGTCATCGGATTATCCTCGCATCCCTATGGTCACTTGACTTGCTCCCTTGACATTGCGTATAATGCTCTTGCACTTCGCAGGAGGCACCCCCAGCCACGGACGGTAAGAGGCACCGTCTGATGGCCGATGGAGACAAAAACAACGCGCGAGTCCCCCGCCGGGGGGAGAACGGAGGACCCGCGCTGGGTGGGCAGGTAGGCTTGGCGGGTGTTGTGACGACCAGCACGCCTAGTGGGCCTGCCCGAGTTGACCTCAGCGGGAAAGGAAGCGTAAACCGCCGAGGAAGTCTTGGCCGGAGTTGTCTTGCTGATCGTCACAATGATAGGGTATCGGCGTTTGCCCGCCCCGTCAAGAGGCAAATCGGATTTTGAGAAAAAAACTTGCGGGGGCGGCTGATCTGGCTCGTCGCGGGCGCGGCGCTGCTGGCGGTGGCAATCGTGCGAAAGCATCCCCACCAATAGAAACCCCCCGCCGAGGGCATGAACCCCGACGGGGGGCCAGCACGCTGACCCGGTAGGAGGAGACCGGGCGCGATCGTTTCAGAGCACTTTGAGTTCGCGCAGGCCGCGCTTCAACTGAAACTCGACGGCCTCGCGATCTGCACCGTGGGCCGCCAGGGTGCTCGCCTCCTGATACCCGGCGGTCTTGCGCAGGGAATCGAGGATGTCCAGCATGGGGATGTTCAGGCGCTCCGAGAGGTCCTCGAAGACCTGCATGAACGTCAAGCCTGCGTGTGCCTTGCCGACTACTTGATCTTGCCGGCGATCCACGCCACGCCCTTGGTGATGATGGGGTAGGCGATGAATCCGACGCCGACGCCGATGAGAAAAGTCGCGATCATGTCTTTGCCTTTCGCGTTGAATGTCCGAGAACGAACCCGAGCACGCCGCTCAGGATCACGCCGAGGAAGTAGGTACTGACGAGGCAGGCGCCGCCGATGGGGCCAGCGATGATGACGCACGCCGGTACGCCTTGTTGAAGCCGGGATTCGTCGCCCGGAGCACAGCCACCGACGCCGCCCCGGCCGTCGGGTCCCCGTTGTCGCTCTTGGCCGCCAGCACTGCCGCCGAGGCTGTCGCCGCCGGGGGGTGAATCGCCGCGATCCAGGCCCCGACCAGGCCCAGGACCCCCGAGCGCCACAAGAGGTATCCAACCACCACCGCCACGATGGCAATCGCCCCCCACGTCAACCAGGTCAACCAGGGGGACACCTTGTCCGTCGTCCCGGTCAGCAGCTTCGGCACTTCCGACAGGCGCTCCTGCGCGCTCACAAGGGCGCCGTCCGCTGCCGCCAGTTCGGCAAAAGGGGCGGGCTGGTCCTCGACCATTTTGCTGGCGGCGGCGATGTGGTCTCGCGCGGTCGCGATGTCTTGCCCGGTGGCCTGGACGGTGTTGGCGATCTGCCGGGTCGGGCTGCACCCGGCCGTCAGGCCGATCAAGAGGATGAGGATGATGATTCGCTTCACGGTTCACTTCGCAGCATCTAGGGCGCGTTCGATCAGAGCGCCGGCGGCGCCAACGCCGGCGGCGATACCTGCCACGATGGCCAGGAGCTTCTTGCCGACCCGATTTGAGCAGGTGCTGTGATGCAGGACGATCCGGTCGTCGATGTGCTTATCTAGGCGATCGATGATCTTGTCGCCAACTTCCCACGCGACCTTCTCGATGATCGCCCGTTCGCCTTCGGTAAATCCATCATTGGTCGGAGTCATTCGTTTCCTCTACGGTTACGGCGTCTTGGGCTTCTTCAACGTCCGGCTCGTGCTGGTGAGCTTCTTGATCTTCGGGGGCGGGCCGGTCGGGGCGACAGGCTTGTTTCGTGCGTCCATTTCGCGCTCGGCCTGGTTGCGGAGCATGAACGGCACGTTCGGGACGCCGCCAAGAGCGGTTCCGGCTGACAGGGTTTCCCACAGACCCTTCCAAAACGCCACCCATGCTCTCGACTTGCCCTTGTCCGGGCCACTCTGCATTGTTGTTTTCTGGCCCTCCCCGAGGCCATGGACCAGTGCCATCGTCAGGTCCACGAGTCCCAGGACAGCTTCCCCGGCCGTTCGCGTGACGGGCGTATCGACCTGCACGGCTTGCCGCAACCGATACTCGATATCCTTTGGCTTTCCGCTGAGTGCCTGTGCTATCTGTGCCGCCCCCTGCGCGCCGGGGAACGCCTGCAACGACTGTTGCGCCGCCTGCCAGTAGAACGTATTGAGCTTGTCCTTCTTTCGCTCCTCGTCATCCGACTTGAGGCCAAGTACCGCAACGATCCCCGCCAGCGTCGCAGCTTTGATCCCGTACCGGATGGCGGTCGCCCAGATACCCCGAACGGCCGTACCCATCAGCACAGCATGGGCGAACTTCACCGTTGCGGCGGCCTTCTGCCCCGGAGGCGCCTCGATCATGGCTCGCCAGGCGCGGTACATCATGTTCCCGACGGCGAAGTTGTCCGACCGGAACTGGACAAGTGCCCGGAAGAAGGGACTGGTGCGGCCCTTCAGTTGCCCGTCGGTGTAGTCGATAGCCTCGACGGGGTTCTGCGTGCGACTGACAGTCAAGGTTGTACGCCATCCGGCTTCCTTTCGGACCTGCGCTTCGGTCCAGTCGGGATGCTCGGCGCGCACCTGTTCCTTGAAGACCGCGTAGCCCGCGACGCCGTTGGCCGAGTCCATGAGGTTCAAGAGGCGCATCGACTGGCTCGCCAACCCGCGACGACCGAGACTCTCGCCCTTCTGACCTGCCTCCGGCCCCATGAGGCGAGCGGCGGATGCCTCGTACCGTTCGCGGAGAATCGGCGCGTTCTCAAACATCTCCGTCCACACCGACGGCTGGAACATGGCCGGTATCCCATGCCGCCACAGCATGGCATGAGCCACGACCGGGTTCGGGTCCAACTCGACGGCCATCGTAGCCAGGCCCGAACTCTGCACGGCTGCGGGCGTGAGGCGCAGGCCCAGATAGGCGACGGCAAGGTTATGGGTGGCCTTGCTCATCAAGTTGTCGAACTCGTCGATGGAGGGCCGGGCCTGCTGCGAGACGGCCTGCACGCGGCGGAACAGCCAGGAGTTTGCTTCGGCGGTCTCGCCCATCATCTGCTGGCCGAACTGCTGACGGGCGAGCTTGCGGAACATCGACCCGTTCATAATCCACATCAACCGTCGGAGATTCTCTGTCTGGTGAATGTACGAAGTCGCCCAGTGCAGGTGATCGGCCCAGACGTTGAAGGCGTTGGTCGCCATGATCGTGCCACTGTGCCCGGTGCGCTCCTGGGTGTAACCGGCGTGCTCGGGCAGCATGATACGGTTCAACTGGTTTGCCTTCGGTTCCTCGCCCTTTCCGATGCGGTCCAACCCCGACGTACGGATCGTCCAGTAGGACTCTTCGAGGAACTTCGCGTAGCCTTCGAGTTTGATCGACGCGGCATTCAGGGCGGGCGTCAATTCGCCCATGTTGTCGCGGACGGCCTCAGTGATCTTCCAGAGGTCGGGGAACTGGTCGCGTAGGCCCTGCACGTCGGACAAGTCCACGGACTGCAACGTATCCACCCCACCCTTGGTTTCCGGCTGGCTACCGATACGCAGGGGCATGGGCGATTCATAGAGTTGCCGCTGAATGTTGGGTTGCTGCATCTGGCCCATGATGGAAATGACTTCGGCCTTAGTCATCTCCACTTCACCCCCGGCCAACTTTACGGTCACGCGCTCGCTCGGAAGCCTCGCCAATTTCCGCGAACCCCACTCATATCCGATGGCATTGAGCGCGTCGGCCAGGCGCGCCCGTTGCTGGTGAATGTCGGCCAACTGGTTCTCGCGGCCCTTGAGCACGTCCAGGTAGCCGATCTGGTGCATGGTCTCGCCCATGCGGCTCAGGCCGGCTTCGCCGTTCCAGCGGTTGCGGAGCCAGAAGGTGTTCGCGAAGCGGTATGCGCGGGAAGCGGCTTGCTTGAGAGGGTTGCGGCTCTTGAGGTACTCGTCCATGTACCCTTGCCACGTCCGGCGCTTGTCCAGCATTTCGGCGTTGATCTGCCCGGCGACGGTCTGCTTCTCGCGGAGGTCCGCGCCCTCGCCGAGGGTCTGCTTCAACTCGATTTGGCTGACGTACCGGGCGATCATATTTGTCCGGGCCTGAATCTCATCGAGTGTCATGTCGGCCAGCGGCTTGAGTTCTAGACGGCCGACCTTCAGCGCAATCTCGTTCAGGATATGCCGGGGCGTCGCGTCCTGGCCGGCCTGCCTCTTGTACCATTCATCCATCGCCGTCAGCGTGGCGACGGTCTTGGCGTTGGGGCGGTGGAGGTCAATGTCGCCTAACTCGTCCAAGAGCTTGTCTTGCAGGATCCCGCTGGTCGTCTTGGCGAGCTTGCGGGCCTTCTCAGTTAGTTTGGTCAGGGCGGAGATCGCGTCGCGCTTCTCTCGCTGGCCGAGGATGTCCAGCACGCGGCGGACGAAGGAGGAGGCCCCAGCGCCCTTGCCGGTCTTGACGCGATTGATCGCCGCCAGCGCCTTGCCGCGCACTTCAACCGGGAGCCTCTTGTTCGCCCACTCGATCAGACCGTCCCGCATTTCGGCCAGGGACTTCTCGCCCAGCTTGAACGCGACCATAAGGTCGGAAGAGGATGCACCCTTGGCCTTGGCGTCGGCAACCAGCGTAGCGAACTGCGCCGCCGCGAAATCCTCCTCCGTGAAGCGGCCGGCCTTGGCTTCGCGGTCGATAGTCCTTGCCGCCTCTTTCGGGCTGGCCCGCCCCTCGCGGATGTACTGCCAAAGTTCCTCCACGTGCGGTTTGACGGCATCGCCGAAGTCCTTGACCATCCGCGCCGCCCACTCGACAAACTCTGTGGCGCCGCGCTCGACAAGCCCGAGGCCATAGACCGCCATGTCCTTGAGGACGGTCGGGTCGATTCCCGCGTGCAACGTCGATGGGCCGAGTTTCGTGCGGATGTTCTCGGCCGCCTTGGCCATCGACTCATCGGAGATGATCCGCTTCTTCGCCTCCTTGGCGATCTGGGCGGAGGTTCTCGTCGGTTCCGCCTGAATCTCGGCCCTTCCCCATTTGCCAAGCAGCTTCCGATACTCAGATAACTCCTTCTGTGCCCTTTCCGAAAGGTTGCGTTTGGGAGTCTGGCGATCAACGATGTCACTTACTGTTTGGATGGCCCTCGATATGCCCTCGACATCACCACGCAATTTCGCGGCCTCATACAGTTGATCCATAGCTGAAATGCGACGGGCCAAAGTAACGCCAGAATAATGGACATCATCCAACCGCCAAGCCCAATCGGCATAGGCATCTTCTGGCAATCGCGCGGCCTCGGCCGGAGTTATATCCGCAGTGGGTTTTGCGTGCGCGATTGTGGTTGCATTGGCGATCTGGGCGGAGGTGCGGGGCGGAGGCGCTTCGACGGGGGCTTCCGCCGGGGTAGGCTGCGCCTTCTGCTGCTGTGCCGCCTTCCTCACGTCCGCCGAAGTGACTCGCCCGCCCTTGCCGGTGCCCTTCACGGTAGACAGTTCGACTCCCAGCTTTGCCGCCAACTTGGACCCCGCCCAACTCACGTCGGCCCAAGGCCCCGTGCCTTTGCTGCTCGGCGGGGCGGTTCCCGTGGCGGGTTGCCCCTCCATCTTCGCCAGCGCCTCGTCGGCCCAGGACTGGCCCCGGTAGTCCTCAAGCACGGCGCGAGGGACGGGCTTGCCTTCGCGGAGGGCCTGCCCGACGGCGGCGAGGTGTTCGTCGCTGATTGCGTTGGCGACCTCTTCGCCAGTTGGCTTTCTGCTTTCAGCGGCCTCCGGCTTTCCGACCGATGTTACTCTGGCTTTGCCATTCATGGCCGATATGATGTCGCCCTTCTTCACGCCATCAGGAACCATCGTCTTGCCGACAAATGGACCTGCTGGCGCGGGGTCAACATATCGGTAAGAGACACGCCGACGAGTTTGCGGCTTGGCAAGGCGTTTTTCTGTCGCGTCCCATACTGTCGGCTGGTAGTCGTATCGCCGCATCTCCCACGGCTGCTTGCCTTGCCCCTCGCCCGTGCGCGGCAACGCGGCTTGCGGCTCACCGGGGGGCGGTTCGGGAGGGACAACAGGGACATCTGCCTGCGCCGCAACCGCTTCCCCGACGCGGACCGGCTCTTGGGGCGGGGGAGGGACTACTTGTGATGCAGCGACTTGGCCCGGCTGGACCGGGCGGCCTTGCTCTTGCCCCGGCCGATAAACGTCCGGGCGGCCAACTCCTTCGCCTTCTTGTCGCTGTAGCCCCGCTTCCCGTAGGACGCCTTGATCGCTTCGTACTGCTTCGGCATGTCTGATCTCCTCTTTCACTTGCTGTGTGACTTCGGGCAATTCAACGTTCGCGGTCGCATCCGGGGGAACCTGCTGCTGTTCAGGCGGCAAAGGCAGATTGCGGAAACGCTCGCGTGCGCTTTCGCGGCTGGTTTCCTCAGCACCCGTGACTTCCTTGACCCGCTCGGCCAGAGTGCCCTTCGCCGTTGGCGATACCGCCTTCGTAACCGCGCCGGCCACTCCCAACGTGCCGCCGAGGATCGCCCCGGACTTGAACGACTGGACCATGCGGTCAATGAGGCCGTCCATTCCGCCGGCAATCGGCTGGCCGTAGATCGCGTTGGCCGACAACTCCCCGACGCCCTGCTGGATCGCAGAGTACCCGCCGAGCGAGAACGCCGACTTCACCACGTCGGCCGGGGCGCCCTTGACGACTTGAAGCAGCCGATCCCCGAAGCTCTTGTAGAACGCCTGACGATCCACGCCGAAGGCCCGCTTGACCATCTGCGCCGGAAGCGGCACGGCAATGGCGGCGCTGGCGCCCTTCACGTTGGCGTAGAGGTTCGCCTGTTCCGGGGTGGCGCCCGCGCCCCGCGCCTCGTCGAACCCCGCCTGGTTCTCCATGCCGAAGATCGCGGCCCCGACGCCCGCGCCCTTGCCAAACTTGTAGGCGACAGCCAGTTCCGCGAGGTTGGGGATGTTCGCGGCAATCGTCTGGGCGTACTGCATCGGATGGTTCCAGAGGTCGCTCAAGTCCTTGGACTGCTCGAAGTTCATAGCCTCCGAAGATGCGGCCGACTGAACGAGCTTCTCGCCGGCCTGGCCGACAGGGCCGTAATCCGATTCTGGTGCAGGCGGGAGAACCTTAGCAAATTGGGTGCCCCCGGCGCCTCGTCGAATGGCAGCCTCACCGACCCCCGTGAGCCGGTCAAAGAACTTCATGGCCTCGCCGATGCCGAGCTTCCCTGCCTGATACAACGTCTGGCCCGTCGTCACCACGTCCTTGACGAAACCGGGGCCGCGCTCCCCAGTCGGGACGACGGCCAAGTTCTTGTAGAGTCGGTCCCGAAGCCGACCGGGCTTGCGGTCGTAGGTCTGCACCTGCGCAAGAGTCCTCTCGAAGTCGGTTCGGGCATCGGGGACTGCGGGCGCTTCAGGTCCGCGGGCGGGTCGCTCCGGGGAGTAGACCGGCTCTTCGAGGACTGCCGTGGCGTTCGGGTCTTGCGCCATCGCCTACTTCCTCTCGACCTTGCCCTGATTCAGGAGCCACACGCCGACCGCGTTCACGTCCTGGTCGTCGAGGAGGTCAGCGTCGATCTGGTAGTTCCGGTCGATGCTCTCCAACGTCTCCCCGGCCTGGAGAAGCGACAGGATCATCACCAGCGCACTCTTGCTCTGCTCGGTGCCCTTGCTTCGCCGAACGATGTACTTCGCGGCCCATTCCTGGCCGTATTTCTGCCCAAGTTGCGCGAGGCTGTCCGTCCCGACGGTCTGGGCGAGTTGCTGATCGTCCAAGGCCATCGGAGAGGGCGGGGGAGGCCCTTGGGCCGCTACGGGGGCCTGCGGCGGGGCCTGCGTGCCCGCTGGCGCGGGTGGCGGCGGTTGTACGGCTGTCGGGACGGGCGGGGCACCGGGTTGATCCTGGGGCGTCGTAGCCGTTCCGGCGTGCGCGCCTTCCCAAGCGTAGGGGTCGGGCGCGGGCTGGCCTAGCCGCTGCGTGTACTTGTCGCGGATCGCCTTGAGCTTGCCCAGCATGATCCGCGACTGTTCAAGGGTCCTATCGTTGTCGATATTGCCTCCGTTGCGATCCTTCCACGACTGCGAAGCCTCCATCTGGCTTTCCTCGTTGGCGATCTGCACGTCGATCTTGTCGATGTTGGCCAGTTCCGTCTGCTGTTGCTTCTGTTGGTCCTCTTGCTGCTTCTGCTGAACCCCGGCGGCCCTCACGTCTTCCGCGATCTTGCGAGCCCTCTCCTCACGGACGCGATAGGGCGACTGGTCGACCAACCGCTGAATGTGGGGCGCGATCACGCGGGCGGGGAACCCGCGAGTCCGGCTGCGGAGGTAACTCTTGACCTGCGGCGCGGTGTCCGGGTCGGTCTCCTCGATCCGCGGCAGAAGTTCGTCGCGGACGGTATCGAGGTACGCCTGGGCGTCCCGCTCCTCCATCCCGACCTTCTGGTCGGCCGTCGCCAGGGCGTAGGCGATCCTTGCCCGGCGGTCCAACTCCGACTGTTCGGCGTCGAACGCCTGCTTCTGGCTGACGGCGCGGCGGCGGGCGTCCGCCTCGGCCCGGCCGGAACCGTAGGCGGCGTAGAGGTACATCCTGGGGTCGCCGTGCAGGACCGCGATAGGCATGGTCAAGTCCTCCCGTAGCGGTTGGCGTAGTCTGCCAGAAGGGGCATATTGGGGCCGATGTCGCTCGCCCGTTCCAGAATCCCGGCCTGTTGCCCTCGGGCGTAGGCCCTGATCCTGGCCTTCTCCCGGCTGCCCCTGGCGCGGTACGCGGCCATCATCGGCCCCAGCACCGTGCTGGAGGCCATGCCGCCCGACATGAGGCGATTGGCCTCGCGCCCGGCCGCGACTGCGAAGTCCTGGTCGATGTCGGCGGCCTCTGCCGCCCCGTACCCGCTCCACAGGCCCATAGCGGCCCCCAGCCTGCCCCGGTTGGCCTGGTTGGCCGATTCCTGGCCTGCCGCCGCCGCGTTGCCGATGGCCTCGACCTGGGGCCGGTAGTCCGGCGTCGGCGCAGCCGTCGTCGTCTGGGGCTTCTGCCCGTACTTGCGCTGCAACGAGGCGGAGCGGACAGCAAAGGCGCGATCGGATTCATAGCGGCCTTGGCCGAAGGTCCGGCCGCCCACGGAGATAGACCCCGCGCCGGAGTACCCCTTTGGCCGGGCTCGCTGGGCCTTGTCGCCGTAGTTCCGCCACAGGCCCGTAGGATCGCTCGCAAGATCAAGAGGACGGCCGAAGGGACTTTTCGTACTACCTAAAGTCGGGTCCAGCGACACAGCCCGATCCGGACCCGCCGGTGTTGCCATCCCTGCCGGCGGAGGTTCACGAACCCATCTGCCGCTATCACCCTGGCGCGCCGGTCCTTGCACCAGGGCTGGGGCTGCACCCGCGCCAGCCGCTTCCGCCGCACCGACGATCCTCGCCCGCTCTTCCGTCATCGGGGCCTTCGCCGCGTTGGTCGTCTGGATCGCCTTGGTCACCAAGTCTTCCGAGAGGTACGCCATGATCCGCTGCTGCTCGTCGTAGGTGCGTTGCTCCGGGTCGGCGTGGACGCCCAGAGCGTCGATCACGGCCAGGGGCAGGTCGCGGCCCTGCCGGTAGCTCTTGGCGAGTGCCTTCCGCTTAGCTTCCTCCGCGCGGGCGCGGGCCAACTCGGCGTCCTGCACCCGGCCCAGGGACTTCATGTCGTACCCGAATGCCGCCGTCTGGCCGGGGCGGTTCAGGTCGTACTGTACGCCGTTGATCGTCGCCCGGATGCCCGGATAGGTCTTAGCCATCGGAGATCACCTCTCATGCCCCATTCCCAACGTCCGTGTAGTCGGCGCTCGTTTCGGAGACCGTCGCGATAACGTCAAGGTGGACAAAAAACGCGGCCTCCTCGCTCAAGCCGCTGCTATTGTTCACCATATATTTCAGTTTGAAACCATCTGTTTCGTCCAGGGCCAGCGAAAATGCCGTCAATGATGGCCCGATGAGTGCAACAATTGGCGTCGCAAGACTCTTGGAACCCTCTACCGGGTTACACTCTCCGGCTGATCCGACATTCATGGCCCCATTGATGTCGGCGGGTGTTGCGGCCACCCTGGACCACCACTGGATCAACCTGTTCGTCCAGTTATTCGAGTCCACCAGCGTCCAGCCGATGTCGTCCGTTCCCTTGTAATGCAACATGATCTTGACGGTTGCGAGAATCCCAGGACCGGGGGGTGCGCTCGGCATGTCCTCCCAGTTTGGGTCGTTGCCGTTCATCCGCAGAATCTGGTTGTCGCTGCCCTTGTCCAACTCTCGCCATTTCGGGGTACTGTTGCCAACGATCAGACTCCCGCGGGAGACAGCCGAAGGGAGAGTGTCCGGGTGCCAGTTGCTCAACAGGTCGTGGGCGTATCCCGTCGGCGGTGTACTCGTCGTGCCCGTAGGCAGATTCTTCACGCGGATGTATCCGTCGCCCTGCGTCGCGAGCGCCCCGTGGTCGTTCACGTCCCGCGTTTCGTTCACCAAGCGGGCATCGAGGTAGGCCCCGCTGGGCTGCACCGCCGTAACGCCGGTGACTGCCCCGAACTGGTACGCCTGACTCAGGCTCGGCGTGTAGTGGGCGTGGACGTGATCGCTCCGTGAAGCGGTGTTGCCGGTGCCGGGCGTCGCCCCTCCGGCGGTGATGGCGATCTCCTCCGGGGTCGCCCCGCTTAGAAGAGACTGCTGGCTCTGGTAGCGGAACTGCGGGTCTGTCATGTCCAAGGCGATCCCGTCGTCGGTGAGCACCAGGGGCGACACCACCTTGACGCTGTAGACCCCTGCGTTCCCGGTCAAGGCGCGCTCGTCGGCAAGCCAGCCGTCGTAGACCCCGGCCATGTTCCGGGCAACCTCGCTCAGCGTCTCGGCGGCCTGCTGGATGATCGGGTGGCCCGACAATGAGTTGCGCTGGGGGCGAAAGATTCTAGCTCTTGGGATCATCGCTGCTCACCCCCGGCCAGAACGTCGGCGTACACGCTGTCAAGCACCCACCGCTTGTTCGCCGTCGCGTTGTAGACCAGCACCCCCACCGCCCCGCCCCTGACGCGGGTGCGGTCGGGGATGTTGCGCCCGGCGGCCCAGGTGCCCGTTGCGAACGCGGACCCGGCCGTGAGGCCCGCCAGGGCCTCCATCGTATCCGCCCCCAGGATGGCGTACCCGACCGCGTCGCTGGAGGCGTCCAACGTCCCTACCACGTTGCCGACCAGTGCATCGCGCATCCCGCCGCCGGGCCTCTGCGGGGCCAGGAGCACGCGCGAACTGATGGCCGCCGTACCGCCCGGCGTGTGGTCGTGCTTGCGAGTGTCGCCGTAGTCGTACAGGCGCCCGTCCCGCCCGCCGACCAGCAGCCGCCGCGAAGTCGGGGCGTCCGCGTTGTAGAACGCTGCGCAGGTCGGACCGATGCGATTCGGGTAGGACTCCGGCCAGAATCCGCCCGTCTTGAGGTGGAAGAAGTAGTGCGTTGCCGCCCCGCTGGTGTAGGGGGTCAGGAAGATCAGGATGCCCGCTCGTTCGGCGTCGTAGGCCAGCGTGATGTAACTCATTCCGCTGGAGGCCGACTGCCCGGTCAGGACGGCGCGGTAGCCGTCTAACTGCGGCAGTCGCTTGTCGCTGATGCACTCGGGCTGGCTGTTCGCCGTCATGCGGTACAGGCCGAACTCGCCAAGGAAGTACAGGGCGCCCTTGTCGTCCGTGCACCAGGCGTTGGGGCCGAGGATGCCCGCCTGGTCGCTCGCCCGGTAGGCGTAGCCACCCGACTTCGGATCGCCCCGCATGACCCACACGCTCTTCTGGCAACCCCAGATGCAGGTGTTGTTGTCGATGGGGCATTGAGCCGTGATCGGTTCGGCGATCCGAGCGCCGTCCGAAAGGGTCCCGGCGACGGCCCCTTCGGGGTCCTCCGATTGATAGTCCCAATCGAAGATGTCATTCACGCGGGAGGCGAACCAGGCGTAGGGTTCCCTGGCCGTGTTGGACAGCCAGAGGCGCCCGCGCCAGTTGCCCGCGATCCGGCAGCCGTATTCGATCTGGCCCGCCGATGCCACCAAGGGCCTGACCTTGTTGCTGCTGTACCGCGGCTGGTAGAACCAGGCCGTCGCGCCGGTGGCGATGCACAGATTGCCATTGACCGACGCCGCGGAGTACATCCCATAGTTGCCGGCGATTGAGTCCGTGTCGGCGGCGGCGGACCCGAAGGTTCCCCCGGCGTCGGTCTCGGCCCACACCTGATTCGCGCGGATGGCGACGAGCTTCTTGAGGATGGGCGTTGCCCTCGTGTACCCGACGAAATACCAGTTGTAGAGCCTGGCGCGGATGAAGTTCTCCAGGGCGGTCCCGGTCGTGCCGACCGGAACGCTCATGGTCATCGCAAACCCGGCCGTGTTGAACTCGCCCGGCTTGCCCGCGCTGCCCCCGGCCCCGGCGTCCGTCCGCAGCCCGCTGTACACCGGCTTGTCGTCCACGTACAACTGCGATTCCCAGGGCGTTCTGACCATCCGCACGCTGACTTGCTGCTTGTCCACGAGCCAGCCGGCGTGAATCTGCCGCCCGTTGACGCGCAGGATGCTCTGAAAGCCAAGCCCCGGCCAGGGGACCGGCTCGCTCTCCTTGGTGATCGTGACAGTTCCGCCTGCCGTCAAGGAAATGCTCGCGTTGGTGCCGTAGCCGATCTCGACCATGCCGCCGATCTCGAAATCGTTCCAGGTGTCCGAACCCAGAAGCCGGTAGGTGGCCGAACCCGTGCTGTTGCTTGTGCCGCCGACGAGATAGACGTATCCGTTCGCCACCAGGAGGCTCGCGCTGGCGGTCCAGGTCGTGCCAGTAAGGGCTCCGGCCGCCTGGTCGAAGTTGTCCTGGTAGGTTCGGGCGTCGCCGTAGCCCCAATCCATCCAGTTGAGGTACTGCACCGGGGCGGACCCGCCGAGTTGGCGATAGACCTCCGACAGGCCGGGGCGCGAGCCGCCCCTGGCCCGCTCTGCGATGGTGTCGCAGGGGCGGACGTTCAGGGCGTTCGGCGTGGTGAGCTTGGGCTGGTCCTCATAGGACCATGCGGCGTCATAGCCCGCCAACGGGAAGGGGATGCGGATGGTCTGTGCCATCGGCAGATCCCTATGACGACTTGAAGATGCCCAGTGCCAGCAGCTTGGCGTTGATCTGGTTGCAGAAGGCGGCGACACGCAGGATACCGGCCTTAACGTTGGTCATCCCCGTGATCGTCGTGATGGTCGTTCCGGTCAACCTCTGCGTCAGGCCTGTGAAAGCCACCGTGCCGCCCGTGGTGATCCCGGTCATGACGCCGGGCGAAAGGCCCGCCGTCTTTGCCATCTGGGCGACCTTGCCGTCCTTGGACTCCAGGATTTCCTTCATGACGTTGCTCGTTGACATTGCTGTTCTCCGGTCTAGTTGTACGTGACTGGACTGATTCGCCGATTCCACGTCGGCGCCATCTGGTCGCTGTCATCGCGGTTGTAACCCATGTTGCCCGTCTGGAAACCCTTGTCCACGTCGATGCTGGCGACTATCGCCTCGTTCGCGCGCGTCTGCCAGTACGCTTGGCCGTCATTGCGGGCCAGTTCGGCGGAGGCCAGGGCGCAGGCCCGGATCGCGTCAGCGTGCAGCGGGCCGCCGACCGGGTACTCGGCGTCCGCCGTCATCGTGTTGGGGTTGCTTCGGTAGCGGTAGTACATCGTGTAGTCGGCGCAGGGGATCGGGTGGACGGTCACTTCAAAGCGAGTGCCCGTGGTGTTGGTGAAAGTTCGCGGCTGGACGGCCCACTCTTGCGGGTAGCCGGTGACGTTCCCTTGGCCGGCGCGGTCCGCGTGGAGGATCGACGGCGGGCGCTCGACGAGTAGCGTCGGCGTGGTGCTCGGGTCGTAGTGGAACGGGTCCAGCATCCCGCCGAAGTCGGAAGGAAGGGAGTACCGGCCGTCAGCCGTAACGCTCACGCCGGCCGTGGCGCCCGCAAACGCGCCCTCCACTGTGGCGGTGTAGCCGCTGGCGACACTGAGGATTGCCCCCGAATACGTCCCGCCGACGTGGAGGGTATGCCCGATCATGGAGTCGTGGAAGAAGCTGGCCGACATTCCAACCAACGTGGCGCTTCCGCCGGCCCCGTCGGTCGTGCCGGTGATGCCCGTTGGGGTTCCGCCGGTCTGGCTGCCCCACCAGACCATCGTTGCCTGGGGCCGCAGGAAACTCCACGAATAGGCGTGCTTCGTGCGCGGGTCGATGCCCTGGAGGAAGCGCCGGTAGCCGTCGTTGGTCAGGCGCTTGATCTCGTCGGTTCGGCCCGTCCATTTGCTGGTAGTGCGGCCGTAGCCGAGATAGTCGGCGACCTCCGTGTACAGGCCGGAGAACGTGTGGGACAGGTCACTCATGCCAACCTCCTGATCGCTTCACCGATGATCTTCCAGTCCGGCCGCCACAGTTGGGACGACAGGATCACTTCGTCGCCGCACACGTCCAGGACCTCGCCCAGGTGGTGCGCGGTGAACGGCTCCTTGTCCCACAGCGTCAGGCAGGGAATCAGGCGGGCCTTGGGCATCAGCACGCGCATGGCCGCCAGCGTCCGCTTCACCTGCTCCACCGTGCATGTCGAATCGAACGCCGGGGCAATCACCGCAACGGGCCGAACCTCGTTCACCGTCTCGGCCACTCGCACCAGCAGGTTGTACTTGCCCCAGTACCAGCGACCCCCAACGTCACATCGCAGATACCATTCCACGTCGGCCCACGGGATCGGGAACCACCAGGCCGCGAACCCCGGCTTGGAATTGGACTCATTGAGCCACTGGAGGGCCGCCATGCATAGCCGCGTGTTCGCCTCGACCAGTTCGGGCGTCGTGCGCCAGAAGGGAACCTCGAAGTCCAGCAGCTCCAGGCACTCTTTCCCTGCAACGTAATCCGGCATGGCCTTGCCGGCAAAACGGATGTTCCCCTCGTCGGGAATCCAGAGCCCGTCCTTGTGCTCGGGGCTGAACGTCCCCGGCACGTTGACGCTGATAGCCTCCGCCATCGGCGGGCACAACCGCTGACTCTCCGCCGCGTTGGGCTCGTCGCGCCGCCCGAGTAGGTTGTAGATAATCATGCCTGTCTCTGTCACGTCTGCTGGTAGGTCGGTGCGTTCGCGCCGCCGATCTGGATGCCCGGGAGAAGTTGAATCTCGCTGACCCAGATCGGCCCGCACTGTGGGGCAGTGGCAGTGTAGCCAGTTGCCAGGTTGGAGAAGACGTTGATCGTGGGAAACACCGCGGCCGCAGTGGCCAACGGGTCCAGGAAGCCCAGCACCCGGATCGTGCGCCACGCGCCATCATACCAGGTCTGCGGAATGGTGACATCTGCTGACGTGCTGTTGACCTGTATCCTGAACGTCTGCACAGGGCTTGGAACCACGGCGGGCAGGCGGACTCGCGCGACCATGGTAACCCAGTTGCCAAAGACCGTGCTGAGGTTGTTACCGCTCTGGACCGAGCCCCAGTCGCCGCTGTACGCCTGGATATATGCATCGGCCGTGATGAGGGTCTCGACCAGCGTCTGCGTGTTGTTGGCGCTGCCATTGACGGTGTGGGGGGTCATCACGAAGGCGTGATTGCCCTCCAGGGACCCGACGTACAACCGCCCGCTCGCCCCCAGGTCTCGCGTGGAGATCTTCGTCCACGGGGCGGTTGCCGCCGCCCTGGCCGCAACGGCCGCCGCGTGCAGCCCGGCGGTGACGGCCGCAGCCGTCTGGGTAGCGCCGACCGTAAAGGTGATCTCCGCCGTGTCCACCCCGTCAGTCAGCGAGAGGTGGAACTCGTCGCCGGTTTCAGGGTTGGCGGGCGTGTAGTATGCCCACTCCGTCACCAGCAGCGCGCTGGCCTGCTGGCCTGAATGCGGGTCCAGCACGGTCGTGTCGCGGTCGATGTGGCAGTTGACCAGATCCCAATTCGCCAGCACGCCGCTGGTGCTCTTGCGGAACTGCCCGTTGCGGATAAGGTTCATCGGCGTGAGGTCGGGCACCGCGCACTCGCGAATCGGATCGTCGTAGTCGTCTTCCGGCGGGATCGGCGAGACGCGGCCCACCGTGCCGTTGTAGTTCAGCCAACTGTGGTTCAGCCCGGAGCCGGCGGAACCTCCAACACCCGTATAGCCGATCCACATCCGCCCCAGGAGGAACTCCACGCACTGCGGCCACTCGCCACTGCCGGCAA
>JAZDKM010000347.1:0-2654 GCA_043803085.1 Planctomycetota bacterium
CCCCGCGTTTGGAACCCTCGTGCAGGGTCTCAATCCGGAGGCGTATCGTGGTCAACGAATCCGCTACAGCGGGTATGTGCGGACTGACCAAGCCGATGGCGAAGGTGCTGCGCTGTGGATGCGCGTCGATGGCGCCAAGCCTGGCGAAACCCTGGCATTTGACAACATGGACGGGCGCGAGGTCACCGGGACCACCGAGTGGAAGAAATGCGAGATCGTGCTCGACGTGCCGAAGGAGGCGGCCAAAATCAATTTCGGCGCCCTGCTGGGTGGGAAAGGGACCGCGTGGGTCGACGACCTTCAGTTTGAGAAAGTGGACACCAGCGTCCCGACGACCGACCTGACCAAGCGAGCCTTGCCAAGCCAGCCCCCAACGCATTCGGGACCCTGACACAGGGGACTTCCGCTTGGGTGGATGGTTTCCAGTTTGACGAGGTCGGGCCGGACACGCCGACGATAGGACAACGATCGTCTAGGCAGACCTGCGTCGGTGTAGTATCTCAGGATCGTCGCCGTATCTGGAAACCGGGACGCGGCCGTAAGGGAGCGGAGGAAGGATCGAAAGCGTTCGCCCTCCCTTGCGGTCGGGTCTCGGAGAAGATGCGATCTGCACGAAACACCACAGAGATTCGAGCGCGGCGCAGAATCGTGCATTGCCCCGGAAACCCCTTATCTCCAGGCCCACAAAGCGTTCATCATCGACGGCCGGGCCATCAGCTATGCCGAATCGTGCCTGGGCATCATCGAGCACTACAAGCTGGGCGAGCTGGTGGGTGGACCGACCGCAGGTACCAACGGCAACATGAACCCCCTTACCCTGCCCGGCGGGTATCGGGTGGCCTGGACGGGCATGAAAGTCCTTAAACAAGACGGCGCCCAGCACCATGGCGTGGGCATTCTGCCCACCGTACCTTGTTCAAGAACGATCCAAGGGGTTGCGGCTGGCCGGGACGAGTTGCTGGAAAAGGCCATCGCGGTGTTGACGGAAGGTGAAACCGCACCCCGCCCTTAGCCTGGGTGGCCCGTTCCCATACGCCGGGGGCCCGCCTTCTCCAAGGTGGGGATACCCACCGGAGGTGACGCCACCTGGAGTACCATTCGGTACGACGAATTTGACAGGCCCTGATGCGTTGCCCATGTCATCCTGGCCGGGCGCCAGAGAGTATCGGTTAGAAAAAACGTGCCACTATGCTATGCTGGTTACCTGGAATACGGACCGCGGCGGTTCCGTGAGGAAGGCTTTATGTGCCACGACGAGGCCCAGACTTTGGCCGGCTGCAAGGTGTTGGTGGTCGAGGACCACCCCCAGAGCCACGAATTGCTGTGCATCTACATGGAATCGCTCGCGGGCGTCGAGGTATGGTCCGCGACCGACGGATCGTCGGCCGTCGCGCTGGCGGAGGCCCACCGGCCTGACCTGGTCCTGCTGGACGTAATGCTGCCGCGAATGTCCGGGTTCGAGGTGTGCCGCCGGCTGAAAGAGCAACCGTCCACGCGCGACATGGCGGTGGTCATCGTCACGGCCCTCGATGCTCCGGCCGACCTCGAGCGGGCGGCGGAGTGCGGTGCCGATGAGTACCTCACCAAGCCGTTCGAGCGCCAGGTGCTCTTGGATTGTGTGCGCCGACTCCTGCTGGCGCGAAAGCGCAAGCGGGCGGTAGCGCGCGATGGCCCGCGCCCGGCAGACCCCCGTGCTTTTGGAGCCTGACCATGACCGTCGAAAACGATCTGCTGGGCCGCCCGGCCCATGCCTTTCTCAACGCCGTGGCGGCTCGCGAAGCCACTCCGGGCGGTGGGAGCGTGGCCGCCGCTGCGGGCGCGCTCGCCGTCGCGCTGGCCCGCATGGTCACCGCCTACTCGGCCGCCAAAGTCTCGGGCGCTGAGGACACCGATCCGGTGCGGCAGGATGCCGACCGGCTCGCCCACGCGGACCGGATGTTGCGTCAGTTGGTCAATGAGGACGCTGCCGCCTATCGGGCGTACACCACGGCCCGCAAGTCCGGCGAACCGGCGGAGCTCGCCCGGGCGCGGGCCGTGGCCATCGCCGTACCGCTGGAAGTCGCGGCGGTGGCCGGTGCGGCCCTGGGGATCATGGATCAGTTTAAGGAGCTTTCCAATCGCAACCTGATCAGCGATCTGGGGGTCGCCGCGGTGCTGACCGAGGCCTGTGTGCGGGCCGCCGCGTACAACGTCCGCGTCAATCTGCGTGACGCCCCGCAGGCCGACCCCAAGGGAGAAGTCCCCCATGAGCTGGAGCGCTTGTTGGAACGCGCCCGGCAGGCCCGGGACTCGGTGGTCGGCTTCGTCGATCGTCACCTATGAACCATCGTGTGCGGTCACGCACCGCCCGAAGTAGGGTGGCACGGCCAAGGACCGATCCGTAAGAGCGTGTTTAGCGCGGGGTGGCATGGGTCCGTCACGGGCCGAGCCCACGGCGAGGCCGGTGACGGACCCGTGCATGGCGTCTGGAAGCTCAGGGCGCACGGGTCTGGCTCGCCTCGTTCCGAGGCGAACCCCTGGGGTTTGGCCATTTCGTAGTCATCCCGGAGTGAATTGCGTGTGACCAGGTGCCCGCGGTCGGGGATGCGGCGGACGGGCCGCGGCCTTGACGGTTCGGGCCGCAGGTGATATCTATGTATATAACTAGATATCAC
>JAZDKM010000348.1:0-9499 GCA_043803085.1 Planctomycetota bacterium
GAAACGTCGAAACGTCGAAACGTCGAAACCCGAACCGCGACCGTAAGGGAGCGGGCTGAACGGTTGCGGATTCCGAATAGCCAGAACTCACGCCAGTCGCTGAGGACGCAGAGAAGAGGACTTTGAACCTTGAACTTTGAACCTTGAACTCGGAACTCGTTCGGCTGATAGCTGAAAGCTGATAGCTACGTGCGGCATTCGCTTCCTTCCCCTCTTCCTCCCGCAACGGTTCGGCCCGGAGTGGCCCTCGCCCTCCGGGTCGAACCGCCCGCCCGCTCAAGGCTTGAGGAAGAACTGCATGAATTCGTGGCCGGGATCGATCTGGAGCGTGCTGCCGGCCGCGGCCTTTTCCGAGAACGGTTGGGCCAGCACGGCGCTGATGCTGTCCCCCGCGAGGCAGAACGGCGGCGGCGTCTTGCTGTGTTTGCGGGTCGCCACGGGCGTCGGGTGGTCCGGGACCACGGCGATCTTCCAACGGTCGAAACGCCGCAGTCTCTCCAACATCGGTCCCACCACGCCGGCATCGACTTGCTCGATGGCCTTGATTTTCTTGGCCGTGTCTCCGAGATGGCCGGCTTCGTCGGGGGCCTCGATATGCACCACGACCAGATCATATTCCTCCAAGGCCGCCACGCCGGCCCGGCCTTTGGCCGCATAGTCGGTGTCCAGATAGCCGGTGGCACCCCGGACCGCGATGTTGGTCAGCCCCGCGTTCCGGGCGATGCCGTTGATCAGGTCCACGGCGGCGATACAGGCGCCGCGAACGCCGAAGCGGGCCTGCAACGTGTCCAGTGGCCGATGACGACCCTGCCCCCACAACCAGATGTCGGTGGCCGGGTCTTCACCCAGGTCGCGGCGCACGAGATTCACGTCGTGATCGGCCAGCACGGCGTGGGCGCGGCGCATGGCCTCGCGCACCCGTTCGGAACCCGGACCTTGGGGGAGGTAGCCTTCGACCAGTTCGTCGGGGATGTCGTGCGGCGGAGTGCAATCGCAGCGGACGTCGGTGGCGTCGCGCATGACCATCAAGTGGCGATAAGAGATCCCCGGATAAAACACGACGCCGAGGTCCGTCCCGAGCGGACGCAGGTCGGCGATCAGCCGCTCGGCTTCCGGCTGCGCGATGTGCCCGGCGGTGAAATCCTGCATCTTCCCGTCGATGATGGTGACCAGGTTGCAGCGGAAGATGAGGTCCTGCGGCCCGCACTGGATGCCGCGCGCCGCGGCTTCCAGCGGCGCCCTGCCGGAGTAATACACGTCCGGGTCGTACCCCATGACCGAAAGAGTGGCCACGTCGCTGGCTGCGGTGTAGCCCTCGGGGATCGTGCGCAGGCATCCCTGTCGGCCGTGAACGGCGATCCAGTCGATGTGGGGCGTGTCCGCGGCCTCCAGCGGCGTGCGACCGTTCAATTCGTCGAGCGGTTCGTCCGCCGCTCCGTCGGGAAGGATCAGCGCGTACTTCATCATCGTTTTGCCTTCTGTGTCGTGGCACAGGCTTCCAGCCTGTGTTTCCACGGGTAGGATCCGTGTCTGGACCGCCCGACCCCCGGAAAAGGGGACATTCTACTTTTTGTCTCTTCTGGTGAGACGTGTGGGTTCCGGAGCGAAGGCGGAGTGCAGGACGACGTTCACAAGGCCGTCAAAAAGTAGAATGTCCCCTTTTTCCCTCCGCGATCTTACGCCTCACCTGGACGGCACAATCGTTCGCAAAGCTTGTTGAGTTCCGATCGCATTTCCTCCAGTTCAGCGTGTTGTTTCTCCAGGGTCTCCACAAAGTTGTGGAAGTCATCCTTCCAGGACCAGCCTCCGGAGACAGAACCTCCTCCCTCTTTTGCCCACTCGCCACGCTCGCGCCACTGTTTACGGGAAAGGATCATATCAACCTCCGTTGCTAATCCTGACTCTTGTTCAAAGAGCGTGTCGTACGTGCGCACTACGCTCTGCATGACCCACGCGGCCGCGCCTTCACCCAGATTTCAGGACCCAGCACGCCCGCCGGCTTGGCCTTGCACATCGGCGTCAACTCGTCCACGAAGTTGACCGTATGCGGGAGCCGCACGCTGCACTCCACCCGCCGTGACATCCCTTCCCACGTACCGGCCCTTCAACCGTCGTCAAATATGACGCCCATTGTAATCTCCGGTCGGGAGAGCCCGCAACCCCGCCGACCGGCACCCGCGAGCGGCTGCCCGGCGTTCCCGCGCGGCTTGGGCGCCTCCACGGGCCGCCCCATCGGTCTGGGATACGTCCGCGTGGCCCAGAGCGGTCCCGGGACGACGGTCGCAGACGACGGAACCACGGCGACGGTCCACGCCTTGCCGTTTTGAGAGTTCCCACGGGGGGCCGCGACAGCGCGGGAGCCAAACAAACCCTGATGGCAGGTGGGGTCGAACGCTAACCCAACTTTCGTTACACTGCGCCTCACCGGGGGTGTGGCCGGAGTTTTTGGCCGACCGGGAGGGCGAGCCTCCCGGCGAGCCGAATCCCACGGCTCGGCAGGAGCCTCGCCCTCCCGTGCTGCCGAGATTCCAGGCGACACCCTCTCGCCGGCCGCGAAGCGGGTGGAGGGTGACGAACGGGCCGAGAGACGTTAGGGTGGACGACCAAGCTAAGGACGGTGGGGCATGACTCAAGGGCCTCGGGAACCGGCGCCGAAGTACTACCGCTTCTGCCCGGACCAACCCAAAATGTTCCTCTCCGACGCCGTGTGCGGGGGGCGGCGCCGCGCCAACTACCACTTGTGCCGCGGATGCCAGTTCAACGACGACGAAAAGGGCGTCGGGACGGGGCGGCTGTCCCCGGCCTCGAGAAAGCAGGATGAGAAGTCCGCGATGCTTGAGAAGGTGTTCAAGGCCTATGACGTGCGGGCGACCTATCCGGACCCGCTCAACGAAGCTGTCGCCTGGCGGATCGGGCACGCCACCGCCCGTTTCCTCCAGGCCTCCCTGCGCGGCATGGACCGGAGCGATCCCCGGAGCCGAACCGTGGTGGTGGGGCGGGACATGCGCAAGAGCAGCCCGGCGCTCTGCGCCGCCTTTATCGAGGGGGTGCGCTCGACCGGGGCTGACGTGATCGACATCGGGATGATCGACACGCCGCAGGTTTATTTCGCGGTCAACTACTTGCCGTGCTGCGGCGGCGTACAGACGACGGCGAGCCACAACCCGGCCCATTACAACGGATTCAAAATCTCCGGACAGAACGGCGCCCCGATCGGTGCGGATACCGGGCTCAACGACATCTGCGCCATCACCAAGAACCTTGCCCGCCACGAGACCCAGGGGCTGGGCAAGCTCGTGCAGCGGGACCTGTCGGCGGAATACAAGGCCTTTGTCCGGGGCTTCTTGGAAACGCCGCGGCGGTTGAAGATCGTGGTGGACGCCTCGAACGGCATGGCGGGTCGCTGGGTGCCGCTGCTGTTCGGTGACGTGCCCCAACTGGAGCTAAGCTGCATCAACCTTGAGCATGACGGCGAGTTCGTACACGAGCCTAACCCACTGGTGGAGGCCAACCTCCGCCAGTTGCGTGACGAGACCCGGCGAACCGGCGCTGATCTGGGGATCTGCTTCGACGGCGACGCGGACCGGCTGATCGTGGTTGACGAGCATGCGGAGATCATTCCGTGCGACCTGTTGACCGCCCTGATGGCGCCACAGTTTCTGGCCCGCCGTCGCGGCGCGACCGTGGTCTACGATTTGCGCTCCAGCCGCGTAGTCGCTGAGGAAATCCGGAAGGCGGGCGGGGTCCCCCGGCGGGAGCGGGTCGGGCACGCGTTCATGAAGAAAGCCCTGGCCTCGTCCAAGGGCGCGTTCGGCGGGGAGTTGTCCGGGCATTTCTACTTTCAGGACAACTTCTACTGCGATTCGGGCATGCTGGCGTTGGTCCATCTCGTCAACATCCTGACCCGCCTGAATCAGCCGCTGAGCGCGCTGATCGGCCCGCTGCGCCGCTACGCCCCAAGCGGCGAGCGCAACTTCGAGAACGAGAACAAGGACGGCGCCATCCGCCGCCTCGCCGAAGTCTACAAGGACGCCAAGGTCGATTTCCTCGACGGTATCACCGTGGAGTACGACCGCTGGTGGTTCAACGTCCGCAAGTCCAACACCGAACCGCTGCTGCGGCTGAACCTCGAGGCCGAAACCCGGGAACTGATGGAGGAGAAGCTGGCCGACGTGGCCCGACACCTCGGCACGCCGGTGGCGCACTAAGCAGTGGTGGACCCGAGTGAGCGCATTCTGGACGCCAACCTCAACCGCGCCCGCGAGGCCCTGCGGGTACTCGAGGATTACGCGCGGTTCGCGCTGGAGGACGCGGCGCTCACGACGGCGGCAAAAACGCTCCGCCACACCCTGGCTGACGCCGTCCAACAGGCGGGACTCACCGGGCTCATCGCCGCCCGCGATATCGTCGGCGACATCGGTTGTTCGATCGCCGCAGCCGGCGAGTATGAGCGGGCCTCGTTGACGGAGGTGGTGCTCGCTGCCGGGAAACGTCTGACCGAAGCCCTGCGGGCCATCGAGGAGGTGGGCAAGACGCGCAGCGGGTCATTCGGGGCCGCCATCGAGCGGATGCGCTACGGGGCCTACGATCTGGAGAAACGCCTGGCCGTGCGGATGAACCCGTGTCGAGCGTTCGTTCAGGCCCGGCTCTACGTGTTGATCACGGAATCGCTCTGCATCGATGGTTGGCTGTCGACGGCGGAAGCGGCCCTGCGCGGCGGAGCGGACGTGCTCCAACTGCGCGAGAAGACCCTCGGCGATTGCGAGTTGCTGGAGCGGGCGAAGCGGTTGGCCCGCCTCTGTCACGACGCAGGGGCGCTGTGCATCGTCAACGACCGACCGGACGTGGCGCTTCTGGCCGGTGCGGACGGTGTACACGTCGGCCAGGACGACCTGCCGGTGGCCGAGGCGCGGCGGGTGGTGGGTCAGGAACGCATCGCCGGCGTGAGTACGCATTCGCTCGAGCAGGCCCGTGCGGCTATCGCGGCGTCGCCCGACTATCTGGCGGTCGGCCCGATGTTCGAGACCACGACCAAGGCCGTCGACCGGATTGCCGGCCCGGCGTTGTGGTCGGTCGTACGCCAGGAAACCGCGCTCCCGCTCGTGGCGATCGGCGGGATCACGGCCGACAACGTAGACGAATTGGTGAAGCTCGGCTGCCGGTGCGTGGCCGTGTGTCAGACCGTGGTCGGCGCAGCGGACGTCGAAGCGGCCGCCCGCCGGCTGCGCACGTTACTGGAGGGCGACCCGAGCGTTTCCCGAGGGTGATCGGTGGCCTTTGAAATCTCCGAGCTCGAACGTCTGTTGGGCGACGAGTGGAACGAGGCCCTGCCGCCCATCTGCCTGGACTGCGGCTATAACCTGACCGGCCTGCCCAGCAACCGCTGCCCGGAGTGCGGGCAGGTCTTCATCCGCGGCGAAGTCAGGCGTCAGGCCCGCGAGATGCGGACCCAGCTCCGGCAACTGCGGACGTGCCACGATCTCTTGCGCCTCGGCTGGTCTATCGGGCTAGGATCCGCGGGAGCTGTAGGCCTGCTGTGTCTGGTGGCGATCTGGCACCGCGGCTTCGCGGGAATGGCCGGGCTGTTCGGGCTGTTCGGCGGTTTCCCGAGCATGGCATTGGGCCTGCAAATGTTGCGGATCATGCGCCTGCCCGCGTGGGCGCGGGAGCGGATGGAGCCCCCGCTGGACGTTTACAAAGGCGTGGCCCTGGCGATACTGGGTGCCGCGCTGCTGATCGTGAGCGTGTTCCTGTTCTGAGAGGCTCAGGGAAGGGTCAAAGTGAGGGCCGCCGCCACGGAATCCATCTCCTTGGAAGCCCCAACGCGAGGCCGGGGACGGGTGCCCGGGGGTATCGTCGTAGGGGTGCTGTTGGCCATTCCGCTGGGGTTGCTGTTGTCCTACGCCGCCTTTCTGGTGGCGATGTTGGGCTTGTTCTATTTCGTCCTGTTCGGGTTGCTGATCGGTGGGGCGATCTACCGCGTGTGGCTTCCGCTGCGGCCGCTGGCGCCGAGGACGGTCAAACTCGGTGTCGCCGTGGCGGTCTTGGCCGGGTGGGGCGGCTCGCTGGTGTGGGAGGGGCTGACCTTTCCGTCACAAGTTGCCAAGGATGCCATCAAGCAGGTGGTCAAGCTTCCGGAGAAGACGGACCCGGAGGTGCGGGCGGACGACGTGCGGTCCGACGCCGCTCGGGCCGCGCGGAGGTTTCTTGCCGAGCG
The DNA here is from genome assembly GCA_043803085.1 of Planctomycetota bacterium. Classification (GTDB taxonomy): domain Bacteria; phylum Planctomycetota; class Phycisphaerae; order UBA1845; family UBA1845; genus JAAEQG01. The sequence goes on from JAZDKM010000348.1 coordinate 6,218, forward strand.
CTATCCCCCTGGCGGCGTGATCGGCTACTGGCGCTGGGCGATGGCGGAGAAGACGATCGCCATCCCGATCACGGGGGCGACGAACCCCCGACCGCTCCGTTACCGTACGAACGGCGGGATGTTCATGGCGCGGGTTATTCTGTCCGGCTTGGCGTTCACCCTGGCGGTTTATTCCCAGGTCGCGCCGCTGTCGAGACCGGCGCCCAGCACGGACCACCCGGTGCCGGAAGTCATCCTCCGCGCGCGTTAGCAGGCCGTGGTGAGACTTCTTTGACCTGTGGGACCGGCTTTCCAGCCGGTCTTCACGAGGCCGAAGGGGCCTACCGACAGGCTGGAAAGCCTGTCCCGCAGACTGCTGCCGAGGGCTGCCGGTACCTCGTGACATTAGAATCTGTGGGTGTGCCACTGCTCTTGAGCAGTGCCCGGACCGAGATCGATCGGGTTTCTCACTGCTCAAGAGCAGTGGCACACTCGCCTGCATCCACGATTTCAGGTGTCATGAACCACCAGGCAGCGCAGCTAAGGTAGGGGAGGTGGCGTCTCGATGCGTCGAGACTTCACCGCCCATCGTCAGGCATAGCAGGTGATCGGCGTATGGCGCAAAGACCGTCCGACGTCATCGTGGTGGCGGCGATCATCGAGCAAGCGAACGGGGAAGTGCTCATCGCGCGCCCGGCGAATGCGGGGTCAGGCCCATCCTGCTGGGAGTTTCCTTCCGGACACGTTCGGGAGGGTGAATCGCCGGAAGCGGCCATGCGGCGGGTGGCCCAAGAGAGGGTCGGTCTCACACTTGCCCTCGACGTGGGACAGCCTCCGTTCGCGGGCGTGTACCACGGCGATCCGGTCGTGTTTCGGTACTTCCTGGCGGGCGTGGTGGACGGCGGGGCACAGGCCGTCGACTACGCGGAAGTGCGCTGGGTCACCCAGGCGCAACTACGCCAATTCGACTTCGATCCCACCACGCAACAGATCGTGGAATGGTACACCAACTAATGTAGTGAAGAGCGAACGATCGCTCCGCGTGTTCTTCGCATTGTCGAACGGGATCCCGCGCCAGCGCCGGCCCAGGACAACTTCGCTAATCTGGATGTGGAATTCACTGTCACGAACGCCGGGATAAGGCGCACCATCGTTCTCAAGGAGGCGCTAGGCGCGGGCACGACCTGCGCAGGTCAGTCGGACTGCAACACCAACGGCATTCCCGACGAGTGCGATATCTACGGGGGCGCCGATTGCAACGCAACCGAAGTCCCCGATGAGTGCGAGGTGATCGACGGCGGTGACTTCGACGCCGACGGAGACGTTGATCTCAGCGACTACCAGGCGTTTGCAGAGTGCATGGCCGGAGTGGGTGAGCCGCCGGCGCCGCCTGACCCCGAGTGCGTCGACGCATGCCTGGGCGCCTTCGACTTCGACTCGGACAACGACGTGGATTTGGAGGACTTCTTCGTTTTCCAGTTGGTGTTCACCGGCGAGCGCTAGCGGCTTATCCGTCGTCAAGGCATGAAGGACGGCCACCCTACCCGCTGCCGGGAGACTCCGGGTTCATAGTGTCTCTCAAGTGAAGTGATGTGTGAAGGCCGACCGTACCTGCGTAGTACACAGCGGCAACCAACGATCATTGAAATGCTGCTTCCAGGAGAGCACGGTGCCGTTCTGATCGGTGCGGCTGGCCAGGGTGCCGTCCACGTTGTAGGCAAAGACAATCCGGTCGTAGGTCTCGTCGCTGGGCTGGCCGATGGTCTCGCCGTTGTCAGTGTCGGTGGCCGGGTATTTGATCTTGGTCACCCAGCGGCTGTCCACCGAGTCGCCGCAGACGTACTCGGTGACCTGGTCGGTGGCCAGATCGGCGGTGATCTTGGCCAGCGAACCCTGGGCGAATCAGTTTTCTGAGAGGCTTTTGTTGACTCGGAGTGGCTGGGTGAGGTATCCTGCTTGTCGTGATAAACGCAACGGCCCTGATAAGGCGCGAAGGTTCTGAGGGCTCCATTTCCAATCGTCTTTGTCACCGAGCGCTGCGATCTTCGCGGGAGAGGGCCGATCTGACGCAGCGCGGGGACGGGGTCGCCGCTTATCAATCACGCGGCGGACGGGTCATGCTTGCCACCGGCAATCGGGATTCACTACGCCGGAGGTCGCATTCTCGCCGGTCGACCACCGAGGGCGAGTGTTTGGCAGTTGCCGCCCCCGCACCCGAGTGCGAGGTGCGCAGAACGCGCACTGTGTTCGACACTTTGCACACACGGAGCAGAGGAATACCTGGTTCTGAACAAGGGAGGTCGCATCATGAGGACAATTGCGTTTCTGAATTCCTGTGTAGCTATACTGGCGCTGACTATCGCCCCTGTCCAGTCTCCTCAAGTTGACACAGAGTCGCGCCCTGGCGGCAGCGCAGGAACGGGCCCATCGAACTCGGAAGTGCCGACAGCAGTTGGGGCTGGCGAATTGCCCCCGGATGAGGTACCCGAACTGGAGAAGAGCGCCTCGCCCACGGGAACGGAGGAAGCGGGGATCCCGCAGGTGATCGAGGCCGGCCAGTTGCCGCCGGATGAGGTACCCGAACTGGAGAAGAGCGCCTCGCCCACGGGAACGGAGGAAGCGGGGGTTCCGCAGGTGATCGCGACCGGCCAGTTGCCGCCCGACGAAGCTCCCCCATTCGAAAAGGAGAATCTTCCTGCAGAACCAAGGAACGTGGGCTCAGATGAAGTGTCAGGGTTCGATACAGACGAAGAGGACGGCGACCGAAGCGGCGAATGCCGAACCGACTACGGCTGCAGCAACTTCAATAGCAACTATCCCACCGGCACATTTTCGACCACGTCGCCGAACTGGACCACGGTGAGCACCTGCATTTATGGTGGTGAATATGCCTATTACAGCGTGACGTCAGGCAAGACATACGAGTGGTCGCTGTGCTCAGCCGATGGCGGCAACGCCTCCTATGACTCGCAACTCACTCTCTGGAACCAAGGTGGGACGACGCCTTATTGTTACAGCGACGACTACTGCGGCGACGATGCGAAGATTGCCTGGACGGCGACTTTTAGCGGCACGGTCCGCGTGCTCGTCAGCCAGTATAACTGTGCCAACAACAGCATATGCACGACACTGGTCTGGCGTTGCGCTTCATGCACGACGGACACGGCGGCGATCTTCGACGCCTGGTGGACGAACGAGGTAAATGCGGGTGAGGACGCGTGCAAGCGGTCGGCGCGGCTGAACTGGGACCCGGATGTGGCGGACTGCACGGGCACGCTGACGGTGTTCGAGAAGATTTATTGG
>JAZDKM010000349.1:0-3371 GCA_043803085.1 Planctomycetota bacterium
AACGCGTTGGGCCGCAAAGGCTTGCGACGTTGATCAGGGGTTGTTGGACACGCGGGCTGCGGAGGCAATTGGCCGGATGGGTTGGACGGGGGCTTGTCAATATGACCTTTTTGTGCCGCGCGATTGGGGGGAATGGTGCAGATTGAGAGGCGCAAGGCGTTGGGCGGCAAGGGGTTGATGGGCCTGGTTGGCTCAGGTTTACAGGGCGCGAGAAGGGGCGAGATTCTTGCGCGAAACGGATTCTTGCGTTGGGACGCAAGTGGTTGCGGGGTTTGGAGTTAAGGGCGGTTTTCTGTAAACCTTCGTCCAACCCGTCCATTGGGGTGGATTGGCAAGAGAATTGATCTGGCCTGAGGCGGTCAATCTGGTTATAGCGTGGCCCTATGAATGCCACGCTTTTGGACCTTCCGATCGGGACGCCGGAGACCGCGGTTTGCTGCGCGAACTGCCCTGCGGTGCAGCGTCTGGAGCGGGCGTTGGAAGAATTGCGGGCCGAGTTCCGTTGCGAAGTGGGCTATTGGAAGAGCCGACATGCCGACGCCGTCAAACGCATCGAGCGGTTGAAGGAGGAACTGGACCAATCCCGGGGACAGACCCGCGCCCTAAAAGACAAGCTTTTTGGCCGCAAGTCGGAGAAGTCGGCCCCAAGCGACCGTTCCAACGATTTATTCGATCCCGAGGCGGTCACGGCTGCTGCGAAAAAGCGCGGCGCTCAACCGGGCCATGCGGGGCACGGTCGGCGTGATTATTCGCATTTGCCCGTCGAGGAGGAGTTCATCCCCTTGCCGGCAGCGATGCTGGCGTGTCCGATCTGCGGGAAGCCGGCCGCCATGATGTCGGCCACGGAGGACTCGGAACTGCTGGAGATCGAAGTGCGGGCCCATCGTCGCCGGATTCGGCGGCGACGGTATCGGGCGACTTGCGATTGCGATCCCGCACGGCGGACACTTACGGCCCCGCCACCGCCGAAGCTGATCCCCAAAGGCCACTACGGTCTGTCGGTCTGGGTGCATGTCTTATTGGACAAGTATTCGTCGTATCGGCCCACGGAGCGGCTGCTGGGACAACTCGAACAGTACGATCTGGACTTGCCGGCAGGCACGGTCAACGACGGGCTGCGGCGGATCGAGCCGATGTTGCGCCCGGTCTACGAGGCGCTGCTTGAGCGGAATCGGCTGGGCGGATTCCATCAGGCCGACGAAACCCGTTGGCTGGTGTTTGTGCTTTTGGACGGGAAAAAGGGGCATGGTTGGTGGTTGTGGGTCATTCTCGGCGCGGACACGGTGATCTATCTGCTCGATTCCAGCCGCAGCCATGAGGTGCCGGAAGCGCATTTCGGCCCACAGGCATCAGGGGTGCTGGAAGTCGATCGGTACTCCGGCTACAAAGCCATGGCGCAGGTGAAGTCGGGCCTGATCGTCTTGGCGTTCTGCTGGGCCCATGTGCGGCGAGACTTCGTGGGAGTGGGCAAGAGTTGGTCGGAACTGACGCCCTGGGCGTTTTGTTGGCTGCGTCGCATTCGACATGTCTACCAGGTCAATCGGGAGCGTCTAGGCCACCCTCTCGGCTCAGCGAAGTTTCAAGAGCAAGATGCCTTGTTGCATCGGGCGGTGGAGGCAATGCGTGCCGAAGCGGTGGAAGAACTCTCCGATCCCAAACTCCGCCAGCCGTGCCGCAAGGTCCTGGAAAGCCTGCAAGAGCACTGGAGCGGACTCGTCCGGTTCGTCGATGACCCACGCGTTCCGATGGACAACAACGCTTCGGAACGAGCGGGACGAGGCCCGGCCGTGGCGCGGAAGAACTTCTACGGCTCGGGTTCACTCTGGAGCGGCCGGCTGGCGGCGACGATGTTTTCGCTGTTGGCCACGCTGGCCCACTGGAAGCTCAATCCGCGACGGTGGCTGACGTGGTACTTGGCCAGTTGTGCCGAGGCCGGCGGGAGGGCGCCCCAAGACATTCAGCCGTTCTTGCCCTGGAATCTCCCCGACGAGCGTCGGTTGGCGCTTGGTGCCCCAGCCACGGCTCCCTCGGCCCACAACACCTCCTGATGCCGCTGGTCACCCCTTCGTCTTCGGCACGGGTGCCGGAATCCTCCCCCCTCGCCTCCCCCTCCCCGGAGCAGACTCGCCCCGGGCGAATTCCTGCGCCGACGGGTTGGACGAAGGTTTACTAGGATATGTCGTTAAGTCCTTACCGCGCAAAGGATTACGCTCTGGCCGTTTCTTGGCTAAAACGTGCCCGAAACGCTATGTTGGCCAACAAGTCGGTTTTGGCCAGTTCAAGGAAGGTCGGGCGTCCGAGGGTGTCCAAGAGGCGGGCCGCCGTCTCACGGTTTGCCCACCGATTCCGCCTCCCCGGTCATGGGGACGAAGAGGACCGGGGCCACCGTGCGCTGGCGGATGGTGCCGTCCTTCTGCTTCTCCACGAGCGTCAGGTCCTGCGGGTAGCCGCCGACGGGGATGATCAGGCGGCCGCCCGGGGCCAACTGGTCCAAGAGCGGCTGCGGGATTTGACGCGGCGAGGCGGCCACGACGATCACGTCGAACGGGGCGTGCTCCGGCCAGCCGCGGTACCCGTCGCCGCTTCGCACGGTGACGTTCTTGTAGCCCAGGTCAGCCAGCCGCTTTCCCGCCTCGTCGGCCAGCGGCTTGACGATCTCGATGCTGTAGACCTCCCTGCACAACTCGGAGAGGATCGCCGCCTGGTAGCCCGAGCCCGTGCCCACATCGAGGGCCCGGTCCCCGGGCTTGGGCCTGACCAGTTGCGTCATCAGGGCGACGATGTAGGGCTGGGAGATGGTCTGGCCGTGACCGATGGGGAGGGGGTGATCGTCGTAGGCCTCGTCCCGGAACTCTTGGGCGACAAACAGATGGCGCGGCACGTGGCCCATCACCTCCAGGACGCGCGCGTCGCGGACGTCGCGGTTGCGGAGCTGGCGCTCGACCATCTCCCGCCGGGCCCGAGCGACTGGGGATTGATCCTCGACCTGCCTCACCGCGAGCCTCCAGCCGGCTGTGAAATAGGCGACGGCGACCGCGCCGAGACCGGCGACTCCCAAGAGCAAGCGTGGCAGAACAGGTGTCGGCATGATGGCACCCTCCGCCCGACCTGAGTGCTGACCCTCGGGATTGTACCGGGCCCCCGACGGCCTGACAAGCGGGGTGCGGGCTTGAGACCGGACTACGGCAGCCGGTGGCCGAGTTTGTCGCGCTTGGTGGCCATGTAGCGGGCGTTGTGCTCGTGGACCGGGCCGAGGATGGGCACCTGGTCCACCACCTCCAGATCGAATCCGCCGTAGATGAAGGCGTCGGTCTTCTTGGGGTTGTTCGTCAGGAGGCGGATCCGAGAGAGCCCGAGGTCCTTGAGGATCT
>JAZDKM010000350.1:0-5605 GCA_043803085.1 Planctomycetota bacterium
ACCGTCTTCGACGACGGGACTGGGCCGGCCTTGTACGCGGGGGGCTATTTCACCTGGGCAGGGGACGTGCCGGCCAACTCCATCGCCAAGTGGAATGGCACGCAGTGGTCGGCCCTGGGCAGCGGGATGAACCGCTATGTCCACGCTCTCACCGTCTTCGACGATGGGACCGGGCCGGCGTTGTACGCGGGGGGCTCTTTCACCACGGCGGGGGGCTTGGCTTCCTCCTATATCGCGAGCTGGGGCTGTCAGAGTCCCACGGATCACGATGGCGACGGAATCCCCAACGAGTCCGACAACTGTCCCGAGCACTACAATCCGAGCCAGGCGGACTGCGACGGCGATGGCATCGGCGACGCCTGTCAGCCTGGGGCCACGGACTGCAATGGCAACGACATCCCCGATGAGTGCGACCTCGCCGCCGGCACCAGCCAGGACTGCAACACCAACTCGATCCCGGACGAGTGCGACATCGCCGGCGGAACCAGCGAAGATTGCGACACGAACGGTACGCCCGATGAATGCGAACTCTGCGGCGACCTAGATAACGACGGCGACGTGGACGGGCCGGGAGTCGGCACCGATTACGCCATCTTCCTAGCCGCGTACGGTCATGCCGTCGGTGACCCGCTGTACAACCCGTGCGCAGACTACAACCATAGCGGTATGGTCGGCCAGCCCGACTACCAGACGTGGCGGCAGTGCTACTACGACGCCAATGGGAAGGTCTTCGTGATTCCGAAGCCCAAACCACCCAAACCGGGGCCGACCGGCCCGGAGCAGCCGCCACAGGAGCAGCCGCAGGAAGGTGGCATACCCCTCGTCGAGTAGGTCGGGCTCCGCCCGACATTCTCTTCCGTCGTCGGGCTTCGCCCGACAGGAAGAAAACGGTCCGCGAGCAAGGTAGGGCGGGCATCGCCCGCCGGAACAGAGCGTCGGGCAGAGCCCGACCTACGGTCCGCGAGCGCGGACCCTACAAAACGCAGTGGGCGGAGGCCGACCTGCGGCCCTACCTGAGAAAATCGCGGATGAGCGGCAGCAGTTCCGGCCCGGCATCCTCAAGGACATAGTGGCCGGCATGCGAGAAGCGGTGGACCTGGGCCGTGGGGAACCGCTCGATCCACCCGTTCAGGAAGGTCTCGGTGAAACAGAAATCGCGCATGCCCCAGGCGATCAGCATCGATCGGTCGCGGAACTGCGCTAGGGCCGCCGCGATGGATTGGATCGCCGGATAGGTCGGATGGGCCGGCCGGGTGGGGATGTCTTGCACGAAACGGTGCAGGGCGACGCGGCTGGCGTAATCGCGGTAGGGAAAGAGATAGCCGGCTCTGACCTCCGGCGTCATGCGTTGCCGGTCCAGGCAGGCCATACGCAGGGCGGCACGGGCGAAGAGGTTGAGTCCGCGGACCGCGAGCGTGCCGAAGACGGGGATCCGGCAGGCACGAATTCGCAGCGGCACCCGCCCGAAGAAGGCCGCCGTGTTGAAGATGATAAAGCGCCGGACGCGCTCGGGATGCCGACAGGCAAATCCGAAGCCGATAGGTCCGCCCCAATCGTGCACCGCCAGGGTGAGGTCGTCGAGCTTCAGATGCTCGAGCAGCCGCTCCAGGTTCTCGATATGCGTCGTAAGGCGGTACGCATAACGCTGCGGTTTGTCGGACAGACCGCAGCCGACATGGTCCGGGGCCACCATGCGGTGCCCGTCACGCAGACCTTGGATCAGGTCACGATAGTAAAACGACCAGGTCGGGTTTCCGTGGAGCAGGACCACCGGCGGGCCCTGTCCTTCGTCCACATAGTGCATCCGCGGCCCGCCGACCGTCAGATAGTGGGGCCTGAAGGGGTAAAGGTGCTGGAGCGCGGGCGGGAGGGAACTCATGGAATTGCCGTGGTTTTGTCAGGCCATCACGAGAGGAATGGAGAATGGAGAATGGAGAATGGAGGAAGGAGAAGGTGACGAACGTGTCGGCGCCGGATTTCCCATTTTCAATTTTCCATTTTCGACCCGGGTGTTCATAGCGGCAAGACCTGCGCCGTTGAGCCGGTCGCGGGGCTACCAGCGTGTACCCAGCATGATGCAGTTCAGGCCGCTGCCGATGCCCAGCATCGCCAGGCGGGCGCCCGACGGAGGCGGCTGGCGTTCCAGTCCCATCGCCATCGTCAGCGGGAGTGACACCGACCCCACGTTGCCCAGGAACTCGAAGGTGGAGAAATCCTTGGCCGAGTCCAAAGCGAGGGCATCATACAAACGCTCCCGATGCGCGGTGCCGACCTGGTGACAGAAACAACGTCCCACGTCGGTGTTGGACCAGCCAAGCGTTTCTTTGAATGCTTCCCAGGTCTCGGCGGCCAGCGCGCATCCGCTGTCGAGCAGGGTTTCGGCGTCCGTGCTCATCAGCATGGTGGCTTGGGGGGCAAAGCCGGTGTCCGCACTGCCCCGGCACAGGTGGTTGTTCTCGCTGGCGGTGCGTACCACGCCGCCGAGCAGGCGGTGGGCGGTGACCGACAGGCCGGCATGGGCCATCACCAAGGCGACGGCCCCGGAACCGATGGTCAGTGACGAAAACGCCCGCTTGAGCTTCTGCCGGTTCACCTGCGGGTCGCTGACTAGGTCGTGGAGCGTACTCTCGACCAACTGGCGACTGCTTTCGGCCGCGACGATCAGCCCGCGCTTGACCTGCCCCAACTCGATCATGTTGGCCAGCGAGATCATCCCGTTGACGAAGCCCAGGCAGGCGTTGGAGATATCGTAGACCACCGAGCGCGGCGAGAGCCGCAGGTTATGGTGGACGACGGAGGCGGTGGCCGGCTCCAGAAAGTCCCGCGAGACCGAGGTGTGGATGAGGCACTCGACCTCCTCGGGGGCGACCCGGGAAGCCTCCAGCGCCCGCCGGCCGGCCAACGTGCTCGCGTCGCTAGGCCGCGTGCCGTTGGCCCAGAAGCGGCGTTCGCGGATGCCGGTCATCATCTCCAGCCGCCCCTCGTGCAGGTGAAGCCGCTCGTAGACCGGTGCCAGCCGCCGCTCGAGGTCGGCCGACGTCACGACGGTCTCGGGTAGAACGTACCCAAATGCTTCGAGGCAAACGTGGTCAAACTTCATGGTTCATCGGCACCTGCTGGGCCTGTGGCGACCGGCGGGTGGCATGCCCGCCGCTTGCGGTGGGTCTCATGGAGGCCAAAGCATGGCCACGAAGACGTGGCCATGCCACCCGGCCGCCAAACCCGTCATCCTCGGGCAGACACTTTAGCCAAGCCGCCGGGAAAGGGCAAATCATGCCGGCGCTCAGAACTCTCACGGTTTGCTCAGCGCACTCGGGTGCGTGAGCAGCGTTTCCAGCCCAGCCCGTGCTCCAGCGTGGTCCGGGGCGATGCGCAAAGCTTCTCGGTATTCGGCCGCGGCTTGATCGAGCCTCCCCTGCGAAGCGGACAGGTCACCCAAGACGCAGTGCGCGTCGGCGTCCTGGGGATCGATCCGCAATAGCTCGCGGAGTTGCTCGACGGCTTGGTCGATCTTCCCCTGCTGAGCCAGGGCCAGAGCGAGGTGCCTGCGACTGCCACGGTCGCCCGGATTCAACCGCACCGCTTCGGTCCATTGGGCGAGGGCCTGTTCAAGCCGACCCAGGCCCGCCAGGGCCAGCCCGAGCTTATCGTGGGCCGTCGCGTCACCGGGTCTCAGACGCACGGCTTCGGCGAAGTGTTCGGCGGCCTGGTCAAGCCGCCCTCTTCGAGCCAGGGCGGTCCCAAGCTCGAGACGCATGTCGGGATCGCGCAGAGCGCGATCGAGCACGTCGCCGTATTGGCGCCTGAGCTCGTCCGTCCGTCCCAGTTCGACGAGCGCATCGGCCAGATTCTTTCTGGCTTTACCATATTCGGGTCGATGGCGCAGGGCCTCGGCGAAGTGGGCGGCAGCCGCGTCGAGCTGACCCTGACCCGCCAGCACGACTCCGAGGTTGTTGTGCGCTTCGGGATATTCGGGTCTGAGCCGCAATGCCTGCTGAAAGTGGAAGCGGGCCCTCTCGGCGAGCCCCTTGCCCGCCAGGGCCTCCGCCAAGCTGCAATGGGCATCAGCGTCGTCCGGATTGACGCGCAGGACCTCATTGAACACAAGCATGGCTTGGTCGAGGTCCCCCAGGCGGCCCAGAGCGGCACCCAGATTGTTCCAGACCTCGAGGCGCCCCGGCTGAAGCTGGAGCGCGCGCCGGTAATGCGCGATACCCTCCTCGATCCTTCCTTGTTTGACCAACACCAGCCCCAGATTGTTGTGGGCCATGCAGGCCGACGGGTTCTTGGCCAACGTGTCTAAATACAGCGTTTCCTCGTTAACGTAGATGCGTGCCTGCCGCCAGGTCAGCAACATCAGCACGGTCAGAATGACGAGGAAGGCGGCGGCGGCGCAGCCCCTGCGCCAGCCGGTCCATCGGGCGGCGGCCCGGAAGCCGATGGAGACGAGCAGCGCGAGGAGCGCGGCACTGGGTAGATACTGGAAGTGATCGGCCACAAAGGAATAACGCATGGGATAGACGTTGAAGAACCCCAGGGCCGGAAAGAGGCTGCCCGCAAAGCACAGGACGGCCACGAGAGGCCCTCGGCCGATGCGACGCCGCGCCACCCACAGCGCCGCGACGGCGCCGACGGCCCCCAGAGCGTAGAGATACCAGGCCCACGCCGTGGCATCGATCGTCCAGCGCGGGTAGATGAACATCAGGTTCGCAGGGTAGACGAGCTTGCCCGCGTAGAACCACAGGACACGCCCGGCGAGCAAACACCGTTCGATGAAGGAGAAGTCCCACTCCGCGCCCCGAGCCCCGACGCGATGTTTCTCCATCCATACGGTGAGCATCCCGAAGGCGATGCCGATCGCAAAGAAGGGAAGCAAGGCCACAAGACCCGGCCAACGCATCCCGAGAGGCCGGCGTTTCCACCAAAGCAACAGCAGCAGGACTGCCGGAAGAGTGCAGGTGACGGTTTTGGCGAACAACGCGCCCAGGAACAGCAGAAACGCGAGCGCGTAGAGCCCTCGGAAGCGCCGGCCGTCCGGACTTGCCTTCCATCCCAGGGCCCCACGCAGGTATGCCAGGGCGGCGCCGAAGTAGCATGCGCCCGACAACACGTTCTTCCGTTCCGTGATCCACGCCACCGATTCCACGTGCACGGGGTGCAGCGCGAACACCGCCGCGGCCACCCACGCTCCGGGCACCTCGAGCACGACCAAGACCCGCCAGAGCAGGATCGCCACGAGGGCATGCCAGAAGACATTCAGGACGTGGTAACCGGTCGGATGGAGCCCCCAGAGCCGGTACTCCAGCCAGTAGGTGGTGTGGACCAGAGGGTAGTATTGAGGGGTGGCACCGAGCTGAAACCAGATTTGGCGAAGACCCTCGGCGGAACGCAGCGTGGGGTTGTTGTAGACGTAGTCGTCATCGTCCCAGATGAAGCCGCAACGCATCGCAGGCTGATACACCAGCAGGGTCAACCCGATGAGAAGCGCCCCCGCGCTGAGCGGTCGGACCCATCGGGCCGGCGTCGGCTTGGACGGCGCCTCCCGGCGACCTGATTCTCTGGGCAGCGGCGGCGTGCGGGTCAGGTCCACTCGTCCTCGTCGTCG
>JAZDKM010000351.1:0-10114 GCA_043803085.1 Planctomycetota bacterium
GGCGACGTCCACGAAGTGCTCGGAATCGATTCTGCCTGCGGTCTCGGCCTTGCTCTACGCCGCCGCAGGCTGACGATTGCCGCCCACCGTTGCACTCAGGCAAACTGCCGGCGGGTTACAAAAGGGCCAAACCCCAGGGACAGGCTTTCTAGCCTGTCCAGTAAGTTTCTTGCCTCCGGGAGGACCGGCTGCGGCTGGAAGGCCGGTCCCACAGGTCAGAGAAGTTCTACCACGGGCGGCTAGGAAACTTCGGGAAGGATGCCCTTACGCTCGTAGATCGGGCGCACGAGGGCCCGGAGGGCCCGCAGCCGGCCGGCGAACACGAGCGCCCCCAGCACGCAACAACCCCCACCCAACATCACCGTCCGGGGGGCACCGAGCACCTGGGCCAGACCGCCCGCCAGCAAGCTGCCGAGGGGCGTCATGCCGAGAAAGGCCATCGCGTACAGACTCATGACCCGGCCACGCTTGTCGTTGTCCACGATGGTCTGTAGGACGGTGTTGCTCGAAGCAATCTGCAACATCATGCCGAGTCCGGCGAGGAGCATGAGCGAGAGCGAGAGCCACAGGGCGCGCGAAGCGGCAAACGCCATCAAGCTCAAACCGAACAGACCCGCGCCGAAGGCGATGATCTTTCCCAGCCCGAGTACGGTCCGACGCGCGGCCAGATAGACGGCGCCGATCACGGCCCCCAGTCCGGCCGCCCCGAGCAAGAAACCGAGGGTGTGTGGTCCGCCGCCAAGAAGCTCCTTGGTAAAAATCGGCAGCAGCGTCGTGTAGGACATGCCCATCAGGCTGCAGACCGCCAGGAGCAGCAGCATTGCCCGAATCGGCGGAAAGCCAAACGCGTACGCGAAGCCTTCGCGGAGACCCTGCGCGAACGGCACGTGTGGCGACGGGCTTCGGCGCGGCGCCAGCGTCATCGCCCAAAGCGCCAGGATGACGCCGACAAAGCTCACCGCGTTCAGCAGGAAGCACGGTCCCTCGCCGATTGCCGCGATCAGGACCCCGGCCAGCGACGGCCCGATCAGACGGGCGCCGTTCACCAGGAACGAGTTCAGCGCGATCGCGTTGCCCAGGTCTTCCGGCCGCTCGACCATCTGCACGACGAAGGCCTGTCGAACCGGGATGTCGATGGCGTTGATCAGCCCGACGAAGGCGCTCAGGACCAGGATGTGCCAGACCGTAACCACGCCCGTCAGAGTGAGCAGGGCGAGCACCGCGGCTTGGAGCAACGCCAGCACCTGGGTCAGCATGAGCACCCGGCGAAGGTCCCAGCGATCCGCCAGGACGCCGGCCGGCGCGGCCAACAGCAGGATCGGGATTTGGCTGGCAAACCCGACCACACCGAGCAGCAGGGCCGAGCCGCTCAGGCGGTAGACCAGCCAGTTCAGGGCCACACGTTGCGTCCAGGTGCCAATCAGCGAGACGCCCTGCCCGCCGAAAAAGAGCCGGTAGTTGCGGTGGCGTAAGGCGCGTGTCACGCCTGTGGGGCCGCGGCCGTCCCCGGTATGAGACGTGGGCACGGTGACAGCGGCACGGTCATCGGAGGCCACCTGAGTCTCTCTTGACACGTCGGTCCGCCGGGCCCCGCCGCTGCGTAGCGGCGCCGGCGGGCCGGCGGACAACCCGGTCATGATAGGCGATTCGCTCCGTCGGGGCGAGGAAGGGAACCCCCTCGCCATGGCGTGAGAAAGGATTCGCGAAACTGGGCAGCCTTGCGCCGTCGTGCCTTTGTGGCCTGCTCGTGTTCCGTCGACGCTGCGGGTGCGGGTGGGATCGGGAGGGCGAGGCTCCTACCGAGCCGAAGGCCCCGGGCGGCGTCCGCGTCCCGGCTCGCCGGGAGGCTCGCCCTCCCCCAAAGGGCAACTCCCGGAGAAGTCGTTGACCGAACGCTAGACCCCGGCGTCCCTGGGTTCCTGCTTCCTTTTGGCCCGTGGCGGTTTTCGTCCTTCGGCCACGTCCTGGTCGAAAGTCTTCTTACGGCGCAGGATGTGGTGGTAGTGTTGGGCGAAGCGGTGGGCTTCGTCGCGGATCTGCTGGAGAAGTCGCAGGGCCTCGTGGTTGCGCGGCAGGCGGACCGGAGCACTCTTGGCCTGCATGTAAACCTCTTCCTCGCGCTTGGCCAGCGAGATCACCATCGGCGGGCGCAGGTCCATCTCGGAGAAGGCTTCAAGCCCGGCGTGCAACTGGCCCAGGCCGCCGTCGATGAGGATCACGTCGGGGTACAGTTCCTCGCCCACCGCGGCGTAGCGATAGCGGCGCTGGAGCACCTCGCGGATCATGGCGTAGTCGTCTTGTCCCTCGACGGTCTTGATGCGAAAGCGCTTATAGCCCGCCTTGAACGGCTTGCCGTCGATGAAGCACACCAGCGCGCCGACCGACTCAGCTCCTTGCAGGTTGGCAATGTCGAGCCCCTCGATGCTCCGCGGCGGCTGCTCCAGCTCCAACAGCTCGGCCAGCTTCTCCAACCCTTTGGTCGGATCGACGAAGAATACCTCCGGCTGCACGTCCTCCTGCACGTCCCCGGAGAGCGACAACGCCTCCATGGTCTTGATCCGGTCGCGCAGCACAACCGCGTCCTCGAAACGCAGGTCCTTGGCCGCTTGTTCCATCTCCCGGGTCATCTGCCGGATGACCACCGAGCGCTTGGAGGCGAGGAAGCGTTTGAGCCGGTCGATGTCCTTCTTGTAATCCTCTTTACTGATCCTGGCGGCGCACGGGGCGGTGCAGCGGTCGATGGCGTGCAGCAGACAGGGCCGGAAATAGCGCCGCGCTTCGTTCCCGTCGTCAATCTCCAATTCGCAGGTGCGGAACTTGAACACCTTCTGCAAGGCGTTGACCGCGTTGCGGACGGCCGTTGGGGAAGTGAACGGGCCGTAGAGCTTGCTGCCCTTGGGCCGCGGGGTGCGGGTGACGTAGACGCCGGGGAAGTCGTCGCGGGTGGTGATTTCGAGGTAGGGAAAGGTCTTGTCGTCCCTGAGCTGGGCGTTGAAATACGGCCGGATGTCCTTGATCAGGCGGGCCTCGCGCAGCAGGGCGTCGACCTCGGTCTCGCAGTCCAGAAAGTCGATGTCGTCCACCAGCGTAACCATGCGGGCGATCTCCGGCCCGCGCGTGCCGAGCAGGTCGGCCGAGGGCTGGAAGTAGCTGCTCACGCGGGCGCGGAGGTCCTTGGCCTTGCCCACGTAGAGCACCACGCTGTTGGCGTCCTTCATCAAGTAGACGCCCGGTGTCTTCGGGAAATGGGCGATCTTCTCGCGCAATCGGGCGATGGGGTCCTCGGTGCTCATCAACCGGATTGTATGGAGCCGAGGCGCGGCGGAGAAGTCAACTGGTCAGGGACCGTCGCAGGTCCTCGACCTCCGCGCGCAGGCTGGCCACCTCGGCCTCGAGCCGATCCACCCGCGCGGCCAGGTCCGAAGCGGTCACGGCTTCGACCGGCCCGGCCGGGGCCGCGGTAGGCAAGGCGGGCGCGGAAGCCGCAAGCTCCTCCGGCGGATACAGGGTGTGGTCGTAGCGGATCGCCGCTTGGCCCGGCTGGCGAGGCAGAACGCGGACCCTCGGCGGGTCCAGGTTACCAAGTTCCTCCAGCACCGAGATGACCGCCGCCACGTCCGGAAGCGGTACCATCCGGGCGGAGTGCGTGCGAAGCTCGCCGACGGTCTGCCCTCCGCGTAACAGGAGTTCCGCCATCACCGCACGGTGCCGCCGGTTCCAATCGAGCTCTTCGTGGACCCGGTGCGCGAAGCGGTTGGCCCGCGCCCCGGGGGCCGAATCGGCCTGGGCGACCAAGTTCATCTGCATGAGCTCATAGAGCACGCGGCCGACGTTGCTCTCGCCGTAGTTGACCACCGGGTCGCGGTTGTTCTTTTGATTACATGCGGCCACGATAGCGCTGAGGGTCATGGGGTAGTGCTCCGCCGTCGCCAGCGACTTCTCGATGAGCACGCCCAGAACCCGGCGCTGCTCGGCCATCAGTTGAATCTTCACGCTTCGTTCTCCTGAACGTAGTAGTCGAACGGTATTCTAGCCCGCATTTCTCACCACGCGTAGGGCGGGTTCTACCCGCCGCCTACGTTCTCGGCGGGCAAAGCCCGCCCTACACCCCGCGCGCCCTGTCCTGTCCCACCCAGTGATGGTGAGAAATGCGGGCTAGTGCGTCGCGCGGATCCCCGCGCCCCCGGAGCCGTCTGGGAATCGATTTTCAGCCCCCATACCGATATACTGTTGACGTCCTCGTGTAGGAGGAACCGTGGATGGGCCCACAAGATCTGCATGAACTCCTGCGTGCCCAGCCGTTCCAGCCCTTTGAGATAACGTGATCCGGGCGCGTCGACCCTTGCCGCCGAACCTTTTCATACCGCCGGTTTACCGGCGGCGCCCACTGGTCTGTGCCGTCGCGGTGCTGCTCCTGGTGGGCACGCTGGTGGACCACCTCCGCGGCGGGCGGCAGAGCGACGACTACACCCGCTACCACGACCGCGTGTTCACCGTGGTCAACGTGTTGGACGGCGACACGTTCGATCTCGACTTGGCCGACGGGCGCCATGCGACCACCCGGATTCGGCTGTGGGGCGTCGACACGCCTGAAGTGGCCGGCAGCCAGGCCAGCGCGATGCACTATGGGGTCGAAGCCTCCGTCTTCGCCAAAGGTACCTTGGCGGGCCGGTCCGTGCGGATCGAGTTATCTCCGACCCGGACGCGCGATCGCTACGGCCGCCTGCTGGCCTATGTCTATCTTCTTACCGGGGGCGAGAGTTTCAACGAACTGCTGCTCGAGAACGGCTACGCCTATGCCGACGGGCGGTTTGAGCACCCGCTCGCCAACCGCTACCAGGCGGCGGAGACCCGTGCCCGCCGCCGCGGCGTCGGCCTCTGGGCCAAGGTCAAGTTCGACGACCTGCCCGCCTGGCGCCAACGGATGGAGAAGGCGTTTGAGTCACGATGAGGCTTGGTGGTGGGTCCCGTCCACCGCCAGCGAGTACATCGGCGTTGCAGCATCCGCCACTGCGTGTTATGTTCTCTGTATGTGGTCCAACGGCACCTGCCAAAGCCTATCCACTGGCAGGAGTTTGGCCTGTGCAGCAAAGGCCCTGTAATCCGGTCACGGTCGATCGCGGGCTGAACCCCGCGACTCAGCCACGGCGGCCCAAACTACTTGACCACGTTCGTCAGGCGTCACGCTCTATACCCATGGCCTCAACCGTGGCCTATCTGGCGTTCGCCGTCCGGTCGACGGGCTTTGAACCCATTCCAGGAGGTTCTTTTATGCCGATCCGCATAAGAGGCCGTGATAAGAACGCAAGCTCGCCGCAACAGGTTGCTGTTACGGAGGTTAGGCCGGGACCTTCCCCGCTTTCGCGGGCGTTTTATGCGGCACACTAAACCGCGTTTGGTGTGTTAGGCGGATCGGCCTAAACGTTGTTGGGCAGCAAGCACCGATGGAAAAGAACCTACGCGAGTACAGGATGCTGTTCGAAGCGGTCGGGCCCGGCGAAGCCGCCGTCGATCCCGATGCTTCCGGGCTTCGGAGCAAGCTGGGAGGCAAGCCCGACTGGATACAAGTCGAGGACTGGCCGGACTGCCCCTCTTGCCGTGAGCGGACGACCTTCGTCGCACAGCTCGACTCGATCGAACACGACTCTGACAGCAACCCTCATCGCATCGACTGTCTCTCGGGCAAGCAGGATTTCATGTTCGGAGACGTGGGTCTGATCTACGTGTTCCTGTGCTTCCAGTGTCTGGAGACTCGCAGCGTTGTTCAGTGCTCGTAGCTGCCCAACCCGCCGTTGCCGCGGACCTGCCCCTGGGGCGGTTGGCACGGTCGAGTCGGCGGGAGAACCGGCGTGTGCCACGGCTCTGTGAGCCGTGCTTTTTTCTCGTTCCGCGAGGTAGATTCCCCTCCCCTTCGAGGCGTCGTATGTTGTAGCGGTTATGATGCCCGCATGGACGGTTCGATTCGCAAAACGCGCCGTGCTTGGGACGAACCTGGACATGCCTTTTGGGCGAACATGCGACTTCCGAAGTTCGACATGGCCGCGAAGACGCGGCCATGCCACCCGGCCGCTTCTGGGAAGGCTGGCAGGAGGTTCCCTTGATGATGGACCATCCGGATGCACACGTCGGTTCGTAGTGGAAGAAGCACGGCTCACAGAGCCGTGGCACACGTCGGGTGTTTCATCGACTCAGCCGTACCACGCGCCCCATGCAACGCCGGCGGATGACACACCAGCCTACGGGAGGCGCCATTTGCCTTGCCGTGCCCACCTGCCGTAGACTCACGTTCCTGATAGGATGTGAGATAAGGAGCCCGAGTGCTTGGACGAACTCAACCTCGTGAAAAACCCGCGGTTTGCTCTCGGCCGGAAGGCGCCGCGCTCGTGGCGTTGGTCGGGGGATGGGCCGGCCACGCGCTGGAGGCACGAGCCGTCGGTGAACGGACGAGCCGAGCAGGTCATGCGGCTCGAGTCCGAGCATTCCAACCGCAGCGCCGGGTGGTCCCAGACCCTCCGCTGCAAGCCCGGCCAGACTTACCGCCTCGAAGCAGACGTAGCATGCGAGTGCAACGGGACCGAGGTCGAATCGGGCCTGGTCCTCTCCATACACTATCATGCCGATGAGGGCCCGACGGGTGAAACCTTGCGCTTCGCGGCAGTGCGACACGTCGCGGAGACCCTTACGTTGCGGGGTTACTTCCAGCCGCCGCCTGTGGTCCACAGCGTCGAAGTCCGCATCGGGATGGTTCAAGCTTCGGGGTGGGCCCGGGTCTACGCCCTGCGGCTCATGCCGATTCTGGAGGTGGACGCCTGTTCGCACGTCCTGGCGGTCCCGCCGCCGGTATACGCCGAACCGCCTCCGCGGAGCGTGGAGCGGGTCGCGGTGTACGGCGACGCCGCATCCTGCCCCTCGCTCCTTGAGGTTCTCCGCCTCCGCTTGGGTTCGCCGAATGTTCAGGTGCACACTGTCGGAACGGGCGCCCTCCAAACCCTGGAGGCCGACGCCCTGGTGATTCCCGGGGACAGGCCGCCCGCCGATCTGCGCACCGTGACGCAACTCGAAGCACTGGCCCGCAACCGGATCGTCATCCTCTCGATCGGCGCGTTTGCCCGGCTGGTCCGCCCCCCGTTGGCATTCCGTACCGTCGAGCAAGCCGACGATCCGATGCACGCGAAGGTCACCTCCGGCTGTTTCCTCACCCGCGGGTTCGCCTTGCACGACGTCTTCCCGTTCGCCGGTGTCGGCAGCGATCCGACCGGCTTTGCCCAACGCCAGTGGGTGGCCAACCGGGCTTGGCGGGACTTCCGCAAACGCCACGGGTTTGAGGTTTTCCTCACCGCGGTCACCAACCGCGACCAGACCATGGACCAACCGATCGGCTTGTACAAACCGACGCGGCAGGGGGCCGTGGTGGTCTGCGATCTTGACGTGCTGGAGCGGCCGCCCACCACGCTGGGCGAAGTCCACGCGGCCGCCGTTCTGCTGCTGAACATGCTGGGCCGCGCGCCCGTGGTCCTCGGACAGTATGTCGCCCCGGCCCGTGGGGAACGCGACTTCCGCCAGGAGTTGGTGGAGTTCTGCACCCGCTTTGAGGCCTATCGCTGCACCGGCCTTGAGCACTCGGACACCTCCGTGGAAGGTGTGGTGATCCGGTTGGGTCCCGAGGAGGCGTCGTGCGGGTTGTCCCCCGCGCCGCGTCCGGCGGTGGTGATCCGCACCGGTCTGCGCACCGGCGACGACGAGGGCCTCTACGGGACCCTGCTGTGGCTCAAGCGGCTGGTCCGCCCGTTGCCCACCCCGTGTGCCTACGCCCGCTACCTGGGCGGACGTTTTCGCATCGTATGGTTGCCGCTGCAGCGTCCGTGGAACGATGCCATAGGTATGTCACTTATGAACGGCGCCCCGCGCCGCGCCGACCCCGACTTCGGTTCCGGGCCGACGCGGACCCTCGTCGACCTCACCACCGGCGCGGAGCAGCGCCTTCGCGTCATCTTCGATCGGGCCGGCGCGTTGTTCGAGCGTTGTGCGAGGGCGTTGCCGGCATTGGCCCGCGCCCTGGACCCGGACCGGTTCATCGGGTACGCGCCCGCACCCGGTACGTCGCCGGGCCGTTTCGACGCTCATGCTTGGCGGCGGCTGGATCTGCGGCCCGAGGTCGTGGTCGAGGCGGCCTCGTTTCGCGACCGGGTCCACGCAACGGCCCGCGCCGCGGGGGCGGATCTCGTGCGCCTCGAGCTTCCCCGCGCTCTCACGGACCTCACCGCCGACTCCCTTTGGCGCACCGACGTGGCGGCGTGTACGCTGGAGCACATTGTCGGCCAGATTTGCGACACCTTCGTCATGAACCATCTGGGGCGCCCGTTGGAGCTTGACGCGACAGATATCTTCGGCGGATCATGTGATCAGTACCACCTGGTGCGAACTGACCCGCAGACCGGTGAGGACCGCGCGGAACGCCGCCGGGTGAAGTCCGACCCGGTCATCCGCCTGATGCCGGGGACCGCGGTGTGCGAATAGTCGTCACCCGCTACAGGGGAATGAACATGGGCGCGAGAATATCGCCTGCTTATCCGAACCGCGACCTTCAGGGAGCGGCCCCTCCGAACCGCAACCGTCAGGGAGCAGCCTCTCCGAACTGCGACCGTCAGGGAACGGAGCAGCCCCCCAGTGCGGATGGCGGATTCGGCGGGGGTCCGTTCTTCCCTTCCACCTGGCTGACTCGTGCGCCGTGGTCTGCGACCACCTTGGCTTTGGCGCTGTGTCTCACCCTCGCCGGTTGTGGTGCGGGGACCGCCGACGGCTTCGCGGGTTCCGGTGGGGCGGTGACCCTGGGACCGCATTCCATAGGCGACGGAACTTCCGACGCGGGTGATCAAAGCCCCGACGGCGGTACGCCGACCGATGGCGACGGCGGCTCGAACAGCAACAGTCCGGACAGCGACGGTGCCCCCGGCCCCGACGC
This sequence comes from Planctomycetota bacterium, assembly GCA_043803085.1. Classification (GTDB taxonomy): domain Bacteria; phylum Planctomycetota; class Phycisphaerae; order UBA1845; family UBA1845; genus JAAEQG01. The sequence continues at coordinate 8,963 of JAZDKM010000351.1, forward strand.
GGGAACCAACGGCGACGGCAATTCCAACGACAACACCGGCGGCGTCGACGGCTTGGATGCCTGCTTCGCGGTCAGCGGCCGCGCCTTCTTCGCGCCCAACGCTTCGCTCAGCTTCGTCGACGACACATTCATTTGGACCATCGCCGGGATGCAGACCGTGGGGACCTTCGCCTGCGCCGGTCTCGATCTGACCGGCGGCACGGAGGAGGGCGACGTTCTCAGCGGCCGCTACGATCCGCTGACCGACACGGTCCTCTGGGAAGGCCTGATCTATCGCACGAGACCTTTGCCCGCCGGTCCCTAGCAGCCCGTGGCGAAAGTGCTCTGATCTGTGGGACCGGCTTTCCAGCCGGTCTTCTTGGAGGCAAGAAGCCTACTTCACGGGCTGGAAAGTCTGTCCCACAGACTTTTGCCACGGGCTGCTAGTGCCGTGAGGGTTCGAGGTGGTAGGTCTGGTTCTGCCCGAGGCTTCATATCGGCGGGCGGAGCCCGCCCTACCTCCATATACTACGGTATGGGCTCCGGGTGATTGCCAACTCCTGGCCGACTGTTGTATGATGGCCTCAGGCGCGAGTCATGCCGGGTTTCGACACTAGGGCGCGGTCGGTCGTTTGAACCCGGCGCGACAGGTCACCCACGAGACCGGTCCGATGGACAAAAAGCTCATTCTCCAGGCGATAGCGACAACGGCGGTGCTGATCGGCGTCAAGGCCGGGCCTCCCACGGCATACGCCGAAGCGGAGGCCGACCCCGTACCACAGGTCGTCTCCGTCACTTTCTCAGGCAGCCAGACCGTGGGCGAAGCATACGTCCGCTCGGTGGTGCGTACCACCGCGGGCCAGCCGTTCGATGAGGCCACCGTCAACGAGGACGTGCAGCGCCTGCTACGGACCGGCAAGTTCCTCAGCGTGAACCTAGCCACCGCATCGACCCCCGAGGGTGTCGCGGTGACCTTTCACCTCGTCGATCGTCCGGTGGTCACTGCCATCCGCATCGTCGGGAACGTCAAGTAAGAGAAGAAGCTCCTGGAGAAAGTCCCGCTCACCGTGGGCGATCCCATCGATTCGTTCGGCGTGGCCGAAGGTCGCAATGCCCTCGAGACCTTCTACCACGAAGAGGGCTACGGCGACGCCAGGGTGACCTACGATGCCG
>JAZDKM010000352.1:0-2609 GCA_043803085.1 Planctomycetota bacterium
TATGATTTCTACTTCCTCACCGGTGATCTGGAAAATGGACCGGACAAGGGCGTCATCCAGTACGCGCAGACCAGCGTTGTAATCGGCAAAGGCGCTGTGACGCCCATTCCGGCGTCCGATTCCATCCACTTCAACGCAGGCGGAACCGTCTCCGGAACCGTCACGAGCAGTTACTCCACTCATCCCCTCGCAGGGGCGATGGTTTATCTGTCTGCGGATCAGACCGGGCAGATCACCAGGGCATGGGGCAGCACCGATGCAAACGGTCAGATCCAGTTCGACCACGTGCCCGCAGGTACGTACTACCTGATTTTAAGCTATCCCGGCTATAACTTTTTCACACCCATAACCATCACGGTAACCGAAGGTGGAACCTTGACCGTTCCGGGGACCAGCACCGTGATGACGCCCATCGAAACTCCGGGAACCATCTCCGGCAACCTGACCCCCTTTGGAACGGGTATCGACAGCCGGATCCTGCTGAAGCAGGGAGAGACGGTCATCGCCAACGTAGCGCCCTCAACAACAGACGGCTCCTATTCGATTTCCGATGTCGTTCCGGGGAGCTATACCCTAATCGGTTCAGCCCGAGGCTACACGCCCGGTCAGGTTTCCGTGGGCGTGACGGCCGGACAGACGCTGACGCAGAACTTCACCCTGAATGACACGAAGAGCGTCATCGTCAACGGTCTCAACTGGCTCCTCGCCCATCAGCGGGCGGACGGCTCGTTCGACGACAATCTCAGCGGCGATGCGGACCAGTTCGTCTTCGGATGGACGGGATACACGGGGCTAACCCTCCTGGCCGTTTTGGAGAACCCAAAATACAACGTTTCCGCCAATCCCGATTACCTGGGGGCTACCCTGCTGGGGCAGATCCATGAAGCCCTGTATGGCGTTACCGGGACCACGCCCAAAAACGGCATCAAACAATACTTTGAAAGCACCTATCGCGCCACGGGGGACGATATCGGCGCCTTCTACAGCGACAATATCGCCTGGGCATCCGTGGCCGCCACGCCGGTGGCCCTGGAAAAGCTGATTGCCCTGGGGATGCCGCTAAATGATCCCAAAGTAACAGGGGCTGTACAGTTCCTCTTGGGCGCCCAAATCACGGTAGCCAAGGCCAGCAATCCCATCTTTGCCGGCGGCTGGCGGTACAACCCCTACAACACGGATACGGACAACTGGGAGACGGCATGGGTCATCATGGCCCTCATGAAGGCGGGCGTCAACCCGTCCGTCCAGGCGGTTGTCGACGGCCTGGCCCACATCCGGCGCAGCCAGATCACCGAAGGCGGAGGTGCGGGTCTCTTCGCTTACCAGCCCAATGACACCAGTGGTTACGGCCCGCTGGGGACGAGCGCGGCCTGCGTTCTGGCCCTGAATTTCGCCGGAGCGCCGAACTCGGATCCCGACGTGAACCGTTTCTTCCAGTGGGTGAAAAATAACGGCGGATTCAGCGGTTACGATCGCTGGGCCGACGCCTACTGGTGGTCCATGTTCCCCTGGGCGGCGGTCCTGTACGACGATCCCGCGACATCGGGGAAAAAGTATTACGAGACGCTCAAACTGACCTGGAATATGGCCGACGACATCGTCCTGCGGCAGAATTCCAACGGGTCATGGAGCAATCCCAACTATATCACGGGGGGATCCAACAGCGGCAACACCGTCATGTACACGGCGAGCGCCCTGATGGCCATCGCGCCCTACGCGGGTCTGACGCCGCTGCCGGATGAAGCGACGATTGCCGGCACGGTCCGGAATCCCGCCGGGGCGGGGTTGCAGAATGCGAAGGTGGAGGCTCTGCTCGACGGCATCGTGAGGGCGTCCGTTGTGACAAGCGAAGGTGGCGCCTTCACGCTGAATGTGCCGCAGAATTATTCTTACACCTTACGCGTAACGGCTGCCGGTTATGTGAGAAAATCGGTCACCACGGCCAATATCGGGACCGGCGGCTTGACGGTCCAGGATATCGCCTATCTGGCTAATGATGTGGATACCGCCCACCCGACGATATCCGGCCTGACTCCCGCAAACGGATCGACGGTGGCGGGGGGAATGCCGGTCATCTCTGCTGTGCTGGTGGATCTCGGCTCGGACGGCAACGCCCCTTCGGGCATCGATCCGGCCACCATCTCCATGAATCTCGATGGCAATGCGGTGAACGCAAGCTACGACGCCTCTACCGGTGTTGTCTCCTTCACGCCCCCGTATGATCTTTCCAATGCAACGCATACCGTGACCGTCGATGTGAATGATTTCGCCGGCAACCCCGCCGTACAGGCCTCCTGGTCGTTCACCACGGTGGCGCCCACGATCTCCTTCGACGGCAAGGTGACCGATAAAGACGGCAATGCCATTGTTGGCGCGACCATCGAAGCCCTCGGCGTTACCGGCGTCTCTTCTGTTGCTTCGCGTGACGACGGAACGTTTACCCTTACCGGCATCCCCGCCGGTCAGGACTTCCATCTTTGGATAACCCCTCCGACAAGTCTGACGGGATATCTCCCCACCTACTCATCGATTAGTAACTCTTCAGGGTCTTTCAACAGGGTGGGCCGGCCCTTTATTCTCCGCACCGGCGCCGAGGTTTCCGGATGGGG
>JAZDKM010000353.1:0-2147 GCA_043803085.1 Planctomycetota bacterium
CAGAGTGTGCCCAGCATGAGCATGACTAGGAGGTGCAAGTCCTCTGGAGAACCGGGTCGCAGGGACTCCAAGCGAAACGCAAGGCGATGGGTCGCGAGGCCCACGCTGAAAGAAGCGGATAGCGAAACCACGAGTCGACGAACAGAAATCGGATATGAGGCGCCGTCCGTTCCGGGCGAGCGGGCTCTGAGCCGTGAAGCTCTGGCGACCAAAGAACGACGACGTAGATCCGGCGATTGTGTGGGGAAAGCCATGACTCTTACCTGGGGAGGTCTCGCCTCATGCCCGAAAGGGCAACCTGTCAACGGCAGGGAGCGAGAAGTCAGCAGAGGCCGTAGTAGCGCCTCCTAAAGCGAGGTGGCGAAGGGCCGAATGGAAAGGAGAGCGTAGCCGCATGAGTCTCGAAAGTGCACAGCGCCAGAAGACCGAGCAAATCGAGCTCCCGCTGGAATTTAAAGGTGGGAGCGGCGAAGCACCGACGGCGACGAATGTGATAGCGCGCTTGGGAACCGACCGCCTGATAGAAGAGGCGGTTGGATGCGCGAACGTCGAAATGGCGTTGAAGCAAGTCAGGCGAAACAAGGGCAGCTCCGGCGTCGATGGGATGACGGTGGATGAACTGCCGCAATACGTGGCGGAACACTGGGAAGTCCTGCGAACGCAATTGCTCGCAGGAACATACCAGCCGAAGCCGGTAAAGCGGCAAGAGATAGATAAAGAGGGCGGAGGGGTCAGAGTTCTCGGAATTCCCTGCGCGCTCGACAGGTTCATCCAGCAATGCATCCTGCAAGTGTTGCAGCCGAGATTCGACCCGACCTTCTCCGAGCACAGCCACGGCTTCCGACCCGGACGCGGGGCGCACCAAGCAGTAGGCGCGGCTCGGCGTTATGTCCAGGAAGGACGGCGGTGGGTGGTGGACGTTGACCTGGAACAATTTTTCGACCGGGTCAACCACGATGTGCTGATGGGGAGATTGGCAAAACGAATAACGGACAAGCGATTGTTGAAGCTGATACGCCACTACCTGGAAGCCGGCATGATGGCCAACGGGATAGTGAGGGAACGGGAAGAGGGGACGCCGCAAGGCGGCCCGCTTTCGCCTTTGTTGGCAAACGTGCTCTTGGACGAAGTGGACAAGGAACTGGAAAGACGCGGACACGCCTTCGCGCGCTACGCCGACGATAGCAACGTGTATGTGCGGTCACGGCGAGCGGGCGAGCGGGTCATGGAGGCGCTTAAGAGCCTCTACGCGGGACTTCAGCTCAAGGTCAACGAATCGAAGAGTGCGGTGGCGCGCGTTTGGGACCGGAAGTTCCTCGGCTACAGTTTCTGGGTAGCCAAAGGGGGCGAGGTCAAGATGCGTGTTGCGCCCAAAGCCCTAAAGCGGATGAAGTATCGAATCCGGCAGATGACAGGCCGGGTTGGTGGGAAAAGCATGAAGGCGGTGGCGGCGGAACTGCGAAGGTACCTGGCGGGGTGGAAGGAATACTTCAAACTGGCGGATACCCCGAGCATGTTCCGCGACATGGACGGATGGATACGTCACCGTCTAAGGGCAGTCCAACTCAAGCAATGGAAATGCGGGCCGACCGCATACCGGGAACTTCGTGCGCGGGGAGTCAACGTGCGCGACGCCAAAGTCATCGCCTCGCATATGGGGCACTGGTGGAGAGGTTCCGAAGGTGGGTTGATACTGGCCGCTCTACCGCCGCACTACTTCGATCGACTTGGGGTGCCGAGGCTTGCGGCGTGACCTCAACTTCCCAAACCGCCGGATGCGGACCCGCATGTCCGGTGGTGTGGCAGGGGACCGGCGAGGGAACTCGCCGGCCCCTATGCCGATCGCCCGCAGGGCGGCTGGGCCCTTCCTCGGCCCGCCTAATGGGCTCTTTGGAACGCCTCGTACCGGCTGGCCACGTACTCTCGGTTGGGCTGCCAGTCGGGCCGGCGCGGGACGTATAAGTCGGCTCCGTGGAAGTGCTGCAGCCCCCACTGGAGCATGGGGCCGTCTTTCTCTTCCAGGACGTCGAGGCGGACCTGGACTTTGAGGTCGGGTGTTACCCCAAGGATGTTTCCGTCATAAGCGGCATGGTGGAGGTTGCAGAGGGCGAGGCCGTTGGATATGACTGGCTCTCCACGTGGGCACC
>JAZDKM010000354.1:0-17201 GCA_043803085.1 Planctomycetota bacterium
TGGAGGTCGATGCCGACATAGTTCATGGTTCGCTCCTTGTGTGGAAACCGACGGATCTCGAAACACGAACCGCTGGTTTACCACGAACGCAAGGCACCGTGAATCGGCTCGACCTCCTGCTTCATAGGTTCACCCGCCGCCGTCCTGGCGAGCCACGGTTAAACGGGTATATTCACTGGTGCTCTTCCTGTGGCGTCGGTCCGGAAAACGAGCTTCGGTGCCCCTCATCGCGGGCTTGGGAGCGTACGATTCATGCGGCGGTATTCGTTCCAGGTCTTCCGCCAGGACACCGACCAGCCGATCCTGCGGTGCCTTGACGCGGACGGCCGACTCATCGGCCAGCGGCCGCTGGCCAGGACCGACCTCGCGGCTTTTGTCCGCGAGGTGGAGCAGGGCTACCAAATCGCGAACTCCGACCTGCCCAACCTTGGCCGGCGGCTGTACGAGTGGCTCGATGGGCCGACCGAGCGCTGGCTGGCGTCCGCCTGCGAGAACAACGCCGAGGGCCTGGCCCTCCACATCGACGTGGGCGCCGGGCTGCGGCATCTGCCTTGGGAACTGCTCTGCGCCGACGGAGCATTCCTTTGCGCCAACCCGCTCCGCCCGTTCACGCCGGTCCGGCGGGTCGGTTCGGCGAGCCGCACGGTTGCCCGCGCGAATCGCCCATTACGCCTGTTGTTCATGGCCTGTTCGCCGGAGGACGTCGCGCCCGTCCTGGACTTCGAGCGCGAGGAGCGCATGGTCCTCGACGCCACCCGCCGGCAGTCGGTTGAACTGGTGGTCGAGGAGAGCGGCAGCCTCGATGGTCTGGCCGAGCGCGTGGTGTCCTATGGTGCCGACTACTTCGACGTGTTTCACCTCACCGGACACGCGGACCTTCGCGAGGACATTCGCGACGGCAAACCGGTCGTCACCCCGATCTTCATCATGGAAGACCTGTTCGGGCGTAAGCAGGAGGCGACGGCCGAGGAAATCGCCCGGGCCTTCCAGAATCGCTGGCCGCGGCTGGTCTTCCTCTCCGGCTGCAAGACGGGTGAAGCACCCGACCGCGGCGCCCTGCCCTCGATGTGCGAGGCGCTGGTGGCGGCCGGCGCCCCGGCCGTTCTCGGCTGGGCCTTGCCCGTGGGCGATGAGGCCGCCAGTCTTGCGGCAGGTGGTCTCTACCAGCACCTGGCCGAGGGGCAGCGCCTCGACGAGGCCGTCGCCCGCGCCCGGCAGAAGCTCCACGAAGAAGAGAGCAAGAACGCCAGCGCCAAGAAGTACTGGCACCTGCTGCGCCTCTATGCCGACGCTACGCCGCTCGACGAACTGGTCACGCCGCTGAACACGCGGCGCCGAGCCAAGCTCCACGTCCGCGCGGCTCAGCAGGAGTTCCTGGACGCGGGTTCCAAGAGCGAGGTCTGCCCGCGCGCGCTGTTCGTCGGACGCCGCCGCTATTTGCAGCGCTGCCTGCGCGTGCTGTGTGCTAAGCCCGGCGAAGCGGAATACGACGAGCGAGCGGCGGGGTTTACCCCCGCCGTCCATGGGCAGAGAGTGGGCGTGCTGCTCTACGGCATGGGCGGCTTGGGCAAGAGCAGTCTGGCCGCCCGGCTCTGCGAACGCATGCCCGGGCACAAACGCCTGGTGTGCGTCGGCTTGCTGGACGAGATCGCCTTTCTGCGTGTGCTCGGCGAGCGGCTCGATGACGACGCGGCGATCCAAACGCTCAACAAGCCTGGGCTGTTGTTGAAAGCTCGCCTGCGGAAGCTGCTCGAAGAGCACCTGGACCGCGCCCCTGCCCTGTTTGTCTTCGACGATTTGGAGCACAACCTCGACGACACGTCGAGCGGCGGAAAACAGCTCAAACCGGACGCCTTGAACGTGCTCACCGCGGTCCTCGGCGCCGTCCGCGAGACCGCGTCGGATAGCCGCGTGCTGGTCACCTGTTGGCACAAGTTCCCTCTACCCGGGCCGGCGAGGCTGCATCCCGAATCCCTGGAATCCCTGCGCGGTGCGGAACTAGACAAGAAGGTGGCGCGCTTGGACCAACAGCTCCGGGCCAGTCCCGGCGCGATGCCCAAGGACCCTGCCCTCCAGGAACAGGCCCGCACCCGGAGAGCGCGGGCCATCGAGTTGGCCGCAGGGAACCCGCGCCTGCTGGAATGGTTATACCGGGTCCTGGGTAGCCCACACGTCAACCATCAGGCCGTCCTCACCGCTCTGGAGCAAACGACCGACGAATTCCGAGAGCATGTCCTGCTCCGCGCGTTGCTCGCCCAACAGGCGCCGGAGGGACGGCGGCTGCTGGCGATGCTGTCCGTGTGTCACCTGCCCGTGGACGGCGCGGCTGTGGAGGCCATTGCCGGATCCGCCGACCTGCTGGATCCGCACTTGAACCGCGCTGCCGCCGTCGGGCTGGTCGAGGCCGGGATCGAGCCGGGTGCCGCGGACGCACGCCGCCGGTACTTCGTCTCCCGCCTGCTCGAGCCCCTGTTAGCCGGCGTGTTGCCCGAGCGCGAGCGTACCGCGGCCTGTGGCCGCGCCGCCCGGCACCTACACCAGGGTTGGTGGGTTAACGCGGACGGGGCAACCGAGGAACGCGCGCTCGAGGTCCACCGCCTGGCCGTGGAGGCGCACGAAAAGGACATCGCCGTCGAGGTCGGCGACACGGTCGCGACCGCCTGGGTGAACCGCTCGCGCTACGCCGAAGCCGAGGCCCGGTGTCATATGACTCTCCCACTCGGCGAGGACTATCGCATCCTGCACACGCTCGCCCGGGCCCAGGTGGTACTCGGCAAGACCGACGAAGCCCTGAGACACTACGAGCGTGCGCTGGCCCTCTGTCCGCTGGCGGACGCCGTTGCCTCTCGCCAAGTCGTGGGTAGCCGCGCCGCCATCATGCACAACCTCGCCGCCCTCCTCGCCCAGCAAGGGGAGGTGTCACGGGCCCTGGCCCTGTTGGAGGAGTCGCTCAAACTCTACGACCAGATCAGCGACGTGCGCTCGCGGGCGGTCACCATGGGGCAGATCGCCGACATTCTCCAGGCCCGGGGCCAGCTCGACGAGGCCCTGCGCATCCGCCGCGAGGAACAACTGCCGGTCTATGAGCGGCTGGGCGACGTGCGGGAGCGGGCGGTCACCATGGGGAAGATCGCCGACATTCTGGCGGCCCGGGGCCAGCTCGACGAGGCCCTGCGCATCCGCCGCGAGGAACAACTGCCGGTCTATGAGCGGCTGGGCGACGTGCGGGCAATTCTGGTCTGCCAGGCGAATCTGGCCTTGGGGCTCCTGGCCCGCGGCGAAGCGGGAGACCGCGCGGAGGCCGGCCGATTGCTGGCCGACGCTCGTCAGGCCGCCGAGCGGCTCCAAATTCCCGAAGCCGAGCAGATTCGGGAGATCCAACAGCAGGTCGGCCTGAGCGACGAGTGACGTGGCCCGCCCAGACGCACCTCATGGCTGGCTGGCCCATCGCTTCAGAGGTCAGGTGGGCGTAGGCAAACGGCGGCTGGCATGGTCAAGCGTAGCGCGGCCATGTTGCGTGCCGCAATCGTCGGCGGCCATTGGAGGACGCAACATGCCCGCGCCTGCGGCTTGGGCATGCCACCCGCCTGGCGATCGGCATGGAGGTCGTCAGGTGCTCCGTCTGCGGGCCAGCAAAGCGCGGACTTCGGGGACCAGTTCCGTCGGGACGGCGACGTTGATCTGGACGACTTCGCTCTCCTGCCCGGCTGCTTGACTGCCCCGGACAACCCGCCCTACTAGCAGGGTTGCGAGGCGCTCGACTACGACGCTGACCTGGACTTGTACCACTTCGCCGCGTTCCAGGCGGCCTTTACCGGCCCATAGGTTTCGAGGGCGGGGGTACGCTGTACGGCCTCGACGAGACGGTCCACCGGGCATAGAATCAGCGGGAGGTTTCTGATCCATGAGATTCATCGTCAATCTTGACCGTGATGAGACCGGCATGATCGTCGCGGAGTGTCCCGCGATCCCGGGTTGTATCTCGCAAGGAAAGACGGAGGCGGAAGCTCTGGCCAACATTCGCGAAGCCATCGAGGCGTGCCTGGAAGCACGCGCCGCCAACGGAATGCCGCTCACCGTGGCCACCCGGGAGGTCGAAGTTAAGACCTGATGGCCCATTTGCCGGTGATTTCGGGCGCCAAAGCGGTGCGCGCGTTTGAAAAAGCCGGATGGAGACAGGACCGCCAGCGTGGTAGCCACGTCGTGATGCTCAAACCGGGATGCAACGTGAGTTTATCGGTTCCTCAACACCGCGAAATCGCACCAGGCACACTGCGAGCGTTGATCCGCTCGGCGGGCATGACCGTCGATGAGTTCGTCGCCCTGCTGTGACCGGCGCGTCCCGGGCCACGTCGATCCCCTTGCCAAACCGCAACGACGGATCCCCACCCACGTGTCGACCGACGTGCGACCGGGGCTGTGGGATCACCGTCTAAATCTTGCGGTCCACGATTTCCAGCACTTGCTTTTCCAGCGCCAGGGCCCTCTGTTCGATTTTCTCACCTTGGGCGCGATAATCGGCCGCGAGTTTCTGGTCCTCCAGGCCGGCACAGTTGATCTTGACGTTGAGCCAGGCGCCCATCACGGCCGTGCGCGCGCAGAGGGCACCGACACCGGCATCGGAAACCGAGCTCGGGTTGCCGATCTCGGCCATGGCCTGGATCACCTCCATCGACTCCAGGGCCAGTTGCATCACACGCAAGGGTACCTCGATGGCACCCCGGGTCGCCTCTTGAATCGCCCGCCGGCGCTCGGTCTTCTCGGCCTCCGTGCCCTTGGGTAGCCCGAAAGCGGTCATGATGCGGTTGAAGGCGTCCGTATCTTCGTCAATCAGCCGCAACAATTCATCGTGGTACGTCTTGCCTTTGGCGGCCCAATTGGAAAATTCCTCCCACCGCTCATCCCAACCTTGTTTATGCGATGAAAGGTTGGCGACCATCGTGGCCAGCGCCGCCCCCATGGCCCCCACTGCGGCCGAGACCGAGCCACCACCTGGGGCCGGTGATTCCGAGGCCGTTTCGTGAACGAAATCGACCAATGGCAAATCGACGAGTCGCTTCCTGGACGGGTCGGCGATGGCGTATTCGATGATCTTCTCTTCCGGCTTGAAGGGATAGAGCTCACTCAATCCCAGGGACTTCACGGCGATCTTGATGAGTTCCTTATCCGAGACGCCGGTGGACCGCTTCTGTTTCTTGAGAAAGTACCTCCCTGCGTCCAGCACGGCCTGCAACGGGATCAGGCCGACCAGCTCGGAACCGGTCACGCGCACGCCTCGGGCCTCGGCTTTCTTGCAGACCTCGTCAAACGCGACGTGCAGCGGCGTCACGCGGAGGTTGGTCAGGTTTATGGAAATCTGCGCGATGCCGTATTCCTTGATAAACCAGCCGATGGCCTTCACGCACTTCAGGCTACCCGGAATCATCACCCGGTGGCCCTGTTCGTCCTTCACGATCGACCCGGTCACCGGATGGCCCTCGCGCTCCGGGCGTCCTTTCTCGCGGACGTCGTAGGCGATGGCATTCGCCCGGCGGGCGGAAGTGGTGTTCAGGTTGACGTTATAGGCCACCAAGAAGTCCCGTGCCCCGACGGCCGTGGCCCCGGATTTCGGATGGAACTCCGCGGGGCCGAAGTCCGGCTTCCATTCCGGCTCCCTGAGCTTGTCGCGCAGCCCTTCATACTCGCCCGACCGTACGTGCGCCAGGTTGCGGCGCTCTTCGGTGAACGCGGCGTTCTCATAGCAATAAACCGGGATGCCCAACTCCTCTCCGATCCTTTGGGCCAGGCGGCGCGCATAGACCACGGTCTCCTCCATAGTGATGTTGGCGACCGGCACCGCGGGCATACGTCGGTGGCCCCGAAGCGCGGGTGTGCCCCGTGGTGCTTGCTCATGTCGATGAGGTCGGAAGCCTTCTTCACCGCCCGCACCGCCGCTTCGACCACGGGGTCCGGCGGGCCGACGAAGGTCACCACCGTGCGGTTCGTAGCCTTGCCCGGATCGACGTCGAGCAGCCTGACGCCTTCGACGGTCTCGATCTGGTCGGTAATCTGCTTGATGACCGACAGGTCGTTCCCTTCGCTGAAATTGGGAACGCACTCGATGAGTTGCGGGTCCATGCTTTTCTCTTCCTGACCGTTCCCGGACCGGGTTTACTCCCGCCGCCGTTTCTGACGTCGGCGGACTGCGCCCGGCCGGTTCGGCGACCAGAATAGCGTATCCTCCGACCGGATGAAACCCGGCTTCCCGGCGGCATCTGAGTAACTTTATGCTACAATTCGAGGGTGTGACCCGATGGGTCGCAAGGCGCGCGGGCGCAGGGCCGCCGGCGGGTTGGAACATGAGCCGAGTCAAGCAGGTATGGCTTTGGGGGGGTACACTCTGGGGGCTTTGCGTCTCCGCACAGGCCGCCGAGTATCCCCTGGTCGCCTTCGAGCAACTCCAGGGGGTCACGGTCCACGGGGTTATTCAGGATTCGTCGGGCTCTATCTGGCTGGCCAGCGACCACGGCCTGTGGCGATGGACCAACGGTCGGTTTGGGGCGGAGACGCACCGTTTCCCCACCGTGAACCCGACTGAATGTTTCCTGGAGGAAGACGGCGTACTGTGGGTGGGTACGGGTGACGGTCTGGTGGGGATCCAGATCGCGTCCGGCACGCCGCGACAAGGTCCCCCGGAACTGCAAGGCGTGCCGGTTCACGAGATGCTGCGTGATCCACAAGGGCAGATCTGGGGCGCTACGAGTCTCGGGCTCTATCGCCTTTCGTTGGGGGCGACGCCCGCGGCCGAACTCGTTCCGGGAACACGCGATCACGACCTCCATAGCGTTGCCGTGGATCCACGAGGGCGTTTGTGGACCGGGGCCGGCGGCAAGCTGCTCTGTTACGACGGGCACACGCTCAGTGAGCATTTCACGGAGGCGCTGGCCGGTCGTGAGGTCCATGCCTTGGCGGTCAGTGGTGAAGGCGCCTTATGGATCGGCCTGCGCGGAGGAGGTGGACTCTACCAACTCGATGGGGAAGACCTGGTGCAACTTCTACCGCGTAGGGGGGAAGAGGCCCCAGAAGTCAACGTCATCGTCCCCCATCGGAATGGAGAGGTTTGGATCGGAACGGAACGGGGCGTCCTGCGCTGGACCGGCCGGGAGTTCGTTCGCATCGATCGGGACACCGGCCTCGCGCACGACGCGGTATTAGGCCTGTACCTCGACCGCGAAGAACTGGTGTGGCTCGCCACGCGGGGCGGGGGGGTGTATCAGTTGCGCAGCCCGTACGTTCTGACGTACAACATCTACGACGGCCTGCCGCACCCGGTAGTCCAGGCGATCCTCCCGCGGCCCAACGGCGACTTCATCGTCGGCACGGTGGCGGGGTTGTGCCGAATGGACGCCGCCGGCCGGGTCGTTCAGGCGTTCCGGTACTTGGGGAACATCCAGACGCTCTACGCGGACGACGTTGGGCGGCTCTGGGCCGGGGGACGTGATGGGCTGGTCTGCTTCGACGAAGGGAGTGGCGACCCGCTCGATTTTCCGCATGTGCGCACCCTGCGGAATATCACTGCGATCGGTCCGCATGAGCCTGGCGGAGTGCGGATATGCACGACCTCCGGGCTGTGGCAGGTGGATGGGGACGGAATGAGACTTGTCCCTCTTCCCACCGAATCCGGCGAGACCGACGCCCGCCTCAATAGCCTGTATGTGGACGCGAACGGCAGAGCGTACTTGGCAACCCCAACCGGCGTTCTGCTCCAGGATGCTACTGGGCTATGGAGCCGTGCTCCCAGCGGCCGAGAGGTGCATTGCGTCACAGCAGATAGCGCGGGCCGTCTTTGGTTTGGAACCTCTCAGGGCCTGATGACTCTGGAGGAGGGATTCTGCCGGGACGTCTATCGCCGTGGTTCACCCCACGGGAAGGTGGGCGACCTCAGCGTCGATCCAGGCGATACGCTGTGGTTGGCTACCCCCGAAGGGCTCTCCCGTTTTGATGGGACCCGTTTCACCATGTTCGGCAACGGTGATGGCTTGCCCAGCGACGATGTGCGCTGTGTGCGGGCCCTCGCCACCGGGGTCCTGCTCGTCGGAACCTCCCAGGGCTTGGCCGTCGTTGAGTCCGGTCGCATCTCCCCCAGCAGGGCGGCCCCGCGGGTGGCGGTCACCGGCTTCAAGGCCGGTGGGGAGCAGTACGGTGTCAGTGACGCACCTTTCCGGGTTCCGAATTGGCAGCGCAACGTCAGCGTCAGCTTCCAGGGGACTGGCTTCCGCCAGGATCTGAAGGGATTGCGTTACAGATCGCGCTTAATCGGGTTCGAGGAGGACTGGTCCGCGCCGTGGCCCGAACCCGCCCGAAGTTACACTAACCTTCCCTGGGGGGATTACACCTTTCAAGTGAAGGCGGTCAACGCCGAAGGTATGGAAAGTGACCAGATCGCCTCGGTGGCGTTTTCGGTCGGTCCGCCGGTGTGGTTGGATCCTTGGTTTCTGGGCGGCTGCACCATCGCGCTCTCCGCGTTGAGCGCTTGGGTTCTGGCGACCCAGCGCAAGAAACGGGAGTTGCAGCGGGCCGCTGAAGCCGCCACCCGCGCCAAGAGTGCTTTTCTGGCCAAGGTCAGCCACGAAATTCGCACGCCTCTGACGGTCATCATGGGGTGTACCGAACGGTTGGCGGATACGCGCGAATCCCCCTCCGGCCTGACCGAGGCCCTCGCCGCGATCCGCCGCAACAGCAACCACCTGCTCGGTCTGATCAACGACCTACTGGACCTCTCCAAGATCGAAGCCGACCATTTGCAGGTCCGGCTGGAGGCCGCGTCCGTCCATGAAATCCTGATGGGCGTCGACGCCATCATGCACGACAGTGCCGAGCAGCAAGGACTCGATTTCCGTATCCTCTACGAAACCGCCGTCCCCGACCGCATCGTCACCGACCCGGGACGGCTCAGCCAGGCCCTGATCAACCTGGTCGGTAACGCGATCAAGTTCACGCCCGAAGGACATATCTACATTCGCGTTCGGGTGGACGAGGGGGCCGATGGCCGCTGGCTCGAGTTTGCCGTGGAGGACACGGGTGTCGGCGTACCGCCGGACAAAGTGGACCTGATCTTCGAGGCATTCAGCCAGGCAGAATCGTCCGTCTCCCGCAAGCTCACCGGCACCGGGCTGGGCCTCGCCATCGCCAGGTCCATCGCCGAGCACCTCAACGGTCGACTTACGGTGCAAAGCGAAGTGGGCCGGGGCAGTACGTTTACTCTGGCCATCGACTTGTCCAAGGTGGGGGTGGAGAGTTTGGGTATGGAGACGCGGATGGTGTCGGCGGCCGACTTGGCGGCCGAGCGCACGCGGGAAGCGGGTTCTGGTGCACAAGGCGACCGCGAGCCTGCGCTGCCCACGCTGGCCGGCCATATCCTTTTGGCGGAAGATGCCCAGGACGTCAGCACCATCATGCGTCTGCAACTGGAATCGGCCGGCGCCCAAGTTATGGTAGTAGACAACGGCTTGGATGCGGTGGAAAAGGCCTATGACGGGCGCTTTGACGTCATCATCATGGACATTCACATGCCGGGTCTAAATGGGATTAACGCCATCCGGGAGTTGCGCACGCGCGGTGTCGAAACGCCCATCATCGTCATCAGTGCGGACTCGTCACCCGAGCGCTGCCGCGAGTGCGCCGGTGCCGGGGCCAACGGCTTCGTACCCAAACCCTATCAAAAAGAGCCATTCTTAAGGGAAGTGTGGCGCCACCTCAAAGGCCGGACCTTCACGCGGAGTGACGACTTCGGCGGCCCGATCCGCTCCGAGTTGGATCTCCGTTCGCCGAAGATGGCCGCGGCCGTGAGCGATTTCGTTCGCGCCCTCGAGCAACGGGTCACGCAGATGGAAAACGCACTCGCGTGTGATGACCAGGAGACGCTCACTCGACTGGCTCACCAACTCAAGGGCGGGGGCGGCATTCACGGCTACATGTGCGTATCCGAGAAGGCCCGGCGATTCGAGGAAGCGCTCGCGCACCAAGATGAAATGGCCATTCGGGCCGGTCTCGGCGAACTCCGCGGAATGACCGAACGGATCGTTGCCGGTCTACGCTTGGACGGGATCACCCTTCAGGCGGCGGGTTCCGATTGATCACGTCCAGATCACGTCGCGGGCGTTGAAGACCGCACCTTCCGAGCAACACAGGGCGTAGCGCCACCCTTCGGCGTCGGTGGCATCATGCACCCGCACGACACACGATTGACACGTCCCCATCCCGCAGGCCATCTCGCGCTCCAGGCACGCATAGCATTCGATGCCCCGCGCTAAGCACCAGGTCGCCACCGCGGCCATCATCCCTTCGGGGCCGCAGCAGTAGGCCACCACATCACCATCCGCGCCGCCCCACGCCCGTCGGTACGCCGCCAGGGCCTCAGCAACGCTACCGTGGAAGCCGAGACTGCCGTCGTCGGTGCTCAATACCACCGGCGTGTTGCAACGGGTGAATTCTTCCGCTCCCATCACGGCCTGGGCCGCGTCTCGCGGGAAGGCTTGCGGGTCGCGCAGCATGAGAGGGACGCAGTCGTACGTGCGGGCACCATAAAAAGCCACCGTTTCCTTGCCGGCATGTTCCAGCCACTCGGCCAACCACAGGATGGGGGGTAGGCCCACACCTCCCGCCAGGAGCCACGCGGTCGGTTTGGACGGATGAATTCCGAATGAGCGTCCCAAGGGGCCGAGAACGTTGACGAGATCACCGGTACGCAGCGATGCCATCCAACAGGTGCCGGCCCCGTGGAGGCGATAGATGACGTCAACCTCACATTGCGAACCGCGTGCGCGCAGGCCGGCAATACTGAACGCCCGCCGCAGGAACGGTCGGGAGTACAACCCCCAACTGCTGCTCGGTTGGCCGAGGTGCAGGAACTGGCCTGGACGAGCGCTTTCAAGAGGGGGCAAGGCCAACACCAACCGGAAGTGGTCGCGACAAAGCGTTTCATTCGCCACCACGGTCCCCTGCATCAACTGCCCGGAACCCTCGGCACGCGGACTGTTTGAGAAGAGTGTGGTGATCATGCGCGATCTATAAAAAAGCTTCCGGGATTGGCTCTCGAAACCAAACCCGGAAGTGCGCCACGGCAAGAAGAGCCGCATGTTATCCGGTTGATGCTTTTTCGACGGGCACCAACCTGTGAGAATCTCACGGAACCGGTGGAAGTCTATCACGCGCGGGAGACCCTGTCAACGAAAGCCGGGGTTTTCAAACAGATTATTGTAAACGCGTAACCATATTTATGACAAATACTTATGTCAATTAAAGCGTGGTTGAACTATGGCTCGCTCTTGGCATCGCTCGGTACCAATTTAAGCCTCAAGGATCGTAGAAATGCCGCACCGGGCGGCTAGAACAACGTGAGACTACTACACCTAGTGGCGAAGGGCGCCAAAACTACCATAGCCATGTCAATGCAGACGGTGAAAAGGGCCATGTACAACCATGGACTCGAATTATAGGACGTCCGATGGGTTCGACTGCAAAGTTTGGTACTCCCGGAGTTGTTGGGAAAGTTTCTCCTCCAGGACCGCCGCCCCGAGCCTGCGTGCGAGTTCGAGACCGCGCTCGAGCGCCGCGATGGCGCGTGGGTAATCTTCCACGGCCGCGTACGCCGCGGCAAGCGTGCCGAAAGTCTCGGGACGAGGAGGTTCGAGGTGTTCCAGTACGTGTGTGGCAAGCTCTACAGCCCGGGCACCGTCGCGGAGTTTCCCGTCCGATGTGGTGGCCAGCAGTTTGGCCATGTGGTGCATAAGCGTCAGGTCCTCCGGGTAAAGACGCAGCCCCTCCTCCAAAACGGCTGCGGCGCCGGCGTCATTACCCAGTCGCTGGTACGACCATGCCAAGTTGGCTCGGCACTGCGAGTCACCCGGATTCGATGCAAGCGCACGTCGATAGCCGGCGACCGCATCCACATAACGCCCCTCTTCGTAAACCATCATGGCCAGATCAGCCCACGCGTCGGAGTACTCCGGGTACAACTCGAGCGTCCTCTGGTACGCGACCTTGGCCCCGGTAAGGTCGCCGGTTTTGCGCAGGCACACCCCAATGCGGAACCAGGACTCCGCAAAGCCCGGATTGAGGGCCACCGCCCTGCGGTATTGGAACACGGCCTCGGCGAATTGTCCGTTCGCTTCATACGCTTTACCTAAGTTGTGCAAAGCTGCGGCGTCGGTGGGGTCGGCTTCGAAGGCCAACTTGAAGTGGCGAGCGGCTGCAGCGTGATCGCCGCGCTGGAGCCAGATACGTCCGAGGCCCTGGTGTGCCGGGGCCGAGCCGGGACTGCTCTCTAAGCACGCCTCATAGTGGATGATCGCTCCGTTCAGGTCGCCCAGGCGTTCAAGTGCGAGGCCCATATTATACAGGGCCTTCGGGTCCGTCGGGGCGATGCGCAAGGCCTCGCGGTAATGGGCCATGGCTTCCTCATATTCGCCGCGGCGGCTGGCAATGTTCCCCAGGGCCACATACGCGTCAACGCAACGCGGATTGAGCTGCAGCACCACGTGCAGGTGCTCTCTCGCTTCGGTGGCGATGGAGTCATCCCGCTCATGATCTCTGACCACCATGAGGGCCAGGTTATACCGCGCCAACCACGAAGCCGGGTTCCGGTCGATCGTTTGCCGCCAGAGCGTTTCAATGTCGGTGTAGAGACGAGCCTGACGAAAGGTGAGCAGGCCACATATCACGGGGGGGATGAATACCGCCTGGGCGAGGAATCGCCGTGGGCCGCCCGCTTCGTGGGCGAGTTGCCTGAGGCCGTAAGTCAGCAACCCGGCGCACAGGGCGATGAACGGCATGCTGGCGTGGTACTGAAAATGGTCGGCCACATAGGCGTAGCGGAAGTAGTAGACGTCGAAAAAGCCCAGCACCGGTACCAGAGCGACGAAGAAGCCACCGAGCGCCGCCAGGGGAGCACGCCCGATCCGCTTGCGGAATCGCCACAGGAGGGTCGCTGCGACAATGCTCAGGGCCGGGAAGGCATACTGCCACGCCGCCGTGGGATCGACCTCCCAACGCGGGTAGTTGAATGCGAGGCGCGTCGGCCAAAGGAGCTTGCCCACGTAGAACCAGAGGGCCCGGTTGGCGAGCAGACCACGTTGCAGCCAGGAGAGGGCCCATTCCTCGCCAACGGCCCCGACCTGGTGTTTTTCCAGTAGCACGGTCGCCAGCCCGGAGAGGAGGCCCATCCCGAAGAGCGGCAGGAGCAGGAGGGCTTTACGCAGCCAAGCCCGCGGCCGCTTCCACCACAGCAACAGCAGCAGCACGACCGGCATGGGGCAGGTGGCCGTCTTGCTCAATAGCGCGCAGGCGAACAAGAGCAGCGCGAGGACATAGAACGACCAACGTCGCCTATCGGTAAAGCGCAGGTATGCGGCGATGGACAGCAGAAGAAACATGCCCGACAGCACGTTCTTACGCTCGGTGATCCAGGCCACCGACTCCACGTGCACGGGGTGGAGCGCGAACAAGGCCCCGGCCAGCCAGGCCCCCGGCACTTGCAGGCGGCGCAGCACGGACCACAACAGCAGGGCGTTGAGCGCGTGCAGCAGCACGTTCACCAGGTGCAGCCCGAACGTCGATAGCCCCCAAAGCCGCTCCTCCAGCCAGAAGGACGTGAAGACCAAGGGGTAGTACTGCGGCGACTCCCGCGGATGCATCCAGATCCGCCAAAGCCCGTCTGGTGCGAACAGTAGCGGGTTATCGCTGACGTATTGATCGTCGTCCCAGAGCACGTCGCCGGGCAAGGCGGGTCCGTAAGCGACGAGCGTGGCGAGCAGGATAAGTAGCCCGCCCCCGATGACGGGCAGATGCCGGTTCAGCGACGGCAGTTGAGGGAGGCTGGGTGAGTTGACTTCCCGCGGCTGCATGGGTCATTCAAGCTACCGCCGCGGCAGCAATGTGTATAGCCAGCGGGGTCACCACGAGGAGCGCCACGAGCCGGCCGAGCCCCATAGGCGCCTCACGCGAACCGGCTGGGAGGGACGCGTGCGGCCCTCGTTGCCCTGTCAGCGGAGGGTCGTCCTGCCCGAAGCTGTGCGACTCCTTCCAGTCGTCGCCGTCCTTGTACAGGCGTGCGACCCGGTCTGTTATGCCCTGCAGCCAAACTAAGGGCAGGTCCGCCGACTCTCGCACGAAGCACCCTTCGGCGTCTATACGGCGGCCCGAGCAGGACTTAAGATAGGCGTCGTTGATCCACCGTCACCCGAACGACCGAGCAGTGGCAGATTGAGCGGTACACACGATGGCCAGAAAGCGAGCACCCGAGCAGGCGAACAACGGCTCTTCCGCGAACCTGGGTTTCGAGCGGGAGTTGTGGAAGGCGGCGGACGCCCTACGCAGCAACATGGACGCCGCCGAGTACAAGCACGTCGTTCTCGGGCTGATCTTCCTGAAATACATCTCCGACGCGTTCGAGGAGCACCACGCCCGGCTCGAAGCCGACCGCAAGAAGGGCGCCGATCCGGAAGATCCCGACGAGTACCGCGCCGAGAACATCTTCTGGGTCCCGCCCGGCGCCCGCTGGCCGCACCTCTCGAAGATGGCCAAGCAGCCGACCATCGGCAAGATCGTCGACGACGCGATGGTCGCCATCGAGCGCGACAACGCCTCGCTAAAGGGCGTGCTGCCGAAGGAATACGCCCGCCCCGGCCTGGACAAGGCCCGCCTCGGCCAGCTCATCGACCTGATCGGCAACATCGCCCTGGGCGACAAGGCCAACCGGTCGAAGGACATCCTCGGCCGCGTGTACGAGTACTTCCTCGCCCAGTTTGCCAGCGCCGAGGGCAAGAAGGGCGGGCAGTTCTACACGCCCTCGCGCGTGGTGCGCGTCCTGGTCGAGGTACTCGCACCGTACAAGGGCCGGGTGTGCGACCCCTGCTGCGGCTCCGGCGGCATGTTTGTCAGCAGCGAGAAGTTCATCGAGGCGCACAGCGGCAGGATCGGCGACATCTCCATCTACGGCCAGGAGTCCAACCACACGACCTGGCGGCTGTGCAAGATGAACCTGGCGATCCGCGGAATCGATGCCAAGATCGCCCACGGCGACAGCTTTCACAACGACCAGCACCCCGACCTGAAAGCCGACTACATCTTGGCCAACCCGCCGTTCAACGACAGCGATTGGCGCGGCGACCTCCTGCGGGAGGACAAGCGCTGGAAGTTCGGCGTTCCGCCGGCCGGCAACGCAAACTTCGCCTGGGTGCAGCACTTCATCCACCACCTGGCACCGATGGGTCTGGCCGGATTTGTTCTGGCGAATGAGTCGATGTCGTCCAACCAGTCGGGCGAGGGTGAGATTCGCAAGGCGATCGTCGAGGCCGATCTGGTCGATTGCATGGTCGCCCTGCCGGGCCAGCTCTTCTACTCGACGCAGATACCGGTCTGCCTGTGGTTCCTGGTGCGGGACAAGAAGAACGGCCGCTTCCGCGACCGCCGCGGCCAGACGCTGTTCATTGACGCCCGCAAGCTGGGCACGATGATCGACCGCGTCCACCGCGAGTTGACCGACGACGACATCCGGCGGATCGCCGACACCTACCACGCCTGGCGCGGCGACAAGGCCTGTAAGGTGCACGACGCCGACATCCCCGGCTTCTGTAAGTCGGCAACAACGGACGAAATCGCCGCCCACGGCTACGTCCTGACACCCGGCCGCTATGTTGGTGCGGAGGACATAGCAGATGACGATGAGCCATTCGAGGATAAAATGAAGCGCCTCACGGCCACGCTTCGCGAGCAGTTCACCGAATCGGCCAGGCTGGAGAAGGCCATCGAGCATAACCTGAAGGAGTTGGGCTTTGGTTGCTAGAAAACGACAGCCCGCCAAACGCTCGAAGGGGAAGATCGTCTCGCAGCCTGCGCGACGGATCGTCCCACGGCCTGTGGGAGAATTGCCCGCCGGCTACGCCGCGCTACTTGAAGACATCAAAGCCCGCATCCGGGCCGCCCAGGTCAAAGCCGCCCGGTCCGTTAACCGCGAACTGATTGAGCTTTACTGGAGCATCGGTCAAGACATCGTGCAGCGGCAGCGCGAGGAGGGCTGGGGCAAGGGTGTCGTCGAGCGTCTCGCAGCCGACCTCCAACGCGAGTTCCCCGGTGTAGCCGGGTTCTCGCCGCAGAACATCTGGTATATGCGGGCTTTTTGTCTCGCGTGGACCGATGAGGTTCGACATCTCCAACAAACCGTTAGAGAAACCGACGGCCCAATTCTCCAACCGGCTGTTGGAGAATTGGACGGCCAAAGCCTGCCGCAGCCCGTGGCGGAAATCCCGTGGGGACACAACATTCAGATCATTACGAAGATCAAGGATCCCGTCCAGCGTCTCTGGTACGCCCAGGAAACCATCCGCAACGGCTGGTCCCGCGCCATGCTGGTGCATTGGATCGAATCCGACCTCTACGCCCGCCAAGGCAAGGCCGTCACCAACTTCAAGTCCACGCTGCCCGCCCCCCAGTCCGACCTGGCCGGCGAACTGGTAAGAGATCCTTACAACTTCGATTTCCTAACCCTTCGCCAGGACGCCGCCGAACGCGAACTGGAAGAGGGGCTGCTCGAGCACGTCCGCAAGTTTCTCCTGGAACTGGGCGCGGGCTTCGCCTTCGTCGGCCGGCAGGTGCAGTTGGAAGTCGCCGGCGAGGATTACTTTCTCGACCTGCTCTTTTACCACCTCCGCCTCCGCTGCTTCATCATCATCGACCTGAAGGTCCAGCCGTTCAGGCCCGAATTCGCAGGGAAGATGAATTTCTACCTTTCGGCGGTGGATGACCAGATGCGCCATCCCGATGACAAACCGTCGATCGGCCTGATCCTGTGCAAGAGCCGCAACCGCACCATCGCCGAGTACGCCCTGCGCGACTTGGTCAAACCGGTCGGCGTGGCCCGCTATGTCACCCGCCTGGTCGAATCGCTTCCCGCCGAACTGCGCGGCGCCCTGCCGACCGTCGAGCAGTTGCGGGCCGAACTGGATGCACCCAAACGAACTATTCGGAATACCCGAATAGTTGGTTCGCGTGGCAAGCGCCCGCGCCGCAAACCCAAGGACAAGAGGGTGGGCGATGGAGTGTGAATCCAGAACGTGTGGAGCAAGGGCGGCGGCCCGGCCGATGGCGGCGGTCGCGGGCGACGGCAAGCCGTGCGAGGACAAGATGAAGCGATTAGTGACGACGCTCGAAGCACAATTTGCGGA
>JAZDKM010000355.1:0-10496 GCA_043803085.1 Planctomycetota bacterium
GGCCATCGAGTTCTACGAGCAGGACCTGGTCATCGCTCGCGAGATCGGCGACCGCCGCGGCGAGGGCGCCGCCCTGGGCAACCTCGGCAACGCGCACGCGGACCTCGGCGACGCCCGCAAGGCCATCGAGTTCTACGAGCAGCAACTCGTCATTGTCCGCGAGATCGGCGACCGCCTGGGAGAGTCTCGAGCGTCGTGGAACATGGGGCTGCTGCTCGCACAGCAGGGCCGGCACACCGAGGCCGCGGACCGGATGCAGGTGCTGGTGGACTACTTCACGGAAATCCGGCACCCCGACGCCGCCAAGCGCCGCGCAGAGGTCGAGCGCATCCGCGCCGGAGGGGAGCCGTGACCGGGATCTGTGAAGGGGTCAGGAGCCTTAGGAAGTCGGTGCCGCCGGAATTGGGCGCGTGAGTCGCACGACATGCCTAGCAGCCCGTGGCAGAAGTCTGTGGGACAGGCTTTCCAGCCTGTCAAGTAGGCTTCTTGCCTCCAAGAAGACCGGCTGGAAAGCCGGTCCCACAGGTCAGAGCACTTTCGCCACGGGCTGCTAGCGCGGCCTCCGGCCGCAACCAAAATAGCCACAAAAAAACACAAAAGGCGTAGAAAAGAGATGATGAACTCAAGCGGGCTTCTTGCGCTTTTTGGGCCTTCTCGCGGCTGATATTCTTCGCGGCCTCCGGCCGCAACCAAAATAGCCACAAAAAAACACAAAAGGCGTAGAAAAGAGATGATGAACTCAAGCGGGTTTCTTGCGCTTCTTGGGCCTTCTCGCGGCTGATATTCTTCGCGGCCCCTGGGAACGAGTCGCGTCCCCTTGGCTCTTGAGTTCTTTTACCAGGTCGTCGAGTCGCGGGTAGAGTCGGCGCAGAGGACGCGGCGAGCAGCGGGTGAGGACGTACTGCGCAATGAGCGGGAAGGTGATGGAGGCGCAGGAATAGACCACCACGTTGTTACGGTATGCGTCTTTGATCTTTCCCCAACTGCGGGCCTCGCCGGGCGTGGCCCCGGACAGACCACCCCATTGCGGCGAGTCGGTGGTGAGCTGCAAAAAGTAATCGTGCCCGCCCTTGGTGGAGTCGCCGAGAATCTGGTGCAGGGTCGGTTGGGTTTGCAGATAGAAGTTCTTGGGCGACCCGCCGCCGACCTCGACCACCCCGTTGAGCTCGGCATCCCGGACGATCGCCGTGGTTTCGATGACATCGAGCAACGGGTTCAAATGCACCGGGTGCTCGTACAAGTGCGGGATGATGAGATTCATCCCGATCGACGAATCGCCCGGCGACGAGGTATAGATGGGCACGTCGCAGCGGGCCGCGGCCGCCACGAACGACTTCTCCGGCGCCGGGGCATCGGCCAAGACCATCTCGCCCAACGCTCTATGATACCTCGCGGTGGAGAAGGGAACACTGGTGTCCAAACGCCGCAGGGCCTCGAGCACCACGCGGTCCGTGGCCATCAGCGTCTCGTCCTCGCCGACGAAGACGTCGTAGATCCGGGCCACGCCGGCGTCCGCCAGCTCGTTGTCATCCACCGCAAAGTGCCCCTGACACATGGGAAAGCCGTAGGGGCGGTGCAGATCGTGATAGAGGTTGGCGCCGGTCGAGATGATGAAATCGATGAAACCGCGCTCGATGAGGGAAATGATCACGCCGCTCATCCCGATCGGGGTCATGGCCCCGGCCAGCGTCAGGGCGATGGTGGCGTGTTCCTCGATCATGCGGCGGTAGAGCTGCGCGCCTTCAGCCAGGCGGCGGGCGTTAAACCCGCTGGCGGCAAAAACATGGTCGATCAGGTCGGCGACATTTTCCCGGCCTTCGAGGCGCAGCGGCTCGATGGTGCGGGCTGAGCGCCAGTCGCCGGCCGGCGAGCATTCCTGGCGGCGGCGGTCGTGCGGCTGGTCCGGCATGGGGGTTCCCTTCGTTGGTCGACGGCCGCTACGGGTGCGACCGGTCGGTTAGTGTAGGCGTGACGATCCAAAGGATCAAACCGATCGCTGATTGCGGCTTGGGGTGTAACCCGATCCGAACCGCGACCGTAAGGGAGCGGACCCGAGCGATTGCGGATTGCGGATTGCGGATTTGGGATTGCCGATTAGGTTGTAACTTATGCTAGAATAATGGGTTACATGAAGCTCGGCGTTCATCCGCCGTCCGTATATTCGGCGACATCTCCGCGCTGCTGAGGGGACGCCGCAGGTCGTCGAGGTCAGCGGGATGGGCTGATGTCCGTCGATGTACGCCGGCGGGGACGCTGCCGTATCCTAAACGCACGTCACTTGCAACCTGGACAAGGTCCGCTCGATATAATAAACCGTACCGGCCCGGTCCGGGTGGCAGGCAGGAAACGCCGGCATATTTCTGCTTTGGAGGCATGCAGGTGAGACGAGATCTGACGTCGTGCGTCGTGATGGGCTTCGGGTTGCTCGCGGGTCTCCCCGCCATGGGAGCGGACCCCAAGGGCGAGGTCAAGAAGGCCAAGACCGAGGTCTACGAGATGTGGAACGTGCCTTCCATGATCCGCCAGGCGTCGGACAACGTCGCCCGCCGGTACAACCTCAACAAGGAACAGGCGGAGCGTACCCGGGAGAAGATGGAAGAGGGCGTCACCAGGTTCCTCGAGGAGAATGAAGAGGCGATCTGGCCGCTGGTACGCGACTTGGCCCGGCAGCAGTTGACCGGCAAGATGTTCGACCCGTCCAATCCGGACGACTTGGCGGCGGCCAAGCGCATCGGGGAAGCCGCCCTGCCGATCGTCGAGAAAGCCAGGCAGGCCATCTATCAGGGCAATGCGGACTGGCGCACAATCCTGAGCCCGGAGCAGAAGCAGCTCCACGATTACGACCTTCAGGAGATGAAGGGGACCTTTGAGGAAATCACCAAGAACTTCGAGAAATACAAGGCCGGTGACCCGGTGCCCAACCCGATGTTCCCCCAGTATGAGCCGAAGCCGAACGAGCCCCCGCGGCCCCCGCGTCCGCCGAGTGTGATTACCCCCGGTAAACAGCGCCAGGAGGACACCTGGGAAAGATACGTCCAGGACTTCATCCGCAAGTACCAGTTGGACCCTCCGCAGCGGGAGGCCGCCGAGTCGATCCTGCGCGAGATGAAGCAACGCGCCGCTGATCACCGCGCCTCCAAAGCCAAGGATTATGAAGAAGTCCGAAAGCGCCTGAACGAGTCGTTCGCCGCGGGGGCGGACCTCAAGAAGCGCGCCGCGGCCAGCCGGGACGAGAAGCAACTCAACAAGCCCATCGACGAGTTGTTCGACGAACTCAAAGGCCGCCTGGACAAGATCCCGACCGCCGCCCAGAAGAAGAAATACGAAGACGGCGTCGCTGCGAAGCGCACACGCACGCGCCCGACCCCGACGTCGAGACCCACCACCAGACCCGCGGACGGGCCCACCAGCCAACCCGCGGCACCAGCCACTACGCGCCCGGCAGAAGAGAAAGGTAGCGCTCCGACCAATCGCTAGCGTGGTTGGTCAGAATCAACGCATCTTTTGGAATCCGAACCTCGCCCGTGAGGAAGCGGTCGTTCCGGGCTGGACCGTATCCGCTCCCTAACGGTCGCGGTTCGGATAAGATGCGAAACACAGGCTGGAAGCCTGTGCTACAACTTGTGCCGTGGGCTGTCCGCGTAGTTGGAGAGGTCGGGTCCGCAGACCCGACCTACGCCTGACCGGCTAGAAAGCCGGTCCCACATCTTGCCGGTCCCACATCTTGCCGGTCCCACATCTTGCCGGTCCCACATCTTCTGGTTAGACGCTCTTAGTGCCCCCCGGGCTTCTCAGGTGTTGAACGGCCGGTGTCGGTTCTCTTCTCCGTGGCGGGCTGGCTCGCCGCGGGTGCAGTCGTAGTCGGAGGCTTGGCCGCCCGCTCGAACTCCTCGGGCGTCGCGCGGGTCACCTTGAGGGTTCCGCCCTGTTCGAGGGCGACTTTCCCGAACCCTCCGGTGGCGGTGCCGACCAATTGCGATGTACTTTCACTCGAGATCGCCTGACCGGCCGCGCAGTCCCATAGGCGCCGGCCCGAAAGTACGCCCTTGTCGATGACCATGCCCGCTTGGGGGGCCGGACTGCCGCCCTCCGTAGCCTCGGGCTTCTTCATCGACATGGAACCTTCCACTGAAATGTCGGCGAGCTTGCCGCCTTCTTTCAGCCCTTCGAGTTTGTAGTTGGAGCTGACTAACATAGTCCCCAGCCCCTGCGACATGTCGACCGTTTCCGTGTCGGACCACGTCGCTCCGACGCCGGCATCAGCCGGGCTCCCCTTGCCCGGAAAGATATCCAAGTTCTCGAAAGCTTCCTTGGAGAAAAGCATGTCGGTGAACTGCCGGACCGGGCCGCCGCCGAGCGCGCCGGGGTCCTGGTAATCCGACACAGCGCCGGTGGCGTCCAGCGTCACGGTCGCCGGGTGATTCAGAAGCGGCGCGAACATGTACCCCACCGGCGAATCGGTCTGAGACGGGTCGCGCGAGTCATGGCGCATGGGCATGCCGCCCTCCGACGTGATGGCGAGGTACAGTAGCGTCCACTTGAGTACGGCGGATCCGTCGTCTTTGACTTCGCTGCACGTCAGCCGCATGCCCACGTCGCTGGCCAGGGTCATCTTGACCTCGCGGGGCGGCTGGTCCGGTGCGGTTTCGACTTTTTGCGTCACGTCGTACCGGGAAGTCATCAGGTAGTGGGTCTCCGTACCGGCTCTCAGCTTGGGTTTAAGGTCCACCGCCGGCGCGGCGACGGGGGCGGCCAAAACCATCAGAGCAGCACTGAGCGGAACCAACAGGCGGGCCATGGGTTTCTCCTTGTATGGGGTTGGAACGGCCTGCGGATCGGCGGACCACACCCGTCGATCACCCGGCTGACCATGCGACGGAGTCGCAAGTCACCGCCGTATCTTGCGGGAAATCCACGGTGAGGTCAATAGCCGACCCCGTGTAGGCGGAGGTTTCGACGGGTCTTTACAGAACGAGGCCCCCTCTGGTGGGCTTTTCATTCAGATCGCAGCCGGCCCGAGACCCGACCGTGAGGGTAGGCGAACGGTTTCGGTCTTGCGATCCGCTCTCTTACGGTCGCGGCTCGGCTCCCCGCCCGGTTTATGGGTTACCCGGTGGGCGAGGTACGCGCCGAGAGATCGCACCGCTTGATCGGCCGAGCGGAAGACCGCCAGGCCACGGTCCCGGAGGGCGTCCACTAAGACCTCGTAGGTCGAACCGGAATCGACCACGGCCACCAGCGGTTTGGATCCCACTCGGCATAAAGCACCCAACCGGTCGGCGAGGGTGCAACCTTCCGCGATTTCCTCCGGCGTGGTCTTGATGGCCGGGGTGAGCGGCACCAGGGAAACCACCACGGCATGGATGTTCTCATCCTCCAGCATGATCCGGGCGCACCGTTCGTAGACTTCCTCGTTGGCCATGGGGGTCAGGTCCAGCGGATTACGCGGATTCACCAAGGTGTCCAGGCGGAACTGCCGGAGCGTCTCCCGCAGCCGGTGCTGCGACTCTGGGGTCAGCGCCGGGACGTTCAAGGTGTAGCCGGGCCCGACAACCGCGTCGGCCATGCCCACCGATTCAAACCCGGCGTTGGTGACCACCCCCAGGTTCAGGCCTCTGACCGGCACGTCGTGCAGAGTGCTGGACAGCTCCACCAGTTGCTCCAACTCGCGGAACGTGTCGGCGACCAGGGCGCCGGCGTTACGCAGAAGGGCGGCATAGACCGCGTAGTCCCCCGCGATCACGGAGGTGTGCCCCTGGGTCGCGGTGCGCCCGGCGGCGGTCCGACCGGCCTTGTAGGTGACGACCGTTTTGCCCTGCTCCGCGATGCGGCGGACGGCCCGGGCCAGCCGCACCCCGTCCAGGTCCACCAGCCCTTCGAGATAGACCGCATAGGTCTCGAGGCCGGGGTCGTCCGCGAGGAACTCCAGGGCGTCCGCCGCGGTCAGGTCGATCTGGTTGCCCAGGGACACCGCGTAGGTCGGATCGAGATTGCCGACGTTGCTCAACCGCGTAATCAGAAACGCCCCGCTCTGGGAAAGAAAGGCGAGCTTGCGCGGCGTCGTCGCCCGGCGCGTCCTGAATTTGTGCGGCGGAATGAAGAACGTGTCATACCGCCCGGGCTGCGAAAGGACCCCGAGGCAGTTCCCGCCGACGAACACCGGCCCGCACCCGGCCCGTCGATGGGAGGCTTCGATCTCGGCTTTGAGGGTCTTCTCGATTTCGACGCCCCGCTCGGTTTCGCCCATTCCGCCGGGAATGAGGATGACCGCTTCGGCGGCGTCGTGCACGATGATATCGCGGATGCACTGGAGCGTCTGGTCAGCCCCCACCGCGATGACCGCCAAATCCACCTTCTCCGGCAAATCCGCAAAGCCGGCGACACAGGGCGTCTCATCGATGAGCTTGTCGCCCGGCTTGATCACATACAGATGCTCGGTGTCGAAGCCGCACTTGCGCACGTTGCGCAGGATGATCCGTCCCATGTTCAGCGCTTGCCCGGACACGCCCACGAGGGCCATCGAACGCGGCTTGAGCAGCCTGGCCATCTTGCCCAGGGGGCGCGGCGGGCGCACCGTCAACGACCGACCCAGCCGAAACACGGCATCGAGGGCCATCAGGCCCTCCCCCGAGACCATCAGCGGGTTAATCTCGAATTCCTCGACGGCCCAGGCCGCTGGGCCATCGGCAGCACCATAGCGCCCGGCCAGTTCAATGAAGCCCCTGAAACAGCGCAGCAAGGCGTCGTCCGCGACCAGGCGCTGCTTTCCGCGGGCCGACCCGGACAAGTACGTGTAACAGAGCGTCTCCCTGAAAAGATCGAGGAACTCCTCCGGCGAACTTAACACCGCCGACGCCGTTGCCGACGCCGGCCCGGGCTTGAGGGCCTGGGCCAGCAGTTCCGTGTCTGTACCGCCCAGACCGACCGTGAGCACCGGTCCGAACTCGCGCGTCATCCGCAGACCGACGAACAGCTCGTGGCCCAAGGCCCCGGCCGCCGGCTCGACACACTCGCAGATCAGCACGCCCTTGAGCTGAGAAGAGACTCGCGACGTGGCGGCGTACATGCGCCCCACGCCGGTGCGGATGGCCTCCGGGTCGTTGCTCACGAACGCCACTCCGCCGGCTTCCGTCTTGTGGGTGATATCCGGCGAAACGATCTTGAGGACCACACGCTTGCTGGTCAAGTCGGCGAGGGCCTCGGCCGTCACCTCGGTGGACCGCGGGATGAATACGTGCCGGGGCGTACTCGCGATGCCGAAGGCTTCGATCACCGCGTAGCCCTCGTGCTCGTAGAGCGCGCGTTTGTCCGCAGCGGCTGCGGCCAAAACCCCATCGACCTCTTGCCGCGTGTTGTGGCACAGGCTTCCAGCCTGTCTGTTGTGGCACAGGCTTCCAGCCTGTCTTTGGGCGCTCATGACGGTCTCCTACGGTTCCAGGCTGGCGGGTGCCGCAGCTCCCATGTGGGGGTGGTCTTGCATCTCGCGTGCCAACGGCCGGTCGCCCGCCGCTTCCTGGACGATCCCCCCGCCCGTGCTCTAGCAGCTCGTGGCAGAAGTTGTAGCACAAGCTTCCAGCCTGTGTTCTCACGGGCAAGATGCCCGTGCCACACCGCTCTTGGCCACTTTCACCACGGGCTGCTAGAATGATGCGGCCATGATCCCGCATCTGCAACTGGTGCTCCTGGCCGTTCTGCTGGCCTGCTCTGCCATGATATCGTGTGCTGAGACCGCCCTGTTCGCCCTCTCGCGACAGAACCTGCGCGCGTTTGAACGCTCGGAGAACCGTTTCAAGCGGATGGCCGCCCATCTCCGACACCAACCGCGGACGGTCTTGATGACCGTGCTGATCACCAACACCACCGTGAACGTCTGCTTTTTCACCATCAGCGTGCTCCTCTTCAAGCAGATCGGCGGCACGCACCCGCTCGCCGCCGGCTTGGGTGGCTTACTGGCCCCGTTCGTCTTGATCTTCTGCGGCGAAATCTTTCCCAAGGCCGCGGGCTTGGCCTACAGCCCATACCTCGCTCCGGTGGCCGCTCCGGTGGTCGAGGGCCTGGCGCTGGCCCTGACGCCGCTCCGGGTCGTGCTCGAGCGTGCGGTGGTGACCCCGTTGACCCGGATCATTCTTCCAAGTAAGGGCGTACCGCCGCAGGTGACCACCCATGAGCTCCGCGCCCTGGTCGAGTTGTCCGCCCGCCAGGGCGTCATCAACGTTCATGAGAACGACCTCCTCCAACAGATCGTCGCCCTCCCGGACACCTCCGTCCGCTCCGTCATGGTTCCGCGGGTGGACATGGTGGCGGTCCCCGTCACGGCCGACCGCGACACCGTCAGCCGGCGCTTCCGCGAGTCGGGCAGGAAGAAGCTGCCGGTCTACGGCCGCAACCTGGACAACATCCTCGGGCTGATCCACGCGGTCGATCTCCACATCAACATGGACCCGAACCGCGACCGTGAGGGAGCGGCTCCGAATCGACCGCTGCGGGAACTGCTCAAACCGGTGTACTTCGTCCCGGAACAAGCCAACTTGCTCCAGTTGTTGCAAGACTTCCGCCGCAGTGGGACGCAACTCGCCATCGTCGTGGACGAATACGGCGGGACCGCCGGCCTGGTTTCCCTCGAGGACGTGCTGGAGCATCTGGTCGGCGACCTCGCCGATGCCGATGAAAAACCCTCCGCGCCGACCGTCGAGCGCGTCGATGAAAAAACCTATCGCCTCTCCGGCGACTTCGCCGTCCGCGCCCTGGCGGATTACTTCGGCATCAGACCCGGGACGGAGGGCGTAGAAACGCTGGGCGGGTTCATGCTGTCGCAGTTGGGTCGTCTGCCCCAACCCGGTGACGTCGTCCGCACCGCCAACCTCAAGCTGACCGTGGAGCGGGTCACCTCGCGGCGCGTGGACTCCGTACGCGTGGAACTGGTTGATCCCGCTTCCCGGTCGACCGAGGAGGGACCGGTCACGTGATGCTCCTGCTCATGATCGCGGTGTTCGTCGTCGCCGTCTTTTTCTCGGCCGTCTTCTCCGGGAGCGAAACCGGGTTGTATTGCCTGAGCCCGATTCGGCTAAGAGTCCGGGCGGAGCAGGGGGACCGGCGTGCCAGGCGTTTGCAGCGGGTCCTGCGCGATAGTCAGACCGCACTGTCGTTCACCCTCCTGGGCACCAATTTGATGAATTACCTGGCCACTGCCTCGTTCGCTTTGCTGATGGCCACCCAACTTGGCTTCAGCGAGAGCGAGGCCGAGGTCTACACCACGGTCATCGTCACCCTGATTGTCCTGGTATTCGGCGAGGTGGTGCCCAAGGACCTCTTCCGGTCCCACCCGGACCGGTTGATGCTGTCGGCCAGTTTCATCCTGCGGGTGGCGGACACGCTTCTGTTTCCCGTCGTGTGGGTGCTGACGCGCCTGACCACTCGACTCATCGTCATATTCAGTGCCAAAGCAGGAATGCAAGTCCCAATTGAGCCGCGAAAGGAGATCGCCCGTCTCCTGCGAGAAGAAATGATGTCGTCCGACCACGACGAAGTCCACCACGAAATGGTGGATCGCGCCCTGTCGCTGGCGGAGACACCCGTCCACGCGGTGATGACTCCGCGCAACCGGGTCGTGACTATCGCGGCAGGAGCAGGGCGCGATAAGCTGCTTGGTGTAGCGCGGGCGCGAAACCACTCCCTTCTACCGGTCTATGACCGCCATCCACACCGGGTTGTGGGCCTCGCTGAGGTCCACAGACTCCTGGATGACGACTCTTGGCGGACCGTCGGCGAGCGGATGACGCCGTGCCTTCGGCTGGATCCGCACGAACCGGTGGCGTCGGCGCTGGTCCGGCTTCAGCGGGAACGGGCACGGATGGCCGTGGTGGTGGACCAGGGGGGGGACCTGCTGGGTATCGTCACCCTTAAAGACTTGCTGGAAGAACTCGTGGGTGAGCTAACCGCGTGGTGAGAGGTCGCCGGCCGCGTCTTCTGCGATTTGTGCAGATAACTGTTGAAAACGCGAGGCGATCTTGCAAGAATAGGTTAGCTTATCCCCCGCGATCGGGGGCAGCTTAACGTGCGTCGGCCACGCGGGTGGGGCCGCACGGCAACCTAGTACAGGAGGTCGAAGGATGCGTAAGAGCAGCCGATTAGCCGCGAGGCGTCACCGGTGCGCGTGGGTCCAGGGCACGGAACGGTCGCGGTTTGGGCGCTGTTGCTGCCTGGCGGTATTTGGGGTTGCCGCTTCAGCGGCATGGGCCGAGGCGCCTCCGACTGCCGACGCGGTGCCGGAGCAGGTATCCGAACGTAAGGTGATCGAAGTGCCTTTTGACTGGGACTCCGTCCCCGTGCTGCAGGCCACTGTCGGCAGCCAGAGCCGCAGCGAAGGCGGCTTGCGGACCTGCCCCCCAGAGGTGGTCACTCATACCGACGCAAGCTTCACCGGAGGTTCCTATACGGCCCAAGCCGGCTTTGCTGAAACCGAGATTGCTGCGGCCTCGTTCACGATCCCGGCGGAA
>JAZDKM010000356.1:0-5489 GCA_043803085.1 Planctomycetota bacterium
CCCGGCCTTTGCGGCCAGGAATATCATCCTGATGATCGCAGACGGGATGGGGCCGAGCCATTTCGGCGCGGCCTGGCTTTACAGCAGCCGGGTTCTCGGCAGGGAACTCCGCATGACAGAGGTGATGAAGGACGGGCGGACGGCGTACCTTGTCAATGACACGGCGGACGCCATCGTGACCGAATCGGCCGCCGCCGCGACCCAGATCGCCTGCGGGGTGCGAGTGCCGGCGCGAGCGGTCGGGATGGGCGTAGACGGGAAAACTCCCTGCACTACCATTCTCGAAATGGCCAGGGCGCGGGGCAAGGCCACAGGGCTGGTGACGACCTCGGGGATTACAGATGCGACCCCCGCATCGTTCGCGGCGCATGTGCCGCACCGTTCCGACGAGGCGGCGGTGGCGGCGCAGGAGATCGCACTCGGGGTGGACGTCCTGATGGGGGGGCGAAAGTTCTTCTTCCTCCCCGGTGCGGCAGGCGGGGGTCGGAGGGACGGTCGGAATCTCCTTGACGAGGCGCGTGCGGCAGGGTATGCGGTTGTGGGCACGGCGGATGAGTTGAAGCAGGCGTCGGGCGGCAAGATACTTGGCCTGTTCAGCATGGGGAACATGTCCTACGAGATCGACCGGGCAAGGACCAAGGAGCCGAGCCTGGCCGAGATGGCGCAAAAGACCCTCCAAGCCCTGTCGCAGCACCCGAAAGGCTTTTTCGCCATGATCGAAGGCGGCCGGATCGACCATGCAGCGCATAGAAACGACGCCGCCGCGACGATCAAAGATACGCTGGCCTTTGACGCCGCCGTAGGAGTCGCCCTGGATTTTGCGCGGAGGACCCACGACACCCTCCTGATCGTCACCGCCGACCACGAAACCGGCGGCATGGCCCTCATCGGTCACAGCAAGGAGAGCAAGGAATACATCGGGATCGACTTGAAGGCGATCCAAAAAATCCAGATCTCCCTTGAACTTCTCCTCGAAGAACTGGGCAGAAATCCGACCCCCGAGAAGATCAGGGCCGTAGTGAAGAAGCATATGGCCATCGAGCTTACCGATGATGAGGCCAGGACGGTGGTTGCCGATCCCATCGGTAAACTGGATCCGGCGAACTACGGTGCGATGATGATCCATTCACTGGCGTTCGTTCTGCGGCCCTACCTCCAGGTGGGGTGGGGAAGCCAGACCCACACGGCCTCTCCGCTCTTCGCCTTCGGGACGGGGCCAGGTTCGGAGCAGATCAGGGGATTACTCCACAACACAGAACTCTTCACCATCATGAGAATGGCGCTGGAGTGATGAGTTGGTGTCAGTGGGTGCTGAATGGAAATAGATTGATCGGCTATCAGTTCTATATCTGACAACCTTACTGCGTCCGCATAGGGAATCAGGCGCCGACGCGCCCTGCGCGGTCAGTATGCCAGGGCCCAGCCGTCGCGGCGCGGGTCGGAGCCGGCCATAAGCATGCCGCTTTTCGGATCGCGCCGGATGATCTCGGCCGAGCAGGGGCCCTCCAAGTCGCCGACCGGTACCACCCGATGGCCGCGAGCGACGAGCTCGTTCCGAACTTCTGGGGGAAAGCGGGATTCCATGGTCAAGGCGTCCGGGCACTCGTGGGGGTAGTTGGCTTCCTGACCCGGATGGGTGCTCGACCAGCGCGGCGATTCGGCCGCCTGCTGGGGGTCGCAGCCGAAGTCGATAAGGGAGGTCAGCACCTGCAGGTTGATTTGGACTTGATTGTCGCCGCCCGGGGTGCCGAAGACGCACCACAGCTCGCCGTCCTTGAAGACCATGGGCGGGTTCATCGTGTGTCGGACACGCTTCCCGGGCATCAGGCGATTGGGATGTCCCGGCTCGAGGTGCCAGGGCGACATCCGGTTGTTGAGGAGGATGCCGGTCTCGCCTGCCGTGACGCCGGAGCCGAAGGCGCTGTTGATGCTCTGGATTCCGGAGACGGCGTTGCCTTCGCCGTCCACCGTGCAGAAATAGGTAGTGTCGGACCCGGTCGGGGAGCCGACGACCTGGAGGGGGGCCGAGGCACGCCGTAGGTCGATCTCGGCCGCGCGTCGCGTCGCATAGGCCTTGGAGAGCAGCTCGTCCAGGGGCGCCATGAAGAAGCGCGGGTCGGAGGCGTACCGCTCCCGGTCGGCGAAGGCCAACTTCTTGGCTTCGACCAGGAGGTGGACCGCATCGGCCGTGAGGAGGCCCATGGCGGAGAGGTCAAAGCGCTCGACGATGTTCAGCTCTTGCAGCAGCACCCAGCCCATCGAATTCGGCGGGGCCTCGCGCACGGTGTAGCCCCGGTAGGTGGTCTCGATCGGCGACTGCATCTCGGGTGAGAACTCGGCCAGATCCTCGGTGGTGACGAGGGCGCCGACCTCCTGGCATCCCCGGGCAAAGGCCTTGGCAATGGGGCCGCGATAGAAGCTGTCCGCGCCTTCGGCCGCCAGCGCCCCGAGCGTCCGGGCCAGGTCCGGCTGGACAATCGGTTCGCCGAGCAAGGGTGGCGCACCATTCCTGAGGAAGGTCCGGGCGCTGCGCCTGTCGGCTGCAAGGGTGGCCTGCTGCTCACCCGCGAAGTGGCGGAAGGCGCGGGTCGCCCCTAACCCCTCCCGAGCGTAGTGGATCGCCGCCTCGAACAGCGAGGCCCATGGTCGGCGTCCGAATCGCTGATGCATGGCCCCCAAAGCTCCCACCGAGCCGGGCGTCTGGAAGCTCAGTGGACCATTGAGCGGAATCCCGCCGGCGTAGCGCTCGGGGGTCGCCGCTCTCGGCGCCGGGCCTGTCCCGTTGATGACCACGGCCTCGCCCGTGGCGCGCAGGAAGACGTGGTAGAACCCGTCGCCGCCGAGGCCCGACATCATCGGCTCGACCACCCCGAGCGTACAGGCCACGGCCACGGCCGCATCGACCGCGTTCCCTCCCGCCTGGAGCGCCAGGAGCCCGGCTTGTGTGGCCAGCGGATGGTTCGATGCGACGGCCCCGCGCCGCCCCATGATCACCGGCCGGTACGACCGCGTGCCCTCGTACGCCATCGCCTCCTCCTAACAGGCCGCTGAAACCGGCCCATCTGCGGCGTTGGAATGCTCGGGTCCTCGTTGCGGCCTACCTGGAGTAGGCCTCACTCGGCCCTCCGCATTCCGCCTTGCATCTGGACCGGTTTGAGCGGCCTGGGCGAGAATGGGTTTTTCAACATTCTAATAAAGCCGCGCCAGGTGGCACCACCTTGGTGAAAAAACCGCCCCACCATACACCAGCCCGGAGAATTCATGAAGGCGATTGTGAATTCTCCGGATCAATTGACCAGGAATTCCCCTTGACTTTTGCAGACGGCCTGCGCCAAGCTCCGAGGGTTCGCAGACCACCCTACCGCGTTGGGGTATGCGGGATCGCGGTGGGAGTGGTCGCTCGATGGCGTTGCCGCCGCGCGCGGCGAGGCCAACACAATAGCAAGGTCCCATCACCGGGAGGCAAAGAAGGGGGTTCACATGGTGACGATTTCAGGCAGGAAGCGGGCGGTACTCTTAACGGCCCTGACGGTCGGCGTCCTGGCGGTTTCCTTGGCAGCGGAGTGTAGCTTTGCGGCCTCCAGTTACCCAACGAGGCCGATCACCATGATCGTCCCCTATGGACCAGGTGGAGGCAGCGACCTGTCGGCCCGCTTGATCGCCGCGTATGCGAGCAAGAAGCTTGGGCAGCCGGTGAACGTGGCGAACGTGATCGGCGCCTCGGGCATCACGGGGACCATGCAATGCCTGAGCGCCAATCCGGACGGCTACACCCTCATGGTGGTCGGCACCAGCAACAGCTCCTTCCTGGCGGCCAGCCGCGCCGATTTGCCCTTCAGGCTCGAGGGCATGAAGTGGATGGGCCAATGGATTGCCGACCCACAGTTCTATCTGTTCAGCGCTGCTACCCCTTTCAAGACCCTGAAGGAGGCCATGGACTTCGCCAAGTCGACCCCGGAGAAGTTCTCCTGGGGGGCCGGGGCCCAGGGATCCCAGGCCATGTTCCAGGGGCTGGTCTTGCTGAACGATGCCGGGGTCGACATCGT
The DNA here is from genome assembly GCA_043803085.1 of Planctomycetota bacterium. Taxonomy (GTDB): domain Bacteria; phylum Planctomycetota; class Phycisphaerae; order UBA1845; family UBA1845; genus JAAEQG01. The sequence goes on from JAZDKM010000356.1 coordinate 4,047, forward strand.
GAAGACCAGGATGGTGGTGTTCCCGGAGGGCGTTGCCGCCTCGGTCCAGGCCACGCTGGCCGGCACCGTGATGATGAGCACCGCCATGGCCACCGATGTGGATAAGCTGATGCCCACCGGCAAGGTGAAGGTGCTGGCCGCCATCACCAAGGAGCGGCTGACGAAGTACCCGAATTTCCCTACGGCCAAGGAGTTCGGTTACTCCAACGCCATCCTGATGAGCTGGTACGGGATCTCGGGTCCCAAGAATCTCCCTCAAGATGTGGTGGACGCCTGGGACAAGCTGGCCACCGAGGCGGCGAAGGACCCGGAGTTCCAGGCGAGCGCGGACAAGATGAACAAGGCCCTTGCCTTCCTGGGTCCGAAGGAGCAGGAGGCCTACGTCATGAAGGAGTACGCCGACATGAAAACGCTGGCGGAGAAGGTGGGCATCCGGAAGTAGGCAGAAAGGAGGCTTCCCATGCAAGGCAGTCGTCGCGGGAGATTTGCAGTGTGGGCGCTCGCTCTGGTGCTGGTCTGTCTGGTCGCCGCGGGTTCTCCTGCCGTGGCGGCGGAATTCCCCGTGAAGGGGAGGCCGATCAACATCATCGTCGGCGCCGCCGCCGGCGGCCCGAACGACGTGGCGGCGAGGCTGCTGGCGCCGCTCATGCAGAGGGAGCTCGGCACGCCAGTCCAGGTGATCAACCGGCCGGGGGCCGGGTGGCAGGTGGGGACGACCGAGCTCACCCGCTCGAAGCCGGATGGCCACACCATCGGCTATGCCCCGAATCCCACCATCATCACCCTCTACCTCGACCCTGAGCGCAAGGCGGTCTTTGGCCGGAAGGACTTCCAGATGCTGGCGATGCACGTGGTGGACCCCGGCGCCATCGCCGTGCGGGCCGACAGCCATTACAAGAGCGTGCAGGATCTGATCGACGCCGCCAGGGCGAAACCCGGCACGATCAAGGTTTCCCACGGTGGCATCATGGGGGACGACCACCTGGCGATCCTCCAGCTCGAGAAGCTCACCAGCGTGACCTTCGCCGTCGTCGGGTTCGATAGCTCGATCAATGGCACCACGGCCCTGCTCGGCGGACACATCGACGTGCAGTTCGACAACGTGGGCACCTTCCCTTCGTACGTCAAGGCGGGCACCCTGCGCGTCCTGGGAATCATGGACAAAGAGGCAAGCCAGCACTACCCGGGCGTCAAGACCTTCGAGGCGCAGGGGTACAAGCTGTATTCCTCGTCGGCCCGCTCCATCGTGATGCCAGCCGGCGCCTCCAAGGAGGTCGTGGCGATCCTCAGCAATGCCATCAAGAAAGCCATGGAGGACCCCGAGCATCAGAAGAAGATGGACGAGTTGGCATTCCCGCTCCGCTACATGGATCCTGACGAGACGGCGGCCTTCTGGGATCAGATGGAGGCGCAGATCAAGCCTCTCATGGCGCTGCGGAAGAA
>JAZDKM010000357.1:0-2403 GCA_043803085.1 Planctomycetota bacterium
TAGCCCAAGTTAGAGGCTTTCGCGATTTTCGCGAGTTTTTTCGGCGTGGGAACCGCGTTGGCGGCCGCGCGACGGGCGTTTTCCTGCGTCAGACGCGCTGTAGTGAAGACCTACCCTCTTGAGATTGGGGGGGTGAATGTGCGATTCTGTGCTCGTCCACCCGGGACGACGCGACGGAGCGCACATGTTCTTACGGCGGTGCGAACGCAGAAAGAACGGCAAGGGGCACACCTACTGGGCGTTGGTCGAGTCAATCCGCACGGCGAAGGGCTCGCGTCAGCGGGTTGTGGCCTACCTGGGCGAACTGAAGAAGAGCGCGAAGAACGGCTGGGCGCAGTTGTGTCGGCGGCTAAATAAGGAAGAACGACCCGAGCCGTCGCTGTTTGATCCGCCGCGCTATGATGAGCCCGATGACGACGAACCGGTGCGGGTGAAGCGGAAGGGCCTGCGCCTGCAGCGGCTGCGGGACTTCGGCGACGTGTGGCTGGCCTTGGGCCTGTGGCGGTTGGTGGGTCTGGACACGCTCCTGGACCGGCTCATCTCCAGCGGCCGAGAGGAGGTCCCCTGGCCGGCGGTGGCGGCCATCCTGACGCTGGCCCGTTTCTGCGAGCCGGGCAGCGAGCTGCACATCCAGGATGTCTGGTATCGGCGGACCGCCTTGGAAGACCTGCTGGGCGTACCGGTGGCGGCCGTCCACACGACCCGGCTGTACGCGGGGTTGGACGAGTTGCTGCCGCACAAGGAAGCGATCGAGCAGCATCTCAAGCAGCGGCTGGGCGAGCTGTTCAATCTGAAGTACGACCTGCTGCTGTATGACGTGACCAGCACGTACTTTGAGGGGGAATGTGCCGCCAACCCGCTGGCGCAGCGGGGCTACTCGCGCGACAGCCGGCCGGATTGCAAGCAGGTCTGCCTGGGGCTGGTGGTGACGACGGACGGGATTCCGCTGGGCTACGAGGTCTTCGCCGGAAACACGAATGATTCGAAGACGGTCGCGACGATGGTCCAGGCCATGGAGGACAAGTATGGCCGGGCCAACCGCATCTGGGTCATGGATCGCGGGATGGTCAGCGAGGACAACCTCAAGCTTCTGCGGCAACGCGGCGGCTCGTACATCGTCGGCACACCCAAAGCCCTGCTGCGGCGGTTCGAGCAGTATCTGACGGACAAGGACTGGCACGAAGTTCAGGCGGGTGTGGAGGTGAAGCTCGTACCGGGGCCGGATGGGGCCGAGACGTTCATCCTGGCCCGCAGTGCAGATCGCCGGGAGAAGGAAAAGGCCATGCACCAGCGGTTCCTGGAGCGGATGGAAGCCCAGTTCCAGAAGCTCCAGGCGGCGGCAGAAAGCGGCCGGCTGCGGGAGCTGAGCGTGGCCCACCAGCGGCTGGGCCGGCTGAAGGAGCGTTACTGGCGGGCGGCCGGGGCGTTTGACGTGCGAATCCAAACGCTCCCGAAGCCCACGGGCAAAGCCCGCCTGACCGTCACCTGGACGCGGGACCCGCGCTGGGGCGAATGGGCGGCGTTGGCGGAAGGCTGCTATCTGTTGCGGACGAATCTCACCGAGACCGACCCGGCCGTGCCGTGGAGGCAGTACATCCAGCTTACCGAGGCCGCGTGGGCCTTCCGCATCACCAAGGATGAGCTCGAAATCCGTCCGATCTGGCATCGGCACGAAGAGCGGGTGTTGGCCCACATCCTGGTGTGCTTCCTGGCCTATGTGCTGTGGAAGGCGCTGGCCCAGTGGATGCGGTGTGCGGGACTGGGCGACGCCCCGCGGACGCTGGTGGCGGAGTTGGCCAAGATCAAGAGCGGCGACGTGGTGCTGCCGGCCCAGATGGCGGACGGCAGCGCGCGGACGATCCACCTGCGCTGTGTCACGACGCCGGATGAAGCCCAGAAGGTGCTGCTCAACCGCCTGGGCCTCACCTTGCCCCAACGGCTTCGCCGCATCGACGAGGTCGCACAAATGTAGTGAAGACTTTTGCCGCCGATCGGCCTTGGCGCTAACGCCAGGGCCGATTCAGCCTCCAAACCCTCTAACTTGGGCTAGGTGCTGGATGATCTCTTCCGCCGTGCCCGACTCGCGGATCAGGCTTTCGGCAAGCTCCGTCGCCGACGCGATCGTCTCCGCAGGCGTCAGCAAACCGCGATACTCGGCAGCTTTATCTGGCTGGCCCCACGCTTCGTAGAGGGCGATGAGGCTCTCGACGGAATCACGCGTGTTCTCGTGGTCTTCGCCACGCATTCGGGCTTCACCCGCGTAGGCCGCCAGCAGCAAGGCTTCCGCCTCGGCGTAGCGTCCCAGATCGGTCAGGCAGCGGCCGCAGCGTCGCTGAAGTTCGGTGCGAACCAAGATGTCCCGCAGGGAGGGGGAGCGCTGGAAAATCTCGCTGGCGTCCTGAA
>JAZDKM010000358.1:0-18751 GCA_043803085.1 Planctomycetota bacterium
CGTCCTAGCTTCCCGGCGCGTCCGCACTGGGACGCGCAAAGTCGTCTATCGAGAGAGCGCGCCGGGGACATTCGAGATGGTGGACGTGCAGGTCGGTCCCCGGGCCGGCGAGTTCTATCCCGTGATGTCCGGCGTGAAGGCAGGTGACCGAGTGGCGACGGCCGGGGCGGTTCTGGTGGACGCGGAGAACCGGCTCAATCCTGCGGCCAGTGCCCAGTATTTCGGTGCGAGCGGTGGACCGTGATGAACGAGTTGCAGGTCATCGATTATGAGTCCCGGAGGGACAGAAGAATATAGGCCAGGGCGTGAGCAGTGGGTAGCGAGGGAGCGAGTTCACCCAGCCCCGGAGGAGCAAAAGAATCCAGATTCCCCTGTGGTTTTCTGCCGCCCCTCCGGGGCTGGACCCGACAAAGGCGACGACGACCCAGGGCTTACGCCCTGGGCTATACTCTGGCGACCCTACCGGGGCTGAGAGTTGAGAGCTGCTTATGATTCCGCAGATCATCGAGTATTCGGTTCGCAACCGCTTCATCGTGATTCTGATCACTGCTGCGGTGGCGGTGTGGGGCGTCTACTGCGTGCTCAAGACGCCCATCGACGCCATCCCCGACCTGTCGGAAAATCAGGTCATCATCTTTACCGATTGGATGGGCCGCTCGCCCCAGGAGATCGACGATCAGATCACCTATCCGCTGTCGGTGAACCTCCAGGGGCTGGCCGGCGTAAAGGCGATCCGTTCGAGCAGCGAATTCAACTTCTCGATGATCAACATCATCTTCGACGATCACACCGACTTTTACTTTGCGCGCACGCGGGTGCTGGAGCGGCTGAACATCGCGAGCACTTTCCTCCCGTCGGACGTGGTGCCTTACCTCGCCCCCGATGCGACCGCGCTGGGCCAAATCTTCTGGTACACCGTGGAAGGCGACGGATACAGCCTGGATGAGCTGCGCGCCCTCCAGGACTGGTACGTGCGCTATCAACTCTACGTGCCGGGGGTGGCCGAGGTTTCCAGCGTCGGCGGTTTCGTGCGCGAGTATCAGATCGACGTGGACCCCGAGAAGCTCCGCGCCTACGAAATCCCCCTGGGGGCGGTGTTCAACGCCGTGGCCCGCAGCAACATCGCCGTGGGTGGAAAAGTCTATTTCGAGGCCAATGCCGAGTACCTGATCCGGGGCGTGGGGTGGCTGCGCGGCGTCCGCGACCTGGAAAGCGTGGTGGTGGCCGAACGCAACGGCGCGCCGATCTACGTCCGCAACCTGGCCGCCGTCCAACTCGGTCCGGAGTACCGCCGGAGCATGCTGGAAAAAAACGGCAACGAGGCGGTGGGCGGCGTGGTGATGATGCGCTACGGCGAAAACCCCTTGACGGTTACCCAGGCCATCAAAGCCAGGATCGAGCAACTCCAGGCCGGCTTGCCCTCCGGCGTGCGGATCGTCCCCTTTTACGAACGCACGCGCCTGATCCGCAATGCGATTGGCACGCTCACCGAAACGCTCCTCCAGGAGCTCGTGGTCGCGAGCATAGCCATCGTTCTGGTCCTGCGCCACTTGCGCAGCGCGTTGGTCATCTGCGTAACGCTCCCTCTCGCCGTGCTGGTCGCCTTCATCTTCATGTACTACCTTAAGATTCCCAGCAACATCATGTCGCTTTCGGGGATCGCCATCTCCATTGGTTTGTTTGTGGATGCCGCGGTCGTCATGGTGGAGAATACGACCCATGAGCTGACCCTGCGCTATCCCGGGCGGAAGATCCGCGGGGACATCACCGACGTGGCGGTGGAGGCCTGCCGGCTCGTGGGCAAGCCTATCTTCTTCGCGGTGATGATCATGCTTGTCTCCTTCCTGCCGGTCTTCGCTCTGGGCGGCCAGGAAGGCAAGATGTTCCACCCCCTGGCGTGGACCAAGACCCTGGCTATGATCGGCGTGTCTCTGCTGGCCATCACCTTCGTGCCGGCCGTCATCCCATTGCTAGTGAAGGGCAAGCTGCAGCGCGAGCAAGACAACTGGCTTGTCCGCACGTTCATCGAGATTTACAGGCCGGTGCTCTCGGCCCTGATGAACGTCCCGGCCGCCGGCATCTGGTTCATGGGCTTCTTATTCATCTTGGGGGCCGGCTTTATCGGCAGTCGCACTCTCTTCCTCGGCGTGTTGGCCGTCGCGTTGTTCTTCGGCTGCGTGTTTTTCCGGCGTCTCCGGAGCCAGGTCTTGGCCTTTGTCCTGTTGGGCGGCACAGCTCTGTGGGCTTGGCACTTTCCCAAACTGGGGCGCGAGTTCATGCCCCCACTGGATGAGGGCAGCATCTTGGATATGCCGGTCACTGTGCCGCGCGTCTCGATCGCGCAGGCCGGTGACGACATCCGCGTCCGGGATGCAGTCATGGCCCATTTCCCCGAAGTGGACCAAGTGGTCGGCAAGGTCGGCCGCGCCGAGACCGCCACTGACCCGTCAGGCATCGATATGGTCGAGACGGTGGTGACCCTCCGGCCGAAGGAATGGTGGCCCAAACGGAAGGTCCGCTTCGAGGACGCGCTCGCGGAGGCCGAGGAACTCGCGGTCGCGCTGCGTGAGGCCGGCTACCTGCGCACGGACCTCACCTTGTCTCAGGTCGAGACCTTGGCCAACAACGCTACCATGACCGCCACGGTCGAGTTCGATCGGACCCTGCGCGATCTGGCCTACCGCCGCCAGGTGGAGTTCGAGCCGATCGTGGCCAAAACGTTGGTGAAGGCCATGGTCAACGATCTGCTGGCACACTTTCGACGCAAGGGCGTACTTAAAGGCGAACCCTCCGCCGTGCAGCTCGACCAACTGGCCGATCCTCTGGTCCTCGAACATGGGCTGCTGCTGGTAGAGGTGCCGCGCCGGGAGGAGATGACCAGGCTGATGACGGCGGCCACCGGGCGTCTGGCCGAACTGGGGGTCGTGGAGCAGAGCCCCGACCTCCTGCTTTTGCCGCCGTCGCTGTGGCTGACGGCCAAGGACACCGTCGCCACGGTGGTGGGGGGCGAACGGACCACCCTCTTCAGCATGCACTTGGAGCGTTTCGAGCAACGTCTGCACGACGCCTGGGTGGAACGCGTGCGCACGCTCAACTGGGAACTGGAGGACCAGGCGGGCAGGGCCATGGTGGGGTCGCTCCTGCACGCCCTGTGCAGCGAGGCCCGGGCGGGCGGGCTGTTCCTGAAGGAACCGGCCGACACGGAACTGCAACCGCTGCGCGAGACACGTGAAGCCTCATTCTCCAAGCGCACCTTCCTCTGGCACAAGCTCAAGACCGACTTGGTCAAGGAGATGGACAGCGAGTTGCAGATGCCCGGTTGGGGTAACATCTGGACGCAGCCGATCATTAACCGGGTGGACATGCTGGCCACCGGCGTGCGGACCATGATCGGGGTCAAGGTCTTCGGACCGCGGCAGGAAGACCTGACCGAGGAAGTGGTCGAACACGGCGAAAAGAAAACGGTGGTCAAAGAGCCGGGTATTCAGACCATCTCCAACCAGATTGCCGGGGTGTTGCGCGGGATTCGTGGGGCGGTGGATGTCTTTCCCGATCAGATCGTAGGGCGCAGCTATCTGCAGATTGACATCGATCGCGAGAAGGCCGCCCGCTACGGCGTGAACGTCGGCGACATCCAGGAGGCCATCGAGGTCGCCATGGGCGGCAAACTCATCACCACCACCGTCGAGGGCCGCCGGCGCTTTCCCGTGCGGGTCCGCTACGTCCGGGACTTCTGGCAGACCGAGCAGGCCCTGCGCCGCATCCTCGTCACCGGGCAACGCGGCACCGCGCCGGCTGAAGCCGGCGGCTCCGAGATGGGCGGCGCGCCCGCCGAGATGCCCGGCGGCGAGGTCTTCCAGATTCCCATTACCGAGGTCGCCGACCTCACCGTCACCGAGGGGCCCAGCGTCATCAAGAGCGAGAACGGCATGCTCCGCTCCTACGTCCAACTCAACGTCCGGGACCGGGACATCGTCGGGTTCGTCGAGGAGGCCCAGCGTGCCGTCGCCGAGCAGGTCAAGCTACCGCCCGGGTTCTTCATCGAGTGGAGCGGCCAGTTCGAGCACCAGGTCCGTGCCAAGAAAACGCTTCAAATCATCTTCCCGCTGGTTATCCTCATCATGTTCGTCATCCTATACCTGACCTTCAACAACGTTGCGGACGCACTCCTGATCATGCTGGCGGTGCCGGGTGCCCTCGTCGGTGGCGTGATTTTCCAGAGCCTGTTCGCCTTCAATTTCAGCGTCGCGGTCTGGGTCGGCTATATCGCCTGCTTCGGCGAGGCGACGCAGACCGGCATCGTCATGCTCGTGTACCTCCACGAGGGGATCAGGAGCCGCGGCGGACTGCAGAACATTAAATCGCTCGCCGAGCTCCGTGAAGCCATCCTCAACGGAGCGGTGCATCGGCTGCGGCCGAAACTGATGACCGAGGGCTGTGCCATCATCGGGCTCATGCCGATGCTGTGGGCCACCGGTGTGGGGGCGGAGGTCATGCGTCCCATGGCGGCCCCCGTGCTTGGCGGGATGCTCGTGGCCGATGAAGTGATCGACCTGCTCTTGCCGGTCATTTTCAACTGGTACCAGTGCCGCAAGTGGCGGCGCTTGCACGGGCACTCGGCGTGAGCCGCCGGCCCGCCCGTGACGTCCAGCGAACCCCTACGATGCGGAATCCGTCCGGCTGGTCTATCTCCTACCGTGCTCGTGCGAGATTCCTACCGTGCTCGTGCGAGATTCCCATCTCGCACGCAGACCCGTGCTCGTGCGAGATTCCCATCTCGTACGCAGACTCACGGGATTCCGATCCCGTGGGCAAACACGCAGGAAGGGGTTCCCGCAGGTCTGGGTGCGAGAAGGGATTCTCGCACCAGCGGGAGCGAACAGTGTTCAACTGAGCAGGGCCGCTTCCTAACGGGCGCGGTTCGGACCGGGGCCGCTTCCTGACGGGCGCGGTTCGGATCACGAAAGACGCACCAATGCTGACCGACCGCATTAGTTCTTCATCCCCGTCATGGTCACGCCCTGGATGAAGTGCCGCTGGGCGAAGAAGAAGATCAGGATCACCGGCAGGGTCATGATCATCGAGCCGGCCATGATGAGGGTAAACTGGTTTTCCCGACCGGCCAGGAAGCTAAACAGGCCCAAGGCCAGCGGATAGAGCCGCTGGTCATTGACATAGATCAGCGGCGTCATGAAATCGTTCCACACGAACATGAAGGTGAAGATGGATATCGCCGCCAGGGTCGGACGCATGAGTGGCAGGGCGATGCTCCAGTAGATGCGGAACCAGCCGCAGCCGTCGATCTTGGCGGCCTCCTCCAGATCCTTAGGGATGCCCTTCATCGCCTGGCGCAAGAGGAAAATGGCGAAGGCGTTCACCGCCAGACAGTTGGGCACCCAGAGCGGGGCGAGCGTGTTATACCACCCCAGGTATTTGTAGATCACGAACAACGGAATCATGGTGATCTGCGGGGGGATCATCAACGTGGCCAAGACCAGAACGAAACAGAAATCCCGCCCCGGCCAATGAAGCCGGGCGAAGGCGTACGCCGCCAGCGAGCAACTCAGCGCGGTACCCACGATGTTGACAATCACCAGAAAGCAACTCGTCTTAAAGTAGTTCCCGAAGGGCACTTCCTCGAAGGCCTTGCGGTAGTTCTCGGTGCCTTTGGCCCAATAGGCCTCGGACACAGAGCTGCGCGAGACCTGCACGCGGAGCTTGAACTGCCGCGGGCCGTGGTTGTAATCAGGCCGGCGGTCCTGTTCGTTAAGCAGGATGTAACGCTTGGCGGTCATCCGGGCGTCGTCGGCGCTGGGCTCCTGGAAGAGGACCTCCCACCAGGTATCCTCGCCCAGGTACTTCGGCGCGGCCGAGCGCAGCAGGCGGCCATCGACTTCCATCAGCACGCGCAGCTCGTGCCAGGTCTGGTCCCGCCGGAAGCTCAACGAGAGACGCTTGAAGTCGGCGAAATCGAACGGCAGCTCAAGCAGGGTGGAGACCTCGAAGGCATCACCTTTGGAGAAGTCGTAGTGCAGGACGCCCACCGGCCGGCCGGCTTCGACCCGGGGCTCGATCCGCACCGGACCGGATTCGACCTTCCAGAGTTGCTCGACGGGGGTCTGACCGGTCAGGTCGTGGATGAGGTAATTGCGGTCCTTCACCAGTATCTTGCCCAGGGCCAGATAGCGGTACGACTGATTGAACGCATCCGCTACGAACTCCGGCCGAAGGGCCCCGGCCACGGCCTGCCGGAACGTGCCTTCCTCCGCCTGCCACGCATCGTACGGCAACAAGACCCGCAACCGGGCGAACAAACCCTTGCTTAACTCACGCCACAGCGTCGCGGGATCCAGCCCGCCGATCCGGTCATCGTCCGCGGCCGCTAGCCAGGTCTCGACGGCCCGTCCCAATTCCTCCTCCACTGCGCGGCGCATCCAGAAGTTCCACAAGTGCCGGCCCACGTTCTCGGGCCGTTCCATGGCGACAAACTGCCGGTCGTCCAGGTACGGGCTGACCGCATGCGGGATGGGTTTCTGCGGGAAGATGGTGATCTTGGCCGACTGCACCTCCTTGTCCAGCTTCCAGCTCGTACCCACCAGCCAGACGTATGGCAGCGCAAACACCACCGACCCGCCGATGAGCGCGGCGTGCAGCAGCAACGACTTCCAGGCGGGTCTCCTGCGGTCCATAGTCTTCAGCCGACGCAACGGAGCCTGGAGAATGGAGAATGGAGGAGGAAGATACGCGCAGGAAAGCTGCTGCGAATCGCAGGCCTGTGGCCCGCGCACGTCTCTTCATTCTCCATTCTCCATTCTCCATTCTCCATTCGGTTCACTCTCCTGCGTAGTGCACCCACTTCTTCGAGAAGATCATATTGACCAGCGTGAGCAGAATCACGATCACGAACAGCACCCAGGCCATCGCCGCTCCGTATCCAAGGCGGAAGAAAGAAAAGCACTCGTCGAACAACTTATAGACGTAGAAGTACGTGGAACGCTCCGGCGAGCCGTTGCGCGTCATGATGTAAGCCTGGGTGAAGATCTGGAACGTGCCGATCAAGCCCATGATCAGATTGAACAGGATGTACGGCGACAGCATGGGCAGGGTCACCAGGAAGAACCGGCGGATCGGGCCGGCCCCGTCCAGGGCCGCTGCTTCGTACAAATACTTGGGAATTTCTTTCAGCCCGGCCAGCCAGATGATCATACCGGCCCCCGCACCCCACAAGCCCATAATAATCAGCGCCGGCTTGGAGTAGGTCTTGTCCGTCAGCCAACTGATCGGTGTCCTGACGCCGAGGTAATCCAACAACGATTCGAGGCCGCTCAGGTGGAGCAACCAGTTCAACAGACCATTCTGGGCATTGAATACCCAGATCCAGAGCACCGAAGCCGCGACGACCGGCATGATCGCAGGCAGGAAAAACGTCGTGCGGTAGACGCTTATCGCCTTGACGTTCAGGTTCAGCAGCATGGCCAGCCCGAGCCCGACCGCCATACCGATGGGCAGCCCGATGCCCATGAACAGCGTGTTGCCGAGCGCCTGCCGCACTCCGCCGACGTTGGCCCAGTCCGTGGTCAGCATCTCCCGGTAGTTGTCGGCGGCAACGAACGTGGCGGGGTTGATCACGTCGTAGTCCGTGGTACTCATCATCAGCGAAAACACCATCGGACCTCCGCTGAGCACGATGAACCCAAGCATCCACGGGGCCGCGAACGCCAACCCGGTGTACCATTCCCGGCGATAGATGCCGCCGGCCGGGTGCCAGCGTTGGTACCGCCAATAGACCCAACCCGCGGTCCCGATCAGCAAGACCAGGTACCCCCACACCAGGTATTTCCAGTGCATCTTCGGACCGGCCGGTGGGCTCAGGAAGCGATCCAATTCCTGCTGCACCTTGGCGGTTTGAACCTTCAGGGCGCCGGCTGGCGTATAGTGGTGGTTCCAGGCCAAGTCCTGCGCGTCTGCCTGGCCGTTCCACAGCTTCAACCCCGCGGGCGATACCGGGCGATACCGGGCATAAGGGAGCAGGTCGATGTGGCTGTGGACGGCCTGGCGGACGCGCTCGGGCATTTCGGCGATGTCCACGTAAGCCTCGAGCTGCATCCGCGTGAGTTTCTTGTTGGCCATGAGTCGCGGGATATAGAGGCGCCCCTGGGCCCGCTCGCGCTGGGCGTCGTGTTCGTTCATGACCTTGCCGCCCTTGGCGGCGGAGGACAGGAACTTCACCAAGGCCCACGCCGCGTCGCGTTTGTCCGGCGGGCAGGTGGACGGGACACACCAGGCGAAGCCGCCGATCCAGGTACCGTAACGTTGGCCCGCCTCGAGTTGTCGCTGCGGCACGGGTGGCGGATAGGTGCCAAAACGCATGTCCCGGGCATAGCGGGCCAGGTCGCGCAGGAACCAGTCGCCATGAATGAACAGGGCGATCTGGTTCTGGAAGAAGGGGTCTTGGGCGTAGGCCTGAAAGGACTTCTTGAAGGCGTTGACGGCGCTGAGCCCGCCCATCGCGTCATAAACATCGGTGGTGAACTGTAGGGCCTCGGCGATGCGCGGATCGTCCAGAGTGCAACTCCGTCCGTCGGCGCTCATGAACTCGCCGCCGTTCAGCCACCCATAGTGGAACAGCCAGCCGTTGCCGTGCTGCGGCTCGAAACCGACGACTTTCATCCGCCCTTCGTCGTCCCAGTGGCTGAGCTTGATGGCGTAGCTGTCTTGGTCAAAGACCTTGACGTGTTCGCCGGCCCCGGAGGGCAGCTTGAGCTTCTTACTGGGGTAGGCACTGCGCACGGTCAGCTCATGCGGGCCGACCACGCGCTCCACCAGACACCGGGTCACCCCGCCATCCGTGGAGATGTGGGACACGGTATCGCCTTCGCACACGCCGGCCGCCACGAAGTCCGCCGCTGCGCTGCGGATGACGGATCCGTCAACCGTGGCGTCCTCGACCTGGACCCGCTTGGTGATGATTTGCTCCCAGGTGTCCGGGGGACGGGGATGACCGTCGGCATCCACAAATTCAGCTTGAATCAGCAGATCGCTGTTGTAGTACAGCACCCGGGTATCCATGTAATTCGGGATGCCGTACTGCCGGCCCTGGTAAGTACACTCGTCCCACGTCGCAGGGTAGTAGTCCTCCGGGCGGATGGCGTACTCCTTCATCCGCGCTACGAGGACTTCCTGTTTCTCGATCTCGGCGGGGGCGGCTCCTTGCTGTTTGAGCGCCTCCAGCCTGTGCTCGTCCTCGTCCAGACGGCGCAGGTCTTTCTGGATAAACTCGTTCAGGTCAAGGAATGCGCCGCGGGCCGCCCACTGGCAGATGGCGAAACGATCGTACTCCACCACCTCCGGCGGCACGCCCCCCGCGACCCCGCACATCAGCCGTTGCGGGTTGCCCTCGCCTTCCAGCCCGGTCTGCACCGCGCTGGAGCCCAGCAGACCGCGATACTCGGTGAACTCGCGCTCGAAGGCGTCGATAACGTCGATGTGTCGGTCTTCGATGGGGCCGTTGAACCAGATGGTCACCTCGGTGACGTCTGTGGGATGTTCGGCGCCAGGCCTGGGGTACAGCCACCACAGCGCCGCCAGCACCACGACCCCCGCGATCCCCAACCGCCAAGTCCCCATCCCGGACGCTCTCCACCAGGAGGACCGTCAGCCGCGTCGACGCGCGAACATGGTGGACGATTCACGTAGGCAGGTCAAGCGCAGGGGGCATCGCGTGCTCCCCCCATCCTTTCCGGACCGGAAAGGCCGGGGTCCCCACGCTGAGAAATCATTGTGGCTCCGTGGGCCGGAGGCCCGCGACGGCGGCTTTGACCACCTCCGCGTCAAAGTAGTTGATGCCCATGCCGCAGTCGGTAACCAGCCCCTGACCGTTGATGCCGCTGGAGCGCTCGCTCAACAAGAACGCGACCACGTTCGCGACCTCCGCGGTAGTCAGGGCCTGCTTGCGGAGGGTCACCTGTTCCGCGTAGAGATAGTTGTCGACGTAGCCCGGGATGCCCGCTGAGGCGCTGGTCTTGAGCAGCCCGGCGCGGACCGCGTTGAACCGCACTCGGCCGAAACGACTGAACGACTTGGCCAGAAACGCGATGGTCGAGTCCAAGGCCGCCTTGGCCGGGGCCATGTACCCGTAGCTCTCCGCCGCCATGTGCGTGCAGGAGATGGAGATGGTGACCACGCTCGCCCGTTCGTGGAGCAGCGTTTTGAACGCCTTGGCGATGGCGATCAGTGAATAACATGAAACGCTGACCGCCTGCAGAAAATCCTCCCGCCGCACCTCGTGGAACACGCCCGAGTGCGAGGCATAGTTGGCAAAGGCGATCGCATGGACCAGCCCATGGACGCACGCATGCCTCTCACGGATCGCGTCCGCCAGGGCGGCAATCCGGTCCTCGTGCTCGACATCGCAGACGTGGACCTCGCGCCCCTCCAGCAGGCCCGCCAGGGCCGCCCGGTGCTGCGGAGATTGCACGCTGTACACCACCGTCGCGCCCTCCTCCTCCAACACGCGGGCCACGTGGTATGCGACGCTACGCTTGTTCGCCACCCCGAACACGACGAGGGTCTTGTTTTCCAGGTCCAGAAAGCTCACCTGCGGTCCTCCAGCGGCGTCTCCTCGGCCAGCATGCACACGAAGGCGACCCGCAAGACCTTCCGGCCCTCGACGGTCACCAGCCCGGTCAGGTAATACGCGCCGCCCAACTCGTCGTCAAAGACCGCCTCCACGCAGAGCGTCTGCCCCGGCCGAACGATGTGCTTGAATTTCGCTTCTTTGATGCGCGTCAGGACGGGCACCGCCCCCTTGGCCTTCTCGGCACCGACCCGATGCACGACGAGGGCGGCACCGGCCTGAAAAACGCACTCGCAAATCAGCACGCCCGGCATCACCGGGTGACCGGGGTAATGCCCCTTGAAGTAGTCCGCGTCGGGATCGGCCCACATCTTCGTCACGATGCGGGCCGCGGTCAGTTCGACGATTTCGTCCACGAATAAGAAGGGTGGACGATGCGGGATCAACGCCAGGCCCGACCGTGGGTTCACCCCGCGCCCTCCAAAGGTGAGTGCTTGGTGCCGAGTGCTGAGTCGGAAGAACGAGCCGCGACCGTAAGGGAGCGGTCTTCAAGGGCTGAGGGCTGAGGACGTAGGGCGGGCTCTGCCCGCCGCAACGATTCGGTGGATGAAACCCGCCCTACGGGCTGAGCGGACACGAACGCATCGACCTCGTTGGCCACGATGACGCCGTAGTTGATCGCCCCCAGCCAGCCGGACATGATGATCCCCACCGAACCGGCGTGGAACAACCCGCCGATCTGCTTGGGCAGATCCATGCTCACCGCCAAACCCTCGAACTTGGTGCCGAACGTCGCCCCGGCCGCATGCTGCGTGTAATACTGAAAGGTCTTCGGCGTCGAGGCTTCCACGTGGTCGAGCTTGTCCCGAACGTCCGGAATGTACCTTTCCAGGGCCTTCAGGGTGTTCTCGATCAAATGTTGCTTGGCGGCGCGGTATTCCTCATCGGAGAGCCCGGCCCAGTCGTCATAGTTCGCATTGCTGGAGGAAACAATGGAGTACCGGTCCGACCCAGGTCGAATGTCGGGGTAGTACATCGAAAACGTGCGGCTGGTGGGGTTCATTCCGGACATTGCGGTGGTATCGAATTCTGGTGCAGTGGAGGAGAAGATGAGGTCCCCGATGTAATCAACGGTCACACCCTTACGCAGGCCCATGTACACCTGACAACTGCTGTTGTTCAGCTTCACCGCCTCGGCGGTCTCGACGAAGTCGCGGCCGAACCGTTCGTAGCCCACCAGTTTGCCGATCGTCGTCCTGAGGTTCGCGTTGGAGACCACGGCGCCACACGCTATACGCCGGTCGTTGGCGATGACCCCTTTGACCTCGCGCCCTTCTACCAGCACGCGCTGCACCTGGACCCTCTGCCGCAACTCCACGCCATTCTGTTTTAGCTCGGTTTTCATCAGGTGGATCAGCTTGTCGGTGCCGCCCCGGAAAATATAGACCCCCTTGCTCATGAAGTTGGAGAACACGATGCCATACGTAATGGCCGGGTCCTCCAAGGTCGAGCCGTTGGCGTAGGTGATCGGCTCCATGAGCAGCCGGACCACGTCGCTACGGCCGGGGAAGAAACGCTCGAAGAACTCCGCAGTGGTCAGAGTCCGGTCGTCGTAGAAATCCATGGCCCGGGCGGCGTCGAAGAAACGGTCAAGCGTCTGCCGTTCCACCCCGAACCGCTCCACGAGCAGGCGGGTGAAGTCGGCCCGGTCGTAGGTGGTCTCCAGTTGGAACTGCGGGTTGTCGAAGCGGATGCCTTTGAGTTGCACGATGGAGTCGGCGATTTCCTGCGTCCAGTACTTGCGGCAACTCTTGATCATGCCTACCGGAAAGCCGTGCAGCGAGATATCGAAGATGTGGCCGCCCTTGCGGCGAAACCAGGTGGCCAGCCCGCCGAAGTTATAGTGCTGTTCGAGCAGCAGCACCGTGTGCCCGTGCTTGGCCAGCACGTTGGCGGCGGTCAGGCCCGCCAGTCCGCTGCCGATGACGATGATGTCGTAGTAGTCGCGGATGTTCTTCAACGCATCCTTGGCCATAGTGTTTTACAGGATGAGCACTGCCCACCCTACTACAACTCGTTTGAGAGTACGTGCAGGTTCGCCATCGAAATCCCGCTCAGCATGGCCCCGATGATACCCAGGAAGCCCTGGTCCGTCCCGCAGATGAACAGGTTTTTGTAGCGTGTCCGGCCGTCGCGGATCTTGCGGGGGGCTCCATAGACCGCCCCGTTGATGCGCCCGGTGTACTTGCGGATGGTCCGGGGAGTGAAGGTGTCCGTATAGATCACGCGCTCGCGGAAATCGGGCACTGCCCCCAGACCCACGGCGTGAGTGATGATCTGGTCGTAGCATTCCCGTTTCGCCCGGACGTACGTTTTCTCGTCAAGGCCGGACCAGCGCTCAAAATCGGCCAACACGGTAAGACGCACCGTCCCTTCGGGCAGGTCCTCATGGCGCTCGAAGTTGTTGGGGCAGCACACCACCCCGCTCCGCACGTCGACCAGGGCCTCCGGCTTGGCATAGGTAAACGTCGGGCTGTCGTTGAAGAAGATGATAGCCGCGTCCAGCCCGAGCTGCGCGGGCGGTACGTCCGTGATGGCGATCGACTCAAAGAAGGACAGCTTCCCCACCTCCTCCTGCGGAGGCGGTTCGCGCGTGTCCGAACATAGTTGCAGGGTCTCGAAGTAGCCCGCCGAGGAGAGCACCGTGTCTGCCGTGACGCGCTCGCCGGACTGCAACTCCAACTCGGTCACCCGCGTACCGTCGGTGATCAGCCGCTCGACGCCGCACTTAGTCCGCAGCTTCCCCCCGCACGCGCGATACTTCTTGACCAGCGCTCGCAGGATGGCCCGGATGCCCGTTCGCGGTCGCGCCAGCCCCTCGCAGAAGATGCTCTTGAACAGGGTGACGAACGAGGTGAAATCCATGTCGTGCTCTTCGGCACTGCCGTAGTACATCACCGGGCAAAGCAGCATCTCGACGAGCCGCCGATCGCTCAGGGCCGCCCCGAGGACTTCGCGCACCGACCGCCACGGCACGTCGAAGCGCAGGTCGTCGTAGCTGCGCATTGCCGCGACGAAACGGCGGAAACCGTCGACCGCCCGGGGAAACTTCTCGGCCACCTCCTGCATGAGCACGGCCAAGTCGTTGGTAAAGCGCAGCGTGCAACCGGGGAAACGAATCTCCGAGTGCCGCTGAGGACAAAGCTCGAACTCCGTGCGGTCCAAGCGCAGTTGGCGGAACAGTTTGGAAAGCGGGGCCGACCGCGCCTCGGGTGGGGCGTAGTTGGTCAGGGCGTGCAGGCCAACGTCGAACGAACGACCGCCCAGGGTATAAAAGGAGCTCAGCCCGCCGTAAACCTCGTGGCGCTCAAGAACGCACACCTTCTTATCAAAGTAGGCCAGTCGAATTCCGGCCGCCAGCCCGGACAGGCCCGCGCCAATGATGACCACATCGTAGTGCATGGCGGGCCCGTCTCTAGATGGGGGACACGCTTTCCAGCCTGTCCATGAACGACTGGAAACCCGTCCCGCACGGCTTCCAGCCCGGTTCTCAGCCGGCGGCCACGGTTTGCAGCCGCGGCATGAGGTACTCGGCACACCCGTCCAGCGTGGACAAGCGCGGGTAGTCCTCCTTGGGCACCTCGATCTTGTATCGCTTGCGCAGCTCCATCACGATATCGAGGAAGTCCATGGAGTCCATCTCCAGTTGGTCGCGCAGGCGAACGTCGCCCTTTAGGTTGGACAGGTCCGCATCCGGCGCCACCACCGCGATGATGTTCAACACGATCTCCTTGATTTGCTCACGCGTCATGCTGTCCCTCAACACCTCGCTCGCTTCCGTTCCAAACACCCCCTTCGGCGGCTCAGGCCGCGAAACGCTTCACCACCACCGCCGAATTGATCCCCAACATCCCGAACGAGTTGTTCAAGATGAAATCCACCTGTTCCAGCCGCCGTGGTCCATCCAAGACCAGGTTCCGCATCGCACACGCCGGGTCGAGTTCCCGCACGTTGATCGTCGGATGAACCAGCCCATCCGTGAACGAACCCAGGTTGCCCGCCAGTTCCAGCACCCCCGCCGCTCCCATGGCGTGGCCGATAAAGCTCTTGGTGTTGTTAATGTAAACCTCACGATAATCGCCGAAGACCTGGCGAATGGCAACGGCCTCCTGCACGTCGCCCGCTTCGGTCGAGGTCGCGTGGGTGCTGACGATGTCAATGTCCCCGGGCTCGAGGCCGGCGCGCTCGATCGCGGCCGTCATGCACTCCGCCTGGCGGGCCGCGTCGGGCATCACCGGGTCGCGGGCGTCGGAGTTGATGGCATACCCCGTGACCTCGCCAAGGATCTCCGCCCCACGCTGCATCGCGTCCGGCAGCCGCTCCAGAACGAAAATGCATCCGCCCTCAGAGACCACGATGCCGTTGCGGGTCTTGTCGAACGGCCGGGAGGCCCGGCTTGGCTCTCCCCCCGTGGCCAGGGCGTTCTGGCTGGCGAAGCTCGCAAAGATGCCGAACGAGTGGATTGCCTCCGAGACGCCCCCCGCCAGGGCCACGTCCACCTCTCCCAGCCGCAACATCTGGACGCCCTGGATCAAGCCGGCATTGCCTGCCGCACACGCCGCCCCGATGGTGTAGTGCGGACCGGTGATGCCCATGTTAATGGTCACCTCGCCGGCCGGGTTGTTGGCCACGGTCCGCGGGTTGTGGTGGTGCGACCAGCACTTGGTGTCGTAGTTGAACTGGCGGATCACCTCGATTTCGTTCTCCGTCTCGACGGTCCCGTGCTCGGTCACGCCGACGTAGACGCCCGCCCGCGCCCGATTCAGCTTTGCCGAATCAAGACCGGCGTCGGCCACTGCCTCGTTGGCGCAGTAGATCGCGATGGAGCCCGCCCGCGTCCCTCGCCGGCGTTCCTTGACCGTCTGATGCTTCCTTTCATCGTAGCGGCAGACCCCGGCGAACACCTGGCCCATGAAGCGGGTCTCAATCGTGGTGATCCCCGAGACCCCTTTAATCAGGTTGGCCCGCAAGGTCTCCGGGCTGTCCCCGATCGGCGAGGTCAGTCCGACGCCTGTGATGACGATCCGGTCCACTTTCGACATACTCCCTCCGCGCCGTGCCGGGCGCAGCTTTCTACCCTGCACCCTGCCAACCGGCAGGGCCCGAGCCCCGGGCCAGTTAGTCTACCCTGGTTTCCCACCGTTGTGAAATGGCCACCTCGGCTGCAGACCAGATGGGTGTGGCCGGGAATCCTGGCAACCCGGGAGGGCGAGCCTCCCGGCGAGCCGGGGTGCCCACGTCGCCCAAGGCTTTCGGCTCGGCAGGAGCCTCGCCCTCCCGGCAGGAGCCTCGCCCTCCCGGCAGGAGCCTCGCCCTCCCCGAGCAGCCTCGGCCCGGCCCCCTGCTCGCCCCTCAGGTGCCGCCGGGTTCGTCGCCTTCAAGCGAAGTGATGAGCCGCTTCACGCCCTCCTCGGTTGAAACCCGCGGTACGTAGCCGAAATCCTGTGTGGCTGCCGCGATGCTGAAAAAATGGGATTTCGCAAGCTGGGCGGCCAGAAACCGGGTCATCGGCGGCTCCCGTTGCACACCCGCGAGTCGGTACAGCACCTCCAACAGCGCTCCGACGCGATACGCTGTTTTATAGCGAACCACGCGCCTGACGGGAGGTAGATTCATAGCCTGAATGATCTGATTCAACCACGGCCACAGGGCCACCGGCTCGCCTTGGCTGATGAAGTACGCCCGCCCGGCACAAGCCGCACCCGGGCGCAAGGCGTCCGCCGCCACGACGTGGGCCTCCGCGGCATTGTCGATATAGGTAATGTCTACCCGGTTGCGCCCATCGCCCACTTGGACCAACCGACCGGCGCGGGCCCGGTCAAGAACGCGTGGAATGAGATGGGGATCGTCCGGCCCCCAGATCAGGTGGGGGCGTAACGCCACCGTCGATAAACGCCCGTTGTTGGCGGCGAGGACTTCGCGCTCCGCAACGGCCTTGGTCTCCGGATAGACGGCCAAGTACCGGTCAGGGTACGGTACAGACTCGTCGACGCCGCACAGATCGTCCTCGCCGAAGACCACGCTTGGCGTACTGGTGTAAACCAGCCGGGACACACCGGCTTGGCAGCAGGCCGCCAACACGTTCCGCGTCCCACTGACGTTGATGTCGCAGAACCTCCGGCGCGGACCCCAGATGCCCGCCAGGGCGCCGGCATGGAACACGACGTCCACCCCTTCCGCGGCGGCCCGGACGGCTTGGGCGTCGCGGAGATCACCCTGAACGGCTCTCATAGCCAGGCGCTCGATATGGAGATAGCGATGGCGGCCGAAGACAGTGACCTCATCGCCGCGCTGGTGCAGCAGACGAGCAATGGCGCTGCCCAGAAAGCCGCCTCCGCCGGTCACCAAGGCCCTCATCACAACTGCCCCGCGGCCCAGATCGCCAGGGCCTGTCGATCGATCTTGGCGTTGTGCCGCACGTCCACCGGAAACGCAGGATGAAATAGGACCACGGTGATCGCTCGGGTCAGGTCGTGCGCCCGCCCGAGTTCGAGCAGCTCTTCCCAAAACTCCAGCATGCGCAACCCGGAGGGAAACTTGCCTGGTTCGGGCTCGACGACGATGACCGGCTCCTGCTCGCCCGCCGGCCCGACGCCGACCAGGGCCGACCGGTACACATCGGGATGCTCATTGAAGATCGCCTCACACGGCACGGTGTACAGTGTCCCCTGTGCCGTAGTCACCCGCTCCGCTTTTCGCCCGCAGAACCACAGTCGCCCGACTTCGTCGAGATAACCCACGTCCCCCATGCGATGCCACAGAAAAGTCGAAACGCCGAAACATCGAAAGTCGAAACCTGAGGGTTCCTGCTCAGAACTCGGCGCAGGGCTCGCGGCTCGGGACTCGGAACCTTGAACTTCGAACCTCGAACTTTGAACTTCAAACTTCGAACTTTGAACTTTGAACTTTGAACTTTGAACTTTGAACTTTGAACTTTGAACTTTGAACTTTGAACTTTGAACTTTGAACTCCGACCCAGCTATCTTCGCAGCCGCGGTTGCCTCGGGCAGCCCGGCGTACTCCTTCGTCACCACCTCACCCCGGACTACCATCTCCCCGATCTGGCCATCCGGGACCACCAGATCATCCGACCATGTTTCGATGGGCTCATCGGTGACGCGGATCAACTTCAGCGTGATCCCAGGCAAGGGTCGCCCTACACAGATACCCGCACCTTCGCGGGTGCGCTCTCGACACTCGGTCAACACTTCTCGTCCGCTGATGCACGAAACCGGGAGCGCTTCGGTGGCGCCGTACGGCGTGTGTACGTCGGCCGACGGATCGAGCACGCGGTGCATCCGCTCAATCAATTGCCACGAGACCGGCGCCCCGGCGATGAGCACCCGACGCAATGTGGGCAGCGTGATCCCCCGCTCCACACAGTACCGACTGACCCGCTCCCAGAGCGCCGGCGAGCCGAAAGTGTTGGTGATGGCGTGGTCTCGTACTGCCTCGACGATCTTGGCCGGATCGACCCGGGCCGGCCGGCTCGGGTCCAGATCGGGTATGACGGCGGTCATCCCCATCGCGACGCTGAACAGGGCGAAGAGGGGGAAAGCAGGCAGATCCACCTCGCCCGGCTCGATGCGGTAGTACGACTGAATGGCGCGGACTTGGGCATCGAACATCCCGTGCTCGTAGACCACACCCTTCGCCGGCCCCGTGCTGCCGCTGGTGAACAAGATGGCAGCGGTGTCGTTCGCCTGCGTCTCGACGATTTTGAACTCATCCGACGCCCGCTCGGCCAGTCCCCGCAGCGTCGGGCCGCCCCAAAACCAGCGTCGCCCCACCGTCACGACTTCCCTGACCGCGCGGAAGGAGCCCGGCTTGAGCAGACGCATCACGTGGGCCGCAGGGATCCCAACGAACGCTTCCGGCCGGACCCGGTCGATGCAGTCGAGCATGCGTTTCACGCCCATGCCGGGATCGATCAGGATCGGCACCGCGCCCATCTTGAACAGGGCGAAGACCAGGCCGACGAACTCGACGCCCGGCCGAACCATCACCAGCACCCGCGTACCGCGAGCGATGCCGATTCCGCTCAGACCGTTGGCGTAGCGGTTGGAAAGGGCGTCGAGTTCGCGGAAGGTGAGCTGTGCGTACCGCGCCCGGCCG